>NZ_KB907307.1:1895198-2211064 GCF_000381925.1 Nocardia sp. BMG111209
GATGGTGCGCGGCACCTTCCTGATGTGCAAGGCCGCCGCACCCGCGCTGGCCGGCGCACCGCATCCGGCCATCGTGAACCACACCTCCGCGGCCGCCTACGGCGTGCGGAACTGGCTGGACTACGGCACCGCCCGCGCGGCGGTGATCGGCATGACCAAATCGCTGGCCAAAGAGCTTGCCCCGCAGCATATTCGGGTCAATGCACTGTGCGTCGGCAGCATGGCCGTCGAGGCGATCGAACTCGGCGTGCTCGAACGTGCCGAACAGATGACGAGCACACCGGATTTCGCCCGGCAGCTCATCCCCCGCGTCGCCACCGCCGACGACGTCGCCGGGCCGATCGTCTTCCTCGCGAGCGAGGCGTCGGGATATATGACCGGCCAGACGATCTCGTTCGACGGCGGCAAGTACTTCCTCGGCTGAGAGGTCATCGTGACATCCCGGACCCCCTTGCAGATCATGGAATTGCTGTCGGCGACATGGCATCCCGACGCCATGGGCGATCCCGCGACGGCGCAGCGCTGGGCGGAGCTGTTCGACGAGGACATCGTGCTGATCGAGCCGGATTCGCTGCCGCACGGTGGCCGGCACCAGGGACTCGACGGCTTCCGCGCGGCCCAGGCGGGCATGCGCGAGCTGTGGGAGCAGCGCATCGAGAGCGCCGAATACTGGCAGTGCGCACCCGACCGGGCCGTGCTGCGGATCGTCATCCGCTGGACCGCCCGCGCCACCGGACGCTCGGTGCTGCTGCCGATGATCGATCTGATCCGGGTCCGCGACGGCCGGATCGTGGCGGTGGAGGCGTTCGTGCACGACACCGCCGCGCTGCTCGCGACGCTCCCGTGAGGGCGGCGCTATTCCGCGAGCCGGGCGGCATAGTCGGCGCGGCCCGCCTCGTCGATGAGCTCGAGCCGGAAGCCGTCGGCGCGCACGAGATAGGCGAAAACAGTGGGCGCGCCGTCGGATCCGGGCCGGGTCATCTCCAGCCGCCAGCCCTCGGCGCCGAGCCGCCGCACATCACCGGCCAGATCGTCGGTCCAGTAGGCGAAGTGGTGCAGCCGCGGCCGGTCGGTGGCCCAGATGGTGCCCGGCGCACCGGCGATCAGGTCGAGGTGGATCGGCCCGCCGCGCGAGACGCACGACGTCGGCCGGGGCTGGGGTACGCCGTCGACGGTGTGCAGTACGCCCGGCCCGGCGGTCGGCGTCGTCCACGACACACCGAGCGCGGCGGTGAGCGCACGCATGGACCCGTCCAGATCGCCGGTGCTGATCCCGATGTGGAAAGGAATGGCATCCATGCCCGCTCCCCGGTTGACCGTCCCGAAAACACCAGCGTACCATTGCTTTTCATTAATGTAAGAGACCCCTTGCATATATTTCGTTGCCGGCCGAAGGACACGATGCCGTGAACCCGACCTCGACGTTCGACCATCTCTCCCCCGAGGTCGCGGGACCCCGCTTCTGGGACGCGATCGCCGAGCTGCAGCGCCTCGGCCCGCTGGTCCGGGTGCGGAGTTGCGGCGGGTACTGGGCCGCCACCCGGCACGACACCGTGCTGCGCATCGCGCAGGACTGGCAGACCTTCACCTCCACCGAGGGCGTGTCGATCACCCGTCCCGGTTTCGACGCGATGCCCCGCCTGGTCCCGATCGAGCTGGATCCGCCCCGCCAGCGCGCCTACCGGACCGTGGTCAACCCGCACCTGACCATCAAATCCCTGACGGCACTGGAGGATTCGATCCTGACGGTGGTGGACGAGCTGATCGACCCGCTGGCCGGACGCGACCGCTGTGACATCGCCGCCGATTTCGCCCGGAAGTTGCCCGGTACCATCCTGTTCCGGCTGCTCCTCCGCGCCACCGACGCGGATTTCCGGATCGCCGAACCGGCGGCGAAGGTGATCAGCTTCGATTCCGACCGGGACCGCACCGCCGCCGCGGCCGCGACGCTACGCCGCTGGGCCGCAGGGGTTTTCGCGGACCGGGCCGGCGGCCCGGAGATCGACGACGTGATCGGCGCCGTGATGCGGCTCGGCGACAGCGGGTTCGAGTTCGCCGACCACGAGTATTCCTCCGGCCTGCAACTGCTGATCCAGGGCGGTATCGGCACCTCGGCCAGCGCCATCGGCGCCGCGATGCGCATTCTCGCCGAGCGGCCGGAACTGCAACAGCGGGTGCGCGCGGACCTGTCGCTGGTGCCGGCACTCGTCGAGGAGACGCTGCGGCTGGAAACCCCACTGCCGCTGATGTTCCGCACCGCGGTGCGGGACGTCGAGATCGCGGGCTGCCCGATCCGCGCAGGCGACAAGGTCGGCCTGTTCTTCGGCGCCGCCAACCGCGACCCGGACATGTTCGAGCACCCCGGCGAGGTGATCCTGGACCGTCCGCACAACCGGCATCTGTCGTTCGGCGCCGGCCCGCACCGCTGCATCGGCTCGAATCTGGCCCGGCTCCAGATCCGGATCGCGATCCGGCGGCTGCTGGAACGACTGGGCCCGTTCCGGATTCCCGCCGGCGCCGAGGTCGGCTACTTCAGCCTCCAGGCCCGCGGACCGAAATCCGTTCCGCTGGAATTCCTTCCGGCCTGACCGAGCCGAGCGCGGAATTCAGTTCTCCGGAGGCCCGGTCAGCCCGGCCAGCACCGCGAGGAACCGTTCCTCCGGAATGCCGTTGAACGGCCGGCCCTGCATCAGCGAGAAGAGGTGGTAGCCACCGAGAGCCGCCATCGCGATCGCGTCCACCACGTCCCGATCGCCCAGCGCGCCCGGCACATCCCGCTGCACCGCGGCCCAGATCGCCTGCCGCAGTTCGGGAACCCGCTCCCCCTCGGTGAGCATCAGCCGGAACAGCCGATCGAAGCGCCGGAAGTCGTGCAGCGACTGCTCGTATCCCAGCCGCCGCCGTTCCAGCGGATCCGCCACCTCGGCCACCGCGGCCCGCGCCTGCGCCATCTCCGCTCGCAGCGAGGCGACCTCGCGCTCCACCGCGGCGTCCAGCAGCGCCTGTTTGGAGGGGAAGTGCCGGTAGAGGCTGCCCGTGCCGACCGCCAGCCCGACCCGCCGCTCCACCTCGCTGATCGTGGCACCGGAGAAACCGACCTCGGCGAAGACCTCCATCGCGGCCTCGAGGATGCGCTCGCGGGTCTGCCCACGCGGCCGGGAACCGGTGGTGGCGGGATCGGTGGTCACAGCGCCAGATTACGCAGCCCGCACGGATTCCCGGGCATCGGCGGACCCGCGCGGTGCGGTCCGGGATCCGGCCCACAGCGCCGCCGCCACGAGCCCGGCCAGCACCACTCCGGTGCCGAACACGGTGAGATCGAACGACCGCGCCGCCGCCCAGCCCGCTTCGGTGCGCGCCGATCCCGCCAGGAACGGCACCACCAGTAGCACTCCGACCGCTGCAATGGCTTCCACCGCAACAACTTTCGGAAAATGCCGGACCGCGAGCCACAGCACCCCGACACGATCGCCACCCGCCCGCGCCGCCTCGATGCGCGGCAACAGAACCCGCGCGTTGTAGCCACCGGCGACCAGCATCACGGCCACCAGCGCCAGCTTGATCGCCAGATAGCGGCCGTAGGGAGTGGTGAACAGCTGCGCCGGGGTCCCGACATGCGTCCAGGCCAGCCACGAACCACTCACCACCAACAATCCGACCGCGACGAGCGCGACCGACCCGAATCGGGCCCAGATCCGGCTCCACTCCGCGGCGACCCGATCGGTCGTCTCCGCATCGACCGGCGACCTGCGCAGCAGACCGGTCACACCGATGAATGCCAGCACCAGCAGCCCACCCGCCCACAGCAGCGCACCCGCCAGATGCACCGTCGTCAGCACCGATTCGGCCAGACCGTCGGTGTGCACCGGCCCGAACGGGATCCGGGGCACCGCGATGGTGAGCACCCCGAGTACGGCCACGGCCCACCCGGCGGACCGCGCACCGCGCACGCGCAGCAGCACCAGCGACAACACCAGCACCAGGCACACCCCCAGTTGCAGCACCCCGACCGTGCCCGCACCGAGGGTGTTCCCGCGCGCCGGTTTCGCGTGCAGATAGCCGTCGAGCACCGACCGGCCGAAGGCGGAGCCGATTCCGGTCCGTTCGGTCCGGGCCGCCACGGCGACGAATTCCAGCAGCGTCGTGACCGCGACCAGGATCGCGGCCGGAATCGCCAGCCGCCGCACCCGGCCCGCCACCACACCGCCGGTCGATTCCGGCGGCGCGAGCCACGCCACCGTCGACCCGACACCGACCGCGATCGCCGGCCCGGCGTAGTAAGCAGCCTCGATCACCACTCGCCCCACGCCCGGGGCAGGCGGCGCGGCCGCCGCCAGCACAGAAAAACTCGACACGCCCGAGACCGTATCGGGTCCGGCTGGGAGATCGCTGCGAGTTAGCCTCGCGCCGTCGGCGCGCACGGAGCTCAGGTGAGGTCGAGAACCGCCTTACCCGACAGGGTGCGACCGGTCAGGGCGGACACGGCGTCGTCGATCCGGTCCCAGGTGTCCCGCCAGCCGATGACGGGTTCCAGTTTCCCCGTGTCGATCAGGTCCAGCAGGATGCGGAAATTCGTGCCGCGGTCGGTCAGCCCGCCGCCGTTGTACACGGAGGTGAGGGTGATCGGCCGGCGTCGCCCGAGTGTCGATCCCACCGGGAAGGTCGCCGCCTGCTGCGAGGACCAGCCGACACTCTGCACGTTGCCGCCGGGGGCCAGCAGTCCGTAGGCCCGGACCAGTTGCGGGCCACCCACCTGATCGATGACGACGTCGACGGGCCGGTCGATACCGTCGAGACCGATCACCACCTGGTCGGCGCCCAACTCCCGCAATCCTTTTCCCCGTTCGGCGGAACTGACGGAGGCGATCACGTACGCACCCGAGATCTGCGCCAACTGCACCGCGAACGTCCCGACACCCCCGACGGCTCCGGTGACCAGCACCCGCAGCCCGGTGAGCGGCCCGGCCTGCTGCAGAGCGCGCAGCGCGGTACCGGCCGCGACGGGCAGCGTCGCGGCCACCCCGAGATCGATCGAATCCGGGACGACCGCGACATCGGTCGTGTCGACCGCCCGCAGCCGGGCCCAGCCGCCGTTGTCGGCGTATGTCATGACCCGGCTGCCCACCGGCGGGCCGCTGCCGTCCGCCGCCGCCGCGACGACGAGGCCGGTCGCCTCGAAGCCCAGCACCGCGCCGGGGTCGAGTACACCGGCCATGTACAACTCGCCGGCGTTGAGCGAACTGTGCCGGACGTCGACGAGCACCTGTCCCGGTCCCGGCACCGGCTCCGGTACCTCGGCGAAACCGAACTTCGATGCGGACGCTGGATCGACGACGATCGCCTTCATGCGTGAGCCTTCCGACACGATGGGGCACAACGAGTGACCTCGTCAGTCTGCGAAGCGAGGAGGAAACCGTCCAATACCTTCGGCTATAACCCGTGGTTATGGATGCTCATACCGCGAGGTTTCGGAAGTGGTTGTCCAGCAACGGAACCGGGTCCAGATCTGTGAGATCGTGTCCGGCATCGACGTGGTCGGTGAAATCGTTGCCGTCGCGGGCCTGGACGATACGGATCTCCCCGACGAGCCCCAGCAACGTGGTCGCGACCGCCACCGCGCGCCGGTAGCCCGGCGGGTCGCGGTCGGCGACGATCCAGACCCGCGCGGCGCCCCGCAATCGCGCCGCGTGCTCGGGCCGCCAGTTGTGCGCGCCACCGGCATTGGTGGTCGCGATGGCGCCCGCATGCCGGGCGGTGTCGGTATCCGCCTCGCCCTCACAGACATACACGTCGGCCCCGGCTGCGATACCCGCGAGCAGTTCGGGAAGCCGGTACGGGACCGTGCCGAAACCGCCGTTGCACCAACCGGTTCCGGTCCACCGCTGCTGCCAGAAGTGTTTGGCGCGGCCGCCGAGGTGCGGGGTGTGCACCCGGATCACCCGGCCTTCGGGATCACCGCCGGGGCCGGTGTAGACATACGTCGCGACCACCCGGCCGGGGCCACACGCGGGGCCGAGATCGGGTTTGCGGACGGTCAGCGGCAGGCCGGACGCGAGCGCCGCGCGGTCGGCCGGCGCCACCGCGCGACCACCGCCCCGGACATGGCCCGTTCGCGGCCGCGGCGGGCCGTCGAACAGATCCCGCACGCGCAGGCCGAGGCGGGCGAGGACCTCCTCGTCCCGGCAGCCCGCGAAGCAGCGGACGATCGTCCGCTGCTTGCCGTGGTTGTAGACGATGCCCAGCGACGGGCGATGGCGGCGGCCGTCGGCCTCGTGGACCGGGCAGAGGTATCGGACCCAGTCGCCGCTGGTGCGACCGGGTCCGCTGACGCGGGTGAGGGCCTCGGTGACGGTGTCCCAGGATCCGTGGATACCCATGGTGGTTCCTCTCCACCACCGGTGTACCGCGCCCCGGAACCCCTCTGCCACAGCCGCTTACATCCGCAATTTCACCCAGACCATGCCCTGCCCGCTCTCGGCCGCGGCGCGGATCTCGCGCGGCTCCAGCCGATCCAGCCGATACCCCAGCCGCCGCGGCACCGCGGCACTGCGGACATTGGCCGCGTCACAACGAATCTCGGTTCGATGCACGCCGGGCAGCGCCAGCGCGACATCGGTGAGCGCCTCGGCACTGCGGGTGATCACGCCGCGCCCGGTGTGGCCGACGTGACACCAGTAGCCGATCTCCAGCGCATGATCACCGAGCCGGTCGTGCAGGCCGATCGCGCCGAGTACCGCGCCGGTGTCGCCGGTGGTCGCGAAGATGCCGTAGTTGTACCCGCCTCCGGCGCCGGGCCATCCGGTGGCCTGGAAGGCCCGCTGCTGCTCCAGGGTGGGAGGCTGCGCGAGCCACTCCATCCACGGATGGATGTGCTCGTAGGAGGCGCTGATCGCCTCGAATCTCGGTATCAGGTCCGCGGGCTGCCACCGCCGTAACAGCAAGTCCCCCAAGTCGATCCGATGCGGCGGTGCGATACCCGGCGCGAGTGTGCGCGGTGGTTCGCCGATCATCCGCATATGGTGGGCGCGGCGGTGGCGAACCGCAACCGGATTTCCGCTACCGGACTACTCCGGCTTCGAGTAATCGGTGCTCAGCCAGCGTTCCGGGCGCATCCGGATGATCAGCGATTCCGGGCCGAGGTTCGCCGCGGTGAATTCCTTGCCCTCCGCCTCGCCGAGGTACCGGTCGGCGATCGCGCGGGCGGTGTCGGGATCGGCGGGCGCGATGCCGACGACCGGGCCCTCCACCGTCACGTACCGGTACGGCGGCTGCTCGACCTGAGCGGTGAGCGAGAATCGACCGGCGGCGCGGATGAGCTGCTCCTTCACCGAGCCGGCCTCGGTCCACAGCAGCACCTCGCCGTCCGGCTCGTAGCCGTACCAGATCGGGACGGCCAGCGGGGCCCGGTCCGGGCGCTCGACGGCGATCACGCCCACATGCAGTTCGGCGAGGAAGGCGGTGCGTTCGGCCGGGGTCATCTTCGGCATCGGAAAGGTCCTCTCGACGGGCAACCACGTGATTCGGACAAGATCACGATAGTCGGCCGTGGCAGATCAGGGACCGGCGGTCACTTCCACGGTGTTGCCGTCGGGATCGCGCAGAACGGCCACCCGGCGGCCGCCGCCGATCTCCATCGGGCCGTGCAGGACCGCGCCGCCGCCCTCGACCACCCGATCGACGGTGCCGTCGAGATCGTCGACGTGGAAGGTGACGTACCGCAGTCCCGTGACGTCCAGGAACGCCGCGCTGCGATCGGCGGCGGCGGGCGGGCGGGCCGGCACCATCACCTTCATCGAGACGCCGTCGGCCTGCAGCCGATGCAGTGTCCCGGAACGGGATTCGCTCGCGGGCACCCGGCGCAGACCGAACGCGTGCGCGTAGAAATCCACGAGGGAATCGTCGGCGCTGACGAGCCCGACCTCCACCTGTCGCACGGTCATCTCCGCCACCTCGCTTCGCAGTAATGATCTTCTCCGCATCAGCGAAGCAGATTCCGCCCGTCCGGGGCGTGGTTTCGGCCGAATCCGGCCGTCCGGCGAGATGCCGAGCGTGACCACTGGTTATCCTCGAATCATGTGCTCTCCCAGTGCCACGCTGACGGTGTGGGCCGGCTCGTGGCTGGCCGGCTGCAGTGCGCCCGACGACGTGCTCGATGCGTTGCGGGCGTGGGCGACGCGCCAGACGGTGGCCGCCGGTGATCCGGTAACCGGTGGGCACACCGGCCTGCCCTGGCCCGCCGGCGACGCACCCGACGGCCAGGGCGCGGGAATCATGGTGTTGCTGAAGCTGATTCGCGAGGAGTTCGCGGATTCGCGCAGCCGGCTACGGCTGGTGCTGCCGGTCCCGGGCGATGTGCGGGGCCTGCCCCCGGCCGGTGAATTCGGCGCGGCCGCGCTGGAGGCCGAGGAGGGGGTGCTGATCGGCGTACCCGGCGAGGAGGGGGTCGGCCTGGTCCCGCAGTGGGCCGACGAGGACATGCTGCTGTGGACGGTGTTCCGCACCGCCATCCCCGCCGCGCCGGAGCCGGACATGCCGCTCGGCGAGGCCGAGTTCGCGATGCGCCAGGCCGTCCGCGACGCCGCCGACGCGCTGATGCGGTTGCAGACCACCGGCCTCAACTCCGGCGGCGACGACCCCCGCGAGATGGTCGAGGCCGAACTCGCCGACTACGCGCGCCACGAGTACCCGGATTCGATCCCGCTGCGGGCCCGCCGCATTCTCGACACCGCCGATCATGTGGCCGCCATCCTGGCCGTGGCCCAGCGCGAACCGGCCTCCGCCCCCACCTCGGCCAGCGCCCTGTCCGCGCAGGAGACGCTGCTGCGCCCGCTGTGGAACGCGATCCGCGCGGCCCGGCTCGCGGCGGTGCACGCCACGAGCTGACTCGCACCGGCTCAGTGCTTGCGCACGGTGTGTTCCGGCGTGCCGGGCTTCCAGATGTGCACGTCCATATGACCGTCGCGCACCTCGACCGCGGACGCGCCGGTGAGTTCGGCCGCGAAGAACGTATCGAAGGTCTCGTCCCGGAGGTCGAACTCGGTCTCCTCGTACAGCGATTGCAGCCACCGCGCCTGCAGCGCCTCGTCGCGAACGTCGTACACCGTGCCCCACAGTTTCGCGTCGCCGTCGGAGACCTCGGTGTCGACCGTGGCGGTGTGCAGGCAGAACCGCGGATCCCGTTGCAGATCCTTGAATTTCGTGGTCCCCGGCATGCCGACGAGCCACAGCCGGTCCTCGAACACGCGCGGCTCGATCGGGCTGATGCGCGGATATCCGTCGGAGCGGGTGGTGGCCAGCAGGCAGAGATTCTTCGCCGCGGCGTGCCGCCGCAGGAAGATTGCCGAGATGAGCGGGGCGGTGGTTGCGAACGCACGCCAAGTCGTCATGCCGGGCACCGTAGTGCAGGGCACCGACATCCACGGACCGGCCGGGAATCCGGCTCCCGGATCTGGTTGAATGAGGCTTCGTTGCATCGATTCCGAGCATCGAGGCGGTCACCGTGCAGGATTCACCACGCAGTACCCGATCGGTCGCGGGCGGAGCGCTCGCCGCGGCGGTGCTCGCGGCCGCCGTCGTCGCCACCGGCGGCCCGGCCCGGGCCATCGTCGGCGGCACCGAGGCCGCACCCGGCGCCTATCCCTGGCTGGCCGCGATCGGCACCCCGGCGTTCGCGGTGCGGCCCGGCGGCCAGTTCTGCGCGGGCGCGCTGATCGCCCCGGACCAGGTGATCACGGCGGCGCACTGCGCGGTGCTGGCCCAGGAGACGCCGGACGCGCTCACCGCCACCTTCGGTCGCGACGATCTCGGCGGCGGCGGCGGCGGAATCACCGTGGGCGTCAAGAACATCCGGATCGATCCGCGGTTCCGGGTGTCGATCTTCGACAGCGATCTCACGTACCACCACGACCTGGCCATCCTCACCCTGGCTCAGCCGGTGCCGGTCGCGCCGGTGGCCGTCGCGAGCCCGCACGGCGAGACCGGCACGGTCGTCGGCTGGGGCGCCACCGCCGACGGCGACTGGGCCAACGCCCGGCTGCACACGGTGACCGTCCCGCTGGCCTCCGACGCCGACTGCGCCGCCGCCTACGGCACCGAATTCGATGCCGGCGAGGCGTTCTGCGCCGGCTCCACCATCGCCGACACCGGCGAATTCGACAGCGGCGGGCCGATTCTGGTCGACGGCAAGCTCGTCGGGGTCACCTCGTGGGGCAGGGGTTCGGCCCAGCCGGGCTACCCCGGCGTCTACGCCCGCGTCTCCTCCACCGCCTTCTGAGCCGAAACCCGCTGCCGCGAACCGGTTTCCGGCGCTCACAACGCGAGCTTGACCGCCATCGCGATCCCGCACCCGGCCGCGACGACCCGCAACGTATTGTTCGGCAGCCGCCGGGCGATCACCGGTCCCACCCGGCCGCCGAGGAAGAAGCCCACGGCCAGCGGCGCCACGAAACTCCAATGCACCGGCCCGAATCCGGCGAATCCGAGCGCCGCGGCCCCGTTCGCGAACATCGCGACGACGTTCTTCACCGCGTTGATCCGATGCGGCGGCCAGTCCGGGAACATCGCGGTCATGATGGCCAGCACCAGAATTCCGCCGGCCGCCCCGAAATACCCGGCGTAGACCGATGATCCGAGCATCGCCGTCCACAGCAGCGGCGCCCGCCACCACGGCGCCGCCACCACGCCGCGGGATTCCCGGCGCCGCGCCAGATACGGCTGTCCCAGCAGGAAGATCGAGGCCCCGCCGATCAGGAACGGCACCACCGCCTGAAACGTCGACGCCGGCGCGATCAGCAGCAACGCGGACCCGCCCGCCCCGCCGACCGCGGCCACCAGCCCCAACCGCAGCACGATCCGCCGGGTGCCCGCGAGCTCCGCGCGCGACCCCAAGGCCGCCCCGGCCCCGATGAACACCAGCGACACCGTATTGGTGACATTCGCCGACACCGGCGACAATCCGAGCGCGAGCAACGCCGGATACGACACCAGCGACGCCAGGCTCACCAGCACACTCACCAGCCCGGCCGCGAATCCGGCACCCACCAACTCGGCCACTTCGACGACAGTCACCGGCACTCGTTCAACGTTCGCAACCCTTCGCGGCGGCCGCCCCGAGCACCGTGCTCGGACCACGGGCGATCACTCGCCACCACCTCCGGCCGCAAACATCCTATGAATCACCGGCACATCCGGGCAACGCCGGCGCTACCGCCCGGGTATGCAACGTGTCACACCGCAACCGATTCCTCGAGCGAGTCGATCCACCCCACCAGCCGCCGCCCCTCGGTGGCCATCAACCCGGGATCACGAAATGTATTGGTGAGCAACGATATTCCTTGATACGAGGCGAGCAGCGCCACCGCCAGTTCCGCCGCGTCGGCCCGCCCCATCGCCGCGAACTGCGCCTCGATCCAGGCGAGCAGCTCACGCATCACCGTGGCCAGTTCCACATCGAGACCGTCGGCACGCTTGTCCAGCTCGGTGGCGAGCGTGCCGGAAGGACACCCGAACTGCACGGCGGTCTCCCGCTGCTCGACCCAGCCGCGCACGAGCGCCCGCAACCGATCACCCGGTGCCTCCTGCCGTTCCAGCTCGTCGAGCACCTCGCGCAGCGTGCGGGCATGCGCCCCGATAGCGGCCTGGACCAGCTGATCCTTGGTCTTGAAGTAGTAGTAGACGTTGCCCACCGGCACCTCGGCGACCCGCGCGATATCGGCGATGGTCGTCTTCTCCACACCCTGCTCGTGGAAGACCCGAGCCGCGGCATCCGCGAGCCGCTCCCGCTTACCCGCCCGCGCAGGCACTGAGTCAGTCATACAACTAACTATAGACAGCCACCGCCCCGGTGCCCTAAGGTCGATTAAGTCAGCCAACTAACTCAGGAGACATTCGAATGATCGCGGTAACCGGCGCAACCGGAAATATCGGCAACCCCCTGGTCCACACCCTCGCCGCAGCCGGCGAACAGGTGATCGCGATCTCCCGCGGCGAACGCCCGGTCGACATCCCCGCGACGGCCACCCACCGCCGCGCCGACCTCGGCAACCTCGACGACCTGGCCGCCGCCGTATCCGGCGCCAGAGCCCTCTTCCTGCTCATCACCGGCCCCCAGCTGACCACCGGCCCGGAACCCCACCGCCTCCTGGAAACCGTTGCCACACAAGGCATCCGACGAGTGGTCTTCATCTCCTCCCAAGGCGCGGCGACCCGCCCCGGCAGCGACGGCTACGCCCGCACCCTGGACTTCGAAAAGGCCTTGGCCGCATCGGATCTCGAATGGACGGTGTTGCGCCCCAGCGGTTTCGCCGCCAACACCTTCGCCTGGATCGAACCGATCCGCACCGGCCGCCCGGTGACCGCCCCCTTCGCCGACATCGGCCTGCCCACCGTGGATCCCGCCGACATCGCCGCCGTGGCCGCCACCGCACTCCGCGAGGACGGCCACCACAGCCGCACCTACACCCTCACCGGCCCCGCCCTGATCACCCCGCGCCAGCAGGTCCAGGACCTCTCGGCCGCCCTCGGCCACCCGATCCCGTTCGAGGAGGCAACCCGAGAAGAAGCCTTCACCAACATGATCCGTTTCATGCCCGCGCCGGTCGCAGAGCACACGCTCGACATCCTCGGTTCCCCGGTCCCGGCCGAGCAGGAGATCAGCCCGGATATCGAAGCGGTGCTGGGCCGTCCGGCCGGGTCGTACCGCGAATGGGCAGTACGCAACGCCGCCGCGTTCGGCCCTGTCTCCACCGCCGCAGGCCGGGTCTGAACCGATCGAAACGTCCCGTTCGTCCCGCCTGGCCGGCCAGTTCGCTCTTGTCTCGGCACACTGTCGGCACACTGGCCATGCCCGAAATCCCGGCTCCGACTTCAACCTGGTCGATATGTCGCGGCTGTGATCGCCTACGCCAAAATCCCGGTTTGCGTCTTCTACTGAAGGCTCATACGGAGTCCGGCCGTCGAATCCGTCATCACCTGGATAGAACGCACCCATCACCGCCGACGCCGACGCCGACTCGATGTTGACACCGGTCGGATTCGAGCCGATCAACCAGCTCGCACTCGCAGATCCGGCCGATGTTCGGCGCCGATGGTCACCCTGCAGCTCTGGCTCACCGAACGCTGCGGCCGGATCAGCCTGCGAGGCGTGAACGAGGCGTTCTTCGAGGTCCGTGATGCCGCCGGCGTGGCGCCCGAGCTGGATCTGCATTCCTTGCGTCATTCCTACATCACGCACCTGATCGAATTCGGGTATCCGGAGAAGTTCGTGCAGGACCAGGCGGGGCACCGATACGCGAGCACTCACGACGGTAGACGCGAGCCGGAAGCGGGGGCTAAAATTTTTTAATCGGCCTTTGCAAAAAGTTCGTGACGCATACTCAACATAAGGAGACGCCATGAGTGTCGATCATGATGTAGACGTCACTAGCACATATGAAGTAAAGCTCACTGCCGAGGGAGTCTCTTTGGTAAGTGGGGGATCCGAAATATCGGATCGTGAGCCGAGTGAACCGAGCCAGTTCGTCACGCGCGCGCACGGTGAGACCACGCTGAACACCGGGCCTATCGTCTTCCATTCGGGCGTGCCGGTCGGCGGATGGGGGGCTTTAACTGTCTTTGGCGCTGGGGGTAGTAGATTCTCTGGACATTTCCATGACTCGGGAGCCGGCAACTACGACGTCGCCCTTGCGATTGTAGTCAAGGCTCAAAGCGGCACCGCCTACGCCTGGGCGACTCAGGGCCACCTCAACGGCACGTTCACGCCTGGGTCTCGGGATTACAACTGGGACATTTCGCCCCTACGGTCACTGGACACCGGGGATGCGAACAGCCTTGTCAGCTGGTGGTGGCAGGCAGCGACCAACTGGAATATCGGCGGCATGGTCAACAGCTGCGTCAGCAACCTCGGTGGAGCAAGCAGGGTCGTTTGGCTGAACCCCTGACGAGTAACGCGGGCTGACGAGAGGCGGAACTAGAGGAGTCATGCGCCGAGAACTCCCTCGGGGAGTAGTGGAGCGCCTACCGAACGGGCGAGCCACGAAAGGTTCTCTTGCGGCCAGGACTCTTTGCACGCAAGGCAGGTGCCGCCGTTGACGGTGAGCTGCAGCGCGGGCGTCCGGACTTCCTCACCCATGTCGCTCTCGCGGTAGATGTGCTCCTCCTGGCACGTCGGGCCTCCTGGCGCTTCCTCGGCTCCCTCGGTGAGCGCCAGGGCGACGATGTGGCGATCTGGCCATGCCGCCGCCGTGAGGATGCTGCGGACCGCTGGCGGGATCGGCAGGACGCGCTGCTCTCAGACGCACCGGATCCAGAAGACCGCCGTCGACGGGCCCGGGACCGGCTGGGATCTCCACGAACTGCGGCATTCGGGCCTCACCCATCTCGGGGAGTCCGGAGCCAGCCTGCTGGAGTTGATGGCGAAGTCGCGGCACCGCAAGCCCGAGAACCCGCGCCTGGCCCCGCCGACACGGCCGCCCTCGACGGCACGGCCACCGAACGCCGAAACACTCTGAACCGCTTACTGTTTCCCGGGCCCTCTACCGAACTGGATACCCATCACAAACAGTACGGCGACACCTCGGGCCTGTCGGACAACCAGTTCTACGGGCTGCGTCCCAACGAGGAACACTACGTCGAACTCGACAAGGGCGTCACAGCTGTGGGCGAAGGCGGCGATGATCGGTTTGTGGAAGGCGGTGAGTCGATCCCCGCCAAACACCTTCATCACGACCGGCCCGGACAACTACCCCGGCCTCCCGCTCCATGTCACCCACGGCCATAGCGTCGTAGACCTGCACGACAGGACCGTCACGGCCGACCCGACCGCGGCCGCACCCACCTTCTAGAGCGCCACGATAACCCCACCCGGCGCACCGATCATGAACGAACCCTGCTGGGCGACCAGCACCCCGGAGCACACCTCCGCCCGCTGGTCACCGGACGGCTCGCTGTACGCCTCGTTCGCCACCTCGACTCCGACCGCACCCGCGACCGGCGTGGTTGGACGCCTCATGCCGATCCGCTGATCGAAGTCTCTCGCCAGCACGGCATAAGACCTGTTACAAGTAGAACTTCACTTCCAAACTCAAGAATACTGATCCCGATTGATGGAAACTCCACTATTGTTCGATCTGGTCGTTTCATCGAGGGACTCGGCTGCGGAGTGCGCGAGGAGGCTCGGATACGAACTGCGACAGTCGGTTCGATTCTCGCGCTCAACCGTCCTACGGGGCCACGGCTGATCCGGTATTCGATGCCGCCGACCGTAATCACCAGGTAGGGAGCCGAATCATGCCACATGCGAAACCACAAGATCTGCCCGCCGCCGGCGGTGGCCGCTGGCCGAGCACCGGGGAGGCGTTCCGGTCGGTGCAGTGGGGTGATCTGGAGGTCGGATTCACCTCGGTCGACTCGCCACTGGACTGCACGGAGCTGTACCGCAACAGCGACCTGGCCGGCGGAGTGTGCATGTGCCCCCACTACGGCTACATCTTCAGCGGCAGTATCCGCGCCGCCTACCCGGGCACCACCCTGCCGGACGAGATCGCCACAGCCGGCGAGGCGTACTTCTTCCCAGCCGGCCACGTGCTGATCTACGACGAGCCCACGCGCGCACTGGAACTCAACCCGGCCTTCGCACTGCAAAAGTTGATGGACTCACTGCAGAAGCTGGCCGAACGCCAGACCGGCCGGTAACCGCATACATCGGAGCGTGGGCGGCGAGCCAGTCATCCCACGCCCTGAATCATGCTCTCCGGAAACGAATCCGACCACGTCGGTCTCATCCGCCTCCGCCGGATCACCCAGTTGGATGCGAATATCGAAGTGTAGATATGGCATTGCGTCAGCGAGGCCGGATGTAGCTCCGCGCTCGAACAGAGATGCACCCTTCGGGAACCAATCAAGACGAATACTGTTGCACAGCAACGATATTTGTCCTCCGTGCGAGCAATTCCCCCCCGGGGCGAAAATTACGACTGATGGCCCCGGTCCACTCCCGCCGGATCCCATCGGCGTGCAGAACTCGGAAGTTGCTGTACTCGGCCTTCTTTCGCCCCTTCGTACCGACCCAGGAGGCGCAGGCACGGAGGTCACGCTCACGCCGCCGGTCGCGGCTGTCAACCGGCCCGGCCACTCGGTCCGACCACCGCGCCCGTTACCGAACGTCCGTCTTGTGCGGGCTCTTTCAGCTCCACAAAGATCGCCCGCGAATCAGTGTCGCCGATGTTCAACCCCTGGTGCTCCTGCGCATCGAGCCAGCGCACCTGGCCGGCCTGTAGCAATACCTCGACCTCGCGTCCGCCCGCCGAGATCCGTCGTGTGAAATCCGCGAGCGGGATCAACACGCTGTCGGGGTGCCAGTGGACATGTGTTCGGCCGCCGGGTCGGTCCTTGTATTCGAGGACTCTGACCCGTTCGTTCTCGAACAACACGGTGTACAGGTCCGGATCGGTGACGACGGGATCGCTCGACATGCCAGGCTCCTCACTCTTCATGGGACTCAAGTCCCACAAAGGATGACGATACCATGATGGGCATGTCGGTTCCATATGAGTCCTCCGGGCGCATCGCGCAGAAGTCCCGCACCCGTCGCGCGCTGGTCGAGTCGACGCGGCGACTGCTCGCGGACGGAAAGAACCCGACCGTCGAGGAATCGGCAGCCGCGGCGGGAATCTCCCGCACCACGGCCTACCGATACTTTCCGAATCAGGAAGCGCTGCTGATCGCCGCCCATCCCGAGATCGAGCACGGAACACTGCTACCCGAACATCCACCGGCCGACGTCGACAGCCGGTTCGACCACGTCGTGCGGGAGTTCACGCGACTGCAGCTCGAATGGGAACCGCAACTGCGCATGTCGCTGCGCATGTCGCTGACACCGGACAACGACGCCCCGCCGCTGCGACGAGGCCGAGCCATCGGCTGGTTCGAGGAAGCACTCGCACCCCTTCGCGATTCCCATCCCGGCACCGACATCCACAAACTCGCGATCGCGGTCCGATCGGCCACAGGCATCGAAGCCCTGATCTGGCTGATCGACGTCGCCGGCCTGTCGCGTGACGACGCCGTCGAGGTCATGCGATGGACCGCACACGCCCAGCTCGACGCAGCCCGCAAAGGCCATTGAGAGGACAGAGGAACAACGACGCGATGTGTCCCGGTAGCGCCGATCCAGTACGAATGGGGCTGCCGCAGGTCAGCGACCTACCTATTCGCCGCATTTGTGTAGTTATCCGAACCCATTCCTTACCGCGACGAACATAGTCCGAGCGGAAGCTGCACCCCCACAGCAGCTTGCCGGCGTTTCCGGCTCCTGCGCACCCTGACCCACGTGACGGTCCGTATGGCCACCTCGACCGCGGTCCCGGTCGGCGGCGTCGCACTGTACTGGCGTCGCACGGTAAGTAGCCGATACCGGATGTTCGACACCGGCTTGATCGGGGTCAGGTTGTCGGGCGCACAGCGGCCCGGATCGGTCGGTTCGATAAATCACTGAATCTTGTTGCAGCCCAGTGATTGCCAGTAGCTTGCAGGGTACGCTCCGACGAATGGAATGTCCGGTTGCCGTCAACGAATGCGGTTTCGTGGCCAGCTCGGTCGACTCATTGCTGACGCGGTCACGACGTCGTTGCCGCGGGCGCTGCCCGTGGTCTGGACGGCGTCGGCGGTGAGATGGCCGCGTCGCTGCGCTGCCGATGGGCCGGCCGTCCACGCCGGCGATCGGGCCGTGGTGCGTCGACGATCCGGTCCACGTGGCAACGCGTCAGTTCTCTTCTCCGCGAGCGTCTTTCGTCCGGTGCGGTTACCCTTGGAGAAGGGTTTTGAGGGCTGTTCGGTTCGGGGCGCCGAGTTTGCCGTACACCGAGCGCAGGTGGTTCTCGACGGTCCGCTCGGATATGACAAGCCGTTCAGCGATCTGTTTGTTGGTCAGTTCGGCGGTGACGAGGCGGGCTATCTCGTATTCGCTACCGGTGACGGAGTCCGTTCGTCGAGAAGCGCCTGCATGATAGTCCCCAGCGGCAATACGGCCGTGCCCTCGGCACTCTGGCTGGCGCCCAACGACAGCGACCGAAACGACAACGGCGGCTCATACCGCGCCAACGTGCATCTCTGGCGAGCGGCGGGCTGACCGGCGACGCAACCGAACGCACCGGGAAACACCCTGCCGGTACGTGCTGCGTGGTCGAATAGAGGCGACTCGTCGAGACGCTCTCGGTGAGGCAGGGGGCGACGGCGTGTCGAGATCTCAGTGGCGGAGCAGTGGATCGGTGCTGCTGTCCGGTCTTGCCGGGCTCGGTGTCACGCTCACCTCGCACTACCGATCGAATGCGCTGTGGCCGGTGTGGGCTTCGCTGGCGATCGGCCTGTGCGCAGCAGCCGGGCTCGTGGCCGTCTATGGGATGGGTTCGTGGCGAACTCTCACGCGGCAGCGACAAGTACCGTTGCGCAGCACTGTGATTCCCACGGTGCTCATCGGGGTCTGCGTCCTGCTGGTGCTCGCGCTCGGTGAAGCGACCGCTCCGCACCCCGGCAGCGGGTGGCGCGGGGATCTGCTGGTCGTATTCGCTTATCTCGGTGGAGGATTCGCGGGGGTGACCATGTTCGGGATTCGGTCGGCTGCGAATTATCCAGTGCCGCAGGGGGATATCGTTGGTCTGGAACAGGATTTCATCGAGTTGCTGTCGCTGAGACGACTTCTCCAGCGTCTGACCTCTGCTCTCGGGTCGCTCGTGGCGTTGTCCACCCTGGCGTTGGGGGCGAGTGTGTTGATGACCAAGGCTCCGGCCAAGGAAGTGGTGATCGTATTCGGGGGCGGCGGAACGGTATTGGTGGGTCTGTTCCATGCGGCGGCCGCATCGGCGATCCGGGCCCATGGTGAGCGATCGGTGGCGGCGATCTCGGCTTCGGGTCCGCCGCCGACCGATCCCGCAGAACTTGTCGATCGGCTCGAACAACGCTCGAAGCTCGAACAGTTGATCGGTATCGATCGCACCGTTTTCGCGGACCTGCAGACCACCCTCCCGGTCCTCAGTCCTCTCATCGCAAGTGCCGCGATATTACTACCCAAGTAGCCACGAACATCCGCGCATGCCGCATATCGAGCGGTTTTTCGACGCCAAAACCTGCTCGCGCTCCACGATAGGGACCGGGTCAGGAGTCGAATCGGGTGGCGATCATCTCGGCGTAGGGGCCGTCTCGGTGGGCGGCGAGTTGGTCGTGGGTGCCGGTCTGGGCGATGGTGCCGTTGTCGAGGACCATGATGTGATCGGCGCTGCGGATCGTCGACGAGCGGTGGGCGATGATCACGGTGGTACGGCCTTGCCGGCCAGGCGCTGCCGGAAGTCCGCTACCCGGCCGAACAGGACGAGTTCCCGCAGCCCGCCGACACCGTCTGAACCGGACTCGACCGTGCCGCGGGACCCTGACATCCGCCACCGCAAACCCACCGACCCGCATACCGACACGACCATCGCCGTCCCCGACAAGATCGGTGGATTCCTGAACGACCAGGGACTACCCGGCCACGCCGTCCGGCTCCATGAGCGGACCCTCGCCGACCACGAGCGCGTTCTCGGCGGCGTGCATCCGGTGCCGGTGCAGAGGAATCGTGTCGCGACGATCACCGGGCATACCTGACCGAGATCGGTGACAGCACCGAAGTCGGTCGTCGCAGCAGGAGCAGTCGTGCCCTGACCGCGCGGCCGGTGCGGAACCCGGAGGTGGTGTAGCGCAGCAGGTTTCGCCCTTCCAGGCGTTCACACCTTCGGTCACCGCGATCCCGGCGATGGCGAGGGCGGCGATCGGGTCGGCCCACGACCAGCCGAACAGGCTGTCGAGCAGCAGCCCGGCCAGTAGTACCGCCGACAGGTAGGTGCACAACAGGGTCTGCTCGGAATCCGCGACCGCGGACGCGGAGCCGAGTTCACGCCCCGCGCGGCGCTGCGCGGCCGACAACACCGGCATTGTCACCAGACTGATTGCGGCCAACCCGATCCCCACCGGCGAATGCCGCGCTTCACCGACGCCGACCAGGCCCCGGATCGCATCGATGGCGACGTAGGCGGCCAGCGCGAAGAACGAGAACGCGATGACCCGCAGCGCGACCTTCTCCCGGGCCTCGGGATCGCGGCCGGCGAACTGCCAGGCCACCGCCGCCGCCGAGGACACCTCGATCACCGAATCCAGACCGAACCCGACCAGCGCGGTCGACGACACCCGGGTGCCCTCGGTCAGCGCGATGATCGCCTCGATCACGTTGTAGCCGATCGTCGCGGCCACGAACCAGCGGATCCGCCGCGACAGCACCTGCCGCCGCGCCGGACTCGGCCCCGGCCGCACCAGCGGCATCCCCAGCTGCGACATCAGCAGCACGCCTCGGTCGCGGCGGCCGGGCAGCAGGCGGGGTCGACCGCGAGCACCAGCCCGACCAGGTCGTCCAGAGCCCGGCCGATGCGTGCGTCCGCCAGCTCGTAGCGGCTGCGCCGGCCCTCCGGGACCGCGACGACCAGTCCGCAGCCGCGCAGGCATGCCAGATGGTTGGACAGGATCTGGCGGGTGACCCCGATCTGCTCGGCCAGCTGCGACGGGTACTCGGGTGCGGTCCGCAGGCTCAGCAGGATCCGGGTCCGGGTCGGATCCGACAGGGCGTGCCCGAACCGGGCCAGCGCGTCATGGTGCACTGCGGTCTCCACATCCGAACAGTACAGCAGAATCTGTATCCAGAACAGGATGAACTATTCGGTGTAGGTCACCGACCGACCGCGGAAGGTAGCGCGCTGGGCCACCGGCACCGAGCATTCCGGCGCCAAGATGCTGGTCCTGCACGAGGACGGCAACGTCACGCTGCAGCGCGGCGACGGGACCGTGGTGTGGGCGACCAACACCACCAGCATCAGCAGCGATCCGGCGGTCTCGATACAGGCCCGCACCGGCAACCAGCGCCGGCGCACAGTCGCCTTGGATTCCGAACCCAGCGCATCTCGGCCGTCGCCGGGTACCGGACCCGCTATGTCACCGAGTCCAGGGACGAGAAGACGACCACATTGGACAGGTAACTCTTTGCGGCCTGGTCGAATTGGCCGCCGCAGGTGACGATCTGGAGGGTGGCGCCGCCGCGGGGGCCGAAGACGACCTGGTCGGGGAACTGGGTCTTGTCGTACATGCGTACGTCGGTGACCTTGAAGTGCGCGGTCTTCCCGTCCGCGCGGGTCACATCGATCTTGTCGCCGGGCTTGACCTTCTTGAGGGAGAAGAACACGCCGGTGCCCTGGTACGAGTCGACATGGCCGAGGATGACGGCCGAGCCCTGCTCGCCCGGTGCGGGGCCCTTCTGGTACCAGCCGGCCTGCCGGTAGTCCGCGGGCACCTGGACCGAGCCGTCGGTGTTGAGCCCCAGCGCGATCAGCGATCCCGTGGCATCGATCGAGGAGATCCCGAACGACACCGGGGTGGAGCGGCCGATCGACGGCGCGGTCTGCACACCGGTGGTCGACGCGGCGGCGGTGTTCGCGGCCGCCGCCGGTCGGCTGTGGTCCGCTGATCCGCAGCCCGCGATCAGTGCCACGGCCACCGCCGCGGCGGCGGCGCAGGCGCCGATACGTGTCCGACCGGACTTCATCGTGGTCCTCCCAATCCTGTTCGTGCTGTTCACTTGCCGCTGACCTCGGCGGCCATCCCGCCCGCACCGGTGTCGGGTGCGCCCTTGGGGATCACGTAGCCACCCGGCGGGACCAGGTCGGTGACCGCCGGGCCGCCGGCGATGCCGGTGGTCGCGTCCGGTGCGATCGCCATGCCGTACACGGTGTCCGCGCCGGCCGCCGCCGACCCGGCGGTGACCAGGTCGACGCCACCCAGACCGCCGGCCTGTACCGAGCCGCCGACCCCGGCCTGCCCGCCGCCGGTGCCGCCCACGCCCACGCTGCCACCGGTCTGCGCCGAGCCGCCCGCCCCGGCACCCACGCCGGCGCTGCCACCCGTCTGGGCCGAGCCGCCGATGCCGACACCCAGGCCCGCACCACCACCGGTCTGCGCCGAGCCGCCGGCACCCAGGCCGGCACCACCGCCCGCGCCGAGGTCTGTGCTGCCGCCGGTCTGCGCGCTACCGCCACCGGCGCCGCCGACCGCGGCGCTGCCACCGGTCTGGGCGGATCCGCCCGCGGTGATGCCGATCCCGGTCCCGCCCTGCGCACCCGGTGCGGCCGGACCCGGCACGACCGGGTTCCCGCCGAGCCCCGCGCCGCCCCCAGCCGAGGCGCTGCCCGTCGGGGCCGCACCGCCGCCCACAGAGCTGTTGCCGCCGATGGTCACGCCGTTGCCGCCCACGCTGACCCCACCGCCCGCGTCGAGCCCGCCGACGCCCACCCCACCGCCGAGGGTGACACCCGGCACCGGCTCCGTCGTCGTGCTGGTGGGAACCGCGGCGGCCGACGACGCGTACACGGCGACCGCGGCCCCCACGACCACCACAGCCGAGAACATCCTTGCCGACATCTGTGAGCTCCTTCCAGAGGGTGTGACGTGACTGCCCTTCCGTCGGATCTCACGGGCGTTGTGTTACCAGGAGTTGTCCAGTCACGGATCGGTAGCGGATTCCGGACCCGGCCCGGCTCACGACCGCACTACCGGAGACCGGCTGAGCGGCGGCACCGCGCCGCAGCAGAGCCCGAGAGCGAAGAAACGATGGCCCACAGCGGGATTCGCTGCGCGGCTACTGCGCGGTGACACTCGCCGGTGCCGGGGCAACGGCACCACGATCGACGTAAGCGACTGGTAGTCAAGATCATTCGTCGCGGGGCATGACTGATCGCCATGACAGGTGCAGCCAGACCAGCTGTAGCACTTGCTCATTCCCAGGACCGCGGCCCTCTGTTCGGTGACGCCAAAGCGATCGATCCGCGGGATGTGGTGGACCCGCGTGGCTAAGATCGAGATCGAGATCGACGACCACAGGGGTGGGATGTGCCGCTATCGTTTCCACGCGCCCTTCTGCGCGTGCTCACTGCCTTCGCCGCCCTCGGCGCGGGAGGCTTCATCGGCCAGGCGACCAGCATGGTCCTCGGGATCATCGTCCTGCTGGTGATCCTCGCAGCCGGCATCGCCATCGAGCGACGCTACATCGACCGCAGGCCAGCGCGGGCCACCCGCGTTGTGCAGCCGGATCCGGCCGTCCCATCATCGGAGGAACGGAAACCGAGCCTCAACGCGTTGTGGGCGTGGGTCGAGTTCAAGCCGCACAACCCGGCCAGTTCCGGGGTCTACTACACCGTCGACGGAATCGACATCACCGTCTGGGACTTGTTCGACACCGCCGACGAAGCACGCGCGTACCTGCAGGAGCACCTGGACACCGTCGGGCCGAACGTCTACCGCACCGACCTCGGAACTGTCCTGCGTCACGCCACACCCGACCCGCAAGGCCGCCTGCTCGTCGTGCATTCACCGAAAGTGGCGTGGTGGCTGTTCCACGTCCCAGCCGGAAATCACTGGGCCGACTACATTGCCCGCGACTTCGTCCACGCCGAACGCCACCGCATTCTGCGCGACTTCTGACACCGCGGTGCCCCGGCACAAATCCCACGCGCCGCGGCCGCCGGTGACGGCCGGCCGCGGCCCTCCAGCTGTCGGCTCCAGGCGCGCTGCAGCGCCAACGAAAAGAGCAGCGCTGCAATACATCCGAGATTATTGCCCGAGGTTCTACGCAGAACATCCGAACAGCGGTGACGCACTGACCCATTGAGCGCAGCGTCGATTTCGACGACCGGGCTGCGCCGTACGGCTGGGTAGGCACCGGCGGCCGGTGGAAACACCCCGGCAAGGACAGGCCCCCGTACTTCGATGCACCCGCCTGGGCGGTAGCAGTCAACAACACGCAGATGCCGGAGGTGCGGTTCTACTTCTGGCGGGAGGCCCGTGCGTGGCACTACCGTGACGCACCGAATGTGGCCCACCACCAGCGGCAGCAACCCCGAAAAGGCCACGGCAGCAAGCACATTCACCTCGCCAGCTACGTATCGTGCCGTCACGACAGCATCACCACCGAGTGTCGGACAGAGCCGAAAGTGAGGCAGAGCCGGAGAACGTACGGACCCGCTCGGTCTACGACGTATGTGGAGTCCAGAGGCGGACGGTTTCCGTTTTGCCTTTGAGTGGGACCGGCGGGCGCTCGACCAAGTCGAGTTCTACGGTGCGCAGGCGTGACCGGGTGGCTTCGGTGATGAGTACGTCGTCGCCTGTTCTGCGAGTGGCGGCTTCGACGCGCGCCGCCGTGTTGACGGTGTCACCGATGACGGTGAATTCGATGTGCCCGCCGCCACCGACGGTTCCGGCGACGACGCGGCCGGAGTTCACGCCGACGCCGACGGCGATCCGATCCTGGTACTGCTCGCGCACCGTTGCGACGATCTCCATCGCGGCGGTGACGGCGTGGTCGGCATGGTCGGCCAGGTGATCGGGAGCGCCGAAAACCCCCAGTAGTCCGTCGCCGATGAATTTGTTGGCGTGCCCGCCGTTGCGCAGCAGTATCGGTACCACCAACTCCCAGAAGCCGTTCAGCAGCGCCACGACTTCGTGTGGCTCGGCCTGCTCTGCGTAGGCAGTGAAGTTGCGGATGTCCAGGAACAGGATGCTGACCTCGATTTCCACACCGCCCAAGTCGGCGCCCTCGCGCAACACTCGTTCGGCGAGTCCCGGATCGACGTACGCGCCGAACGCTCTACGCAGCCGCTCGCGCTCGTCCAAGCCGCCGACCATGCGATTGAACGCCTGCGCCAGTTCGCCGGTCTCGTCGGTGGACACGATCGGTACCTTGGTCTCGAAGTCGCCGGCACGCACCCGATCGATCGCGTGCTGCAGGTCGAGCAGCGAACTCGTCAGCGGGCGCATCACCAACACCACCAATTCGAGCGAGATGGTGAACGAGACGGTGACCGCGATCAGCGACGAGATACCCAGTTGCTTGAGCGTTTGGTCACGCGGAGAGGACAGGCCTGCGACAACGACGCCGGTGATGACGTTGATCGCGGGTGCCGCCGCCAGCAGCCGCCATCGCAGCGGTAGGCCGGCAGCGTTGCTGGTGAAGTCGGCGGGCAGTCCCTCGGCGATGCGCTCGAGTACCGGCCGGGCCACCACCTCCATCAGGAAAAACCGCAGGACCAGGCTGTAGACCAACGCCACCGAACCGACGACGACGATGATCACCGCCGATTCCCACGACAGCCGCAGCCGCCACACGATGAAGCCGATGAAAGGCAGATAGAGGCAGGCGACCGGGTATCTACGCGCCCATCGGACGTACTCGAGCGGAAAGGTCGCCAGTGCCAGCCACGCGGCGACCGTCGAATCGGGGTCGCGCGCGCCGTGCTGCCAGGCGCGGACCGGCGCCCACAGCCGTAGCGTGAACCCGGTCGAGATCGCGTTCTCGATCGCCACCGCCACCTGCGAAACCGCCAGCAGTAACCAGAAATTGGCTGTCGACATCGGCACGTAGAGCCGGAGCACGTACAGTCCGCCGAGGAAAACGATGTGCGCCACCACGAACTGGGCCCATACGAGCGCATAGGAATTGCGGCGCGCAATCGCGTGGACCGCGCGATCGACCGGGTCTCGCATCGTTACATGGTGCCGCATCCGGCGCAGCAAAATCCCTGTGTTTCTCACGCCGGAAGATGTCCTGCCGGAGGCCGGGATCCTGTGCAGTCTTCAGGCGCGAGCGAAAGCGCAGCTCCTTGTGCGGACGCCCGATATCCTCGCCGACGTCATCCTGTCGTGCTCCTGAGCGGCGATTCTTCGGGTCTGCGATCGAGCCGGAGTGTGCGCTTCAGCGGAATCGAGTCATGCTGTGGCGGGTATGACTCGGTCTGCCTCCGCTGCCGGGTGCCCGCTCCTATCATGGACAGGTGGCTTCACGGAACCCGATAAATCGTGCGGACGACGTCACACAGGCCGGCTCTGCAACTCCGCGGCCATCTGCGGTGGCCGGATTTCAGCTGCCGACTCCGGTCAGCACGATGGTCGAGCGGACCCGGTTGCTCGATGTTCTGCGTGAGACCGGCCAACGACGCTTGGTCTTCGTCCACGGCCCAGCCGGGTTCGGGAAGACCACACTGGCCATTCAGTGGGCCCGTCGGCTGGAGGCCGACGGCGTCGCCGTCGCGTGGCTCACCGTCGATTCCGATGACGACAATGTCGTCTGGTTTCTCTCCCACTCGATTCAGGCGATTCGCCGGGTTCGCCCGGATCTGGCCCGCGAACTGGCCGGGCAACTGGACTCGATGTCCCCTGATGTCGTGCAGTCGATCCTGTCGACGTTGATCGACGAGATCCACGACAGCGGTCGAGGGATGGTGCTGGCGGTGCACGACTGGCATCGAATACGCAGCGCAGAAACAGTGGACGCATTGCGCTACCTCCTCCTGCGTGGCCGCCGCGATCTACGATTCGTGATAACCAGCCGTGGCCGGGCCGGACTACCACTCGAAGAGCTGCTGACGCACGACGAATTGGTCGAAATCGATGCCGACGCATTACGTTTCGACCTCACGGAGGCCACCGAATTTCTCGTCGACCACAGCGGCCTTTCCCTGAGTGCCGACGACGTGACGCGATTACAGGAGTCGACCGAGGGGTGGCCGGCGGCATTGCAATTGGTTCAGTTGTCACTGGCAGGCCGCGACGACCCGGCAGAGTTCATCGGCAATCTCAGCGGCCGCCAGCATGTCATCGGTGAATATCTCACGGACAACGTCCTCGCCTCGCTGGAGTCGTCGCTGGTGGATTTCCTCATGGCCACCTCGGGTACGGCCAGGATCTGCGCGGATCTGGCCACGGCCCTGGTCGGCCGGTCCGACAGCCAGCAGCTGCTGGACCAGGTCGCCGATGCCAACCTGTTCCTGCAGCGAACCGACGACACGGGAGAATGGTTCCACTATCACCGAATGTTCGCCGACCACCTGCAACGCAAACTTCAGCAGCAGGACCCCGACCGCGTGACGTTGCTGCATACGCGCGCCTCAGCCTGGTTCGCCGACCATGGCATGCTCATCGAAGCCGTCGATCACGCGCTGGCTGCGGACGACCCGCATCGCGCGGTGGACCTGGTCGAGGCCCACGCGATGGACCTCGTCGAGGACTTCCGTTTGGCCACCTTGCTCGGTTTGATGGCGAAGCTCCCTCGGCCACTGACCGACCTACGGCCACGGCTGCAGTTGTGCGTCGGCTGGGCGAATATCGGGCTCGGCCGCGGTGAGCTTGCTCAGGCCGCACTCCGGAATGTGGTCACAGCGCTCGAGACCGGTGACATCCCCGCGGACAATCGCGCCGCATTGCAGGTCGAGGTCACCTTGGCGACGGCGATGGACCGGAACATCAGGGACCACATCGAGAGACTGCCGGATTCGGTGATCGATCGCGTCGACGGTTTGGCGAGACCGATCCTGTCCGTGCTCACCTCCGATCTCTCGGCTGCCGATGCGTTGAACCGCTTCGACTACGCCGATGTGGAGCGTTGGCATCGCTCCTCGATCGGATTCGGGACCGCGGCGATGATGGCCCAGTACAGCCACTGCATTGTGGGGCTGGCCGCATGGGAACAATTCGACGCCGCGACGGCGGAAAGGCATTTCACCGTCGAGCTGACGGTGCCCGACGACGCGGACATGGGAATCATCAATGCTCCGTTGCAGACCATCATCCTGCTCGGTGACCTGAGATACCAGCAGGGTCGTCTCTCCGAGGCCGAGGCACTTCTGCAAAGAGGTGCCGCGGTACTTCCGCACGCCGCCATAGTGGATTTCCTTCTCACCATGTACGGCACTACAGCCAGGCTCGCCACCTGCCGAGGTGACCTCGCCCGGGCCGAGCAGCTACTGGCTACCGGAACACGACTCGCCGAGGAAAGGTCACTGCCCCGTCTGGCCGCTCGCATGATCAACGAACGCATTCGCGCCGGAATGCCGTTACCGGACCGCACCCGGGCCCAACTGCTGAATCTCCCTCCGTATCGGGCCTGTGCCGACAGGGTGCACGCACACACCGCCGAACTCGGACAGGATTCAGCGATCCGACTACTTCTGGCCGAGCGCGCCCCGGCAGCCACTGCGAAGGCATGTGAGCAGGCCCGGCACCTCGTTGCCGAAATCGGCCGGCAGAACCGTCTGAAGGCCCTCGTCCAGGCCCGTCTGCTGTATGCCTGCTGCCTGTGGGATGCCGGCTGGCACGACGAGGCGAGAGAGATTGCCGATCCGGCGCTGTCACTGTGCAGCGCACAAGGCGTGAGGCAATTCGCCGATGACGCCGGCCCCGGTATCGGCAAACTCGGCGCAGTCATGCACTGACTCCCCGCCGAGAGCGGTTACCTCGGACCACGAACCCACAGCCACCGGAATACCTGCTCCGAAGTCGGTACATCCGGCCTTGCCGGGCCGCGATACAGAACAGTACAGTACAGCCATGCGAGCCCTTACCTTCGCCGGCCGAGGCCGGCTCGAATGGCGCGACGTCGCAGACCCGGTGGTCACGGGTAGCGGCGAGGCCGTCGTCCGACCCCTGGCCGTGGCCACCTGCGACCTGGACATCGAGATCATCCGCGGCCGTACGCCGTTCGAGCCGCCGTTCGTCCTCGGCCACGAATGTGTCGCCGAAGTCGTGCTGGTCGGCGACGGCGTGCGCGGCGTCGAGCCCGGTGCCCGCGTGGTCGTTCCCTTCCAGATCAGCTGCGGCGCCTGCGCCGCGTGCCGGGCGGGCCGGACCGGCAACTGCCTGAGCGTGCCCCTGATGTCGACCTATGGATTCGGGCTCGGTGAGCAGGGCACCCGGTGGGGTGGCTTCCTCGCGGATCTGATCCACGTTCCCTATGCCGACGCGATGCTCATCCCGGTCCCGGCGGGCCTGACCGCCACGGCCGCCGCCGGAGCCTCCGACAACCTCACCGACGGCTTCCGCGCCGTCGCGCCGCACCTCGCTCAGCGTCCCGCCGCACCCGTACTCGTGGTCGGTGGCGCCGGGTCCGGGTCGATCGGTCTCTACGCCGCGGCCCAAGCCGAGGCATTGGGCAGCGAACGGGTGCTCTACCTCGACACCGATCCGGCCCGCCGGGCCGTGGCCGAGAGCTACGGCGTCGAAACCCTCGACCACATCCCGGACCGGCTCGACGCCAGGTTCCCGATCACCGTCGATGCGTCCGGAGACATCCGTGGTCTGTCCCTCGCGCTCGCGAGCCTGGACCGCGATGGGGTGTGTACCTCCACCGCCATCTACTTCGATCCGGCCGCGCAACCCCGGCTCCCGCTTCTCACGCTGTACACCATGAACTCGACCTTCATCACCGGCCGCATCCACGCGCGTCGCGACGCCCCGGCGCTGCTGGACCTGCTGGCCTCCGGACGTTTCGACCCCACACCCGTCACCACTCGCGTCGTCCCCTTCGCCGACGCCACCGACGCCCTGACCGCGCACGACTACACCAAGTTGGTGTTCACGCCGTGACCCCGCGCGAGCGGGTCCTGGCGACCGCCTCGAAACTCTTCTACCGCGAAGGTATTCGCGCCGTCGGCGTCGACCGCGTCGCCACCGAGGCCAACGTCAGCAAGATGACCCTCTACCGTCATTTCCCCACCAAGGACGATCTGGTCGTGGCGGTCCTGGAAGCTCGCGACGAGCCGGCGCGAGCCATGCTGGCCGCCGCGACCGCGACCGGCACCGCCCGCGACCGCCTGCTCGGCGGCTTCACCCTGCTGGAAACCTGGTTCACCAGTAGGGGATTCCGCGGTTGTCCGTTCATGAACGCCAGCCTGGAACTCGCCGACCCCGGACACCCCGCGCGCGCCGTCGCCGAGCGGCACAAAACCGCCACCCGGGACCAGTTTCGGGTCCTGGCCCACGACGCCGGAATCGCCGACCCGAACGGCCTGGCCGATCAACTGGCCATCCTGTTCGACGGAGCCATCGCGCAAGCCCAGATGCGGGACTGCACGCTCGTCGCTCGCGCCGCGCTGGCCGCCGCGACCACCCTCGTCGATGCTGCCCTCGAGCGGCGGTGAATCCGGCTCCACCGCCGCCCTGATCCCGAGACCTCCGGGCGGCGCCGGCTCAGACCAGGTCGCGGGTGCGGACCAGCGTCAGGGTGCCCAGGGTGAATACCGCGAGATACACCGCGATCGTGAGGAACGCCGCCGGGCGGGACAGCGTGTCCAGTACGCCCGGCACCGATTCGCCGCCGAGGACGCGCATGGATCCGGCCAGCGATCCGGCGGCGGTGCCGGGCAGATGGTCGATGATCGGCCGGATCGGTGCGAACACCGCGGCCACTCCGCGCAACAGGTTCTCCACGACCAGCACCCACACCAGTCCCAGGCCGACGGCCAGCGCCGGCCCGCGGGCGAGCGCACCGATTGCCGCACCGGCCAGCATCCACATGCCCAGGATCGCCATGGCCACGACCAGGCCCAGCAGTGCGCGGCCGGGCGAGGGCAGTCCGAGGTGCTCGTGTTCGACCGCGCCGATGACCGCCGCGACGCCGGTATCCACCACGTACAGGACGAGCACCAGTGCGGCGACGATGCCGGCGAGCACTGTCAGGGTGCCGGCGAGCACCGTCACCCGTGACGGGCCCCGGGTGAACGCGGTCTTCCAGGTGCCCCAGCCGTACCCGCTGCCCACCGCCAGCGCGCCGAGCACGAGCATCAGCACGCCGGCGAACATCGCCATGCCCTGGGTGAACACCTGCGGCACCGCGGGCGGCAGCATCAGTTGCATCAGGGCCGCGCGGGGCTGTCCGGTCGAACTGCGCGGGCTGCTGCCCGTCCGGTATTCGAGAAAGGTGAACAGGTAGGTGAAGACCAGATTCAGCACGACCGCGACGGCGAGGATGATCCAGCAGGCGGACCATTTCCGCAGCCGGGTGAATTCCGCACGGACACAATCGAAGTAGTCTCGGGTCATCACGCCACCGCCGTTCCGGTCAGTTCGAAGAACACTTCCTCCAGGGAGCGCTCGTCGGTGCGCAACTCCAGCAGATCCGCACCCGCCTCGATCACCGCGCGCGCCACCTGCGGCGCCGCCGCCGCGCCCGCCTCGATCCGGATACCCGCCGAGGTCAGCATCGCACCGTGCTCCCCGGCCACTCGGCGGACCGCCGGGAAGGCCAGTTCCATCGGCTCGGCGCGCAGCAAAAGCGTTGCCGCGCCACGCAATTCGCCGACCGTGGCCTCGGTCAGCAGTCGGCCCCGGGCGATGATGCCGACCCGGTCGCAGATCTCCTGCACCTCGCTGAGCAGATGCGACGACAGCACGACGGTCTGCCCGTCGGCGGCGAGCGCGGTGATGAGCTCACGCATCTCGGCCATGCCCGCCGGATCGAGGCCGTTGGTCGGTTCGTCGAGGATCAGCAGGTCCGGCCGGCCCAGCAGGGCCGCGGCCACGCCGAGGCGCTGCTTCATGCCCAGCGAGTAGGCGCGGAATCGGTCGCCGGCCCGGTCGGTCAGGCCGACCCGCAGCAGCGCCTGCTCCACCTCCGCCTCGGCGCCGCCCTGATAGCGGGCCAGCACCCGCAGGTTGTCCCGGCCGGACAGGTAGGGGTAGAAGCCCGGACTCTCGATCAGGACACCGACGCGGCGCAGTGCGCCGGGATCACCCGGCGGGCGGCCCAGCACGGTCGCGGTGCCGGCACTGGGCCGGATCAGGCCCACCAGCATGCGCAGCGTGGTGGTCTTGCCCGCGCCGTTGGGGCCGAGGAATCCGTAGACCTCGCCGCGGCGGACCGTCATCGCCACGGAGTCCACGGCGAGTTGCGCCCCATAGCGTTTGGTCAGCCCGTCGGTGACCACGACAGAATCGTTCATGACCGTCAGGATCCGCCCGCGGCCGTAGCGCGCACATCCGTACCGCGGCGCGAGGTGGTGTACGTATCGACGCGTATTTCCGGCCGGTGCGGTGTCACACCCCCGACGGGCGGATTACCGTGCAGACATGGACTCGCGCGTGCGGCCCGGCGACTCCGGAATTCACGCCCGGGACGTGCTGGTCGCCCTGGCCGTCCTCGTCGTGCAGCTGGTCGGCGGGCATCTGGCGAACGAGCACATGGCGCAGGCCATCGCCGGCGTGCGCGTGCTGGACCGGACGGGCTGGCTGTTGCTGCTGGCCGGGCCGATACTGCTGATGTTCCGGCGGCGGTGGCCGTGGGCCGTCCTCGCCGCGACCATGGCCGTGGTCGCCGGATATCTGTTCACCGGATACGGTTACGGGCCGATCTTCGTCTCGCTGATCATCGCGTTCCTCACCGCCGCGACCAGTGGTTCGCGCTGGTTCAGCTATCCGCTGGTCCCGGCCGGCTTTCTGCTGCTGGTGTGGCCGGGCCCGCCGGTGCACACCCTGACGCTGAGCACCTGGCAGGTGGTGAGCCTACTGGTCTGGCTCGGGGTGCTGGTCGTGGTGGCCGAGGGAATCCGGCAGCGCCGGGCGATCGCGGTGGCACGCGGCCAGCGTGCGGAGGCCGCCCGGCGGCGGGAACAGGCCGACCGGGCGCGGCAGCTGGCCGAGCAGCAGCGCCTGGTCACCGAGGAGCGCCTCACCATCGCCCGGGAACTGCACGATGTTCTCGCGCACAGCCTGTCACTGATCAACGTGCAGTCCGCGGTGGCGCTGGAACTTCTCGACCGCAAGCCCGAACAGGCGGCCACCGCTCTGGCCGCGATCAAATCGGCCAGTCGCGATGCCCTCGGCGAGGTGAACGACCTGCTGCGCTCCCTGCGCGCCGGAACGGGCACGTCGGCGACCACCGATCCGGTCCGGGCAGCGTCCGCCGGCGGCGGTGCGGACTTCTCCGATGTCGGCCGGGACCCGGCGCCGGTGACGCCGGCGGTGCGGATCACCGAGCTCGACGATCTGCTCGGCCCCGCGCGCGCCGCGGGCCTGACGGTCCGGACGGTGGTACCGGGCACGATGCCCCGGCTGCCCGCCGTGGTGGACCTGGCGGCGGCGCGGATCGTCCAGGAGTCGCTGACCAATGTGCTGCGTCATGCCCCCGGTGCGGAAGCCCTTGTCACCGTGCGCTGTTCGGTGTCCGGTATCGACCTCACCGTCGACGACACCGGACCCCGTACCCCGCCCGCGATACCGCCGCAGCGGCCGATCGGGCACGGCGGCAACGGAATAGCCGGAATGCGGGAGCGCGCGCACATCCTCGGCGGAGAATTCACCGCCGGACCCCGGCCCGGCGGCGGCTTCCGGGTACACGCCCGGCTTCCGGTCCCCGGCCATCCGGCGCAGGAGGAGCAATGAACCCGCACGCCTGCCCGAATCGTCGCCTCGCACTTCGCATGTGGTGCCACGGAGAGGAGGCGCGGCGGTGAGTGTCCGGGTACTGGTCGCCGATGATCAGGCCCTCGTCCGGGCCGGGTTCGTGGCGTTGCTGGATGCGCAGGACGGGATCGAGGTGATCGGGGAGGCCGGGGACGGGGAACAGGCCGTGCGGCTGGCCCGGGAGCTGGTGCCCGATGTGGTGCTGATGGATATCCGGATGCCGGTCCTGGACGGGCTGGCAGCCACCCGGGCCATCGTGGCGGAGGCGCGACTGTCGCAAGTGCGGGTGGTCGTACTGACCACCTTCGAACTGGACGAATACGTGTTCGACGCGCTGCGCGCCGGCGCGACGGGCTTCCTCGTCAAGCACACCGAGCCCGCCGACCTGGTGAAGGCGGTGCGAGTGGTGGCGGCGGGTGAGGCGCTGCTGTCGCCGAGCGTCACCCGCCGCCTGGTGGCCGAATTCGCTTCGCGCGCAAAGCCGATGCCAATCGGTGTGCTGTCCGAGCTCACCGACCGGGAACGCGAGGTGATGACGCTGGTTGCCGAGGGGCTGACCAATGCGGAGATCGCCGAGCGACTGTTCCTCAGCCCCGCCACCGTCCGCACCCACGTCAGCCGGATCCTGCTGAAACTGGGTGCCCGCGACCGCACCCAACTGGTGGTCATGGCCTACGAATCCGGTCTGGTCCGGCCCGGCTGGCAGTGAAACGGGTCACTGTGGCGTCCGGGTCATGGCGTCGGTCACAACGAATCGCCGCGGACACGGCAACCCGTACCGGTCCCGACGAAAAGAGCTTCGCACCGAAGACGGTGCGAAGCTCTTCAACGAAGTCGCGCTGAATCAGATCGCGCGGACGTCCTGGGCTTGGGGACCCTTCTGGCCCTGCTCCACCGAGAACTCGACACGCTGACCCTCGTCCAGGGATCTGTAACCCGCGCCGCTCACGGCCGAGTAATGCACGAAGACGTCCGGGCCGCCTCCGTCCTGAGCGATGAAGCCGAAGCCTTTTTCACCGTTGAACCACTTCACACTGCCTTGAGCCATGCTGTAAACAACTTCTTCTCTGTAGTGAGCCGGGCAAATTCTTGATAAGGAGCCCGTTCTCGACCTCCACTCTGCCACAACCGGCAGCGATCTCTCGCATCGCGCTGCGACGAGGGGCCCGGCCCATCGGGTCCGAGGCGGTGCGGCCCCGGCCGAGGGTGCGGTATGGTCGGGACGTTGTGTAGGACGCACAAAAAATCTGCCGAGGATGGTGTTTCCGGCGGCGCGCGCTCGTCGCGTGTGTAACCCACGGGTTCCGGTGCTTCCTTCGTTCCTTTGACGAAGGCAGTGAACCGTGAGTTTTCGTGTTGTCATCATCGGTGCCGGTCTCGGTGGTCTGGCCTGCGCGCACGGCTTGGCGCGACTGGGCGCCGAGGTCGTTGTGTACGAGAAGGACCCGTCGCCGACGGCCCGGCCGCAGGGCTACCGCATCCAGCTCGACCCGCCCGGCCTGAACGGACTGCGGCAGTGCCTGCCGCCGGAGGTGTTGCGGCGGTGCCTGGCCACCGCGGGCATTCCGTTGTCGCCACCGCGGGTGCGTGATCATCGGCTGAATGCCGTCAGCGAACAGGCGGGTCTGCCGTCGGCCTATACCGCGCAGACCCAGGCCTACCCGTTCCATCGCGCCGCGCTCCGCGAGGTCCTGCTGTCCACGCTGCCCTGTGCCACCGAATTCGGTTGCGAGTGCACCGGATTCGACAGTCGCGCGGACGGTCGGGTGACGGTCCGGTTCGCCGACGGCCGCACCGATGTCGCCGATCTGCTCGTCGGCGCCGACGGGGTGGGCTCGGCCGTCCGCGACGCACTGCTCCCCCATGCGCGCGTGGACGATGCCGGGCTGCGGCTGATCTACGGCCGCGTCCCCCTCCCGAACCGGAGTGCGCTCCCGGGCTGGGTGCTGGACACCATGTTCACCGTCGCCACCGGCCCTCGCCACACCCACATCGGGCTCGGGCCGGTCCTGTTCGGCGCGCGGGGCCGAACCGAGCCGGGGGGCTTCACCCCGGTCGCCGACTACGTGGCCACGATGGTCGGCGCCCGCACCGACCATCCCGCTCTGCCCTCGTTCACCGACCTGCGTCGTCTCGACGGCGACGCGCTCGCCCGCGTGGCCCGCGATCTGCTCGGCGACGGCTGGCATCCCGACCTGTACGACATCCTCGACCGATGGGACACCACGACCCTGTTCCCGTTGCGCATCTCCACCGCCGCACCGGTGCAGGCGTGGCCCGGTGGCGCGGTCACCCTGCTCGGCGACGCCGTCCACGCGATGAGCCCGGTCCTGGCCATGGGGGCCAACACCGCCCTGCGCGACGCCGGCGAACTCACCACCGCGGTCACCACCGCTCGAACACTGCGCGACGCGGTAACCGACTACCAACACCGCATGCTCGCGTACTCCCAGCCCCTGGTGAGCGCGTCGCAGAGAATCGGCCGACGGCGAGTCGGCCAGCACTGACGACACCTCGCGGCGTCCCGGAGCTCAGCACCACACGTACGCTCCGGGACGCCTGCGCCGAGCAGGCGGCACCACTCGGGAGGCCGGTCGGCGACCCGGAACGACGGAGACCTCGCACCGACCCGGCCGACGGAACTTCCCGGGCCCGGCAGGCACGACCATCGCTCACGAGTCGACCGGTGCCGCAAGCGATCTCGATCCCTCAGGCGCGGTCGTGGAGCGTGATCTGATACCCGTCGGGGTCGGCGAAGGTGAACGTGCGGCCGAACGGGCCGTCGATCGGCGCGGAGACGATGGGGTGACCGTCGGCGACGAGAGCGTCGTGGATGGCCTGGACGTCCGTGGCGTGGAGCCAGATCGCGGCGCCGATGCCGGGCTGGGCGACGGAGGCGAGGTCCGTGCCGGGAACGATGTCGCGCAGCGCGAACGCGATCGGCTTCGTCTCGAAGACGACGGCGTGCGGAGGTCCGGCCTGCGAGCGGACGAGGCCGAGGTACTGCTCGTAGAACGCCTGCGAGGCATCGAGATCGCGCGTTTGGAGCGAGACGAAGTCGGGACCGGTGACGGGCATGGTGATGCTCCTTCCTGATATGTCAGTTTTCTGACACAGACCATCCTATGTCAGAATACTGACATGAGTCGAGACGGTGCCGGCGTCGACCTGGAGACGTCACTGGGCTATCTGCTGAAGGAGGCGTCGAGCGCCCTCCGCGCGGCCATGGAGGAGGTGCTGCGGCCGCTCGGGATGAGCGTGACGCACTACTCCTGCCTCGAGCTGCTGGCTCAACGACCGGGTTTGTCGAACTCCGAGCTCGCGCGGGGCGCGTTCGTGACCCGGCAGACGATGAACGTGCTGCTCCAGGCCCTGGAACGCGACGGCTACGTGACCAGGCCCGCGGCGGCGCCCGTCGGGAAGGTTCTACCCACCCGGCTCACGCCGCGCGGCCGCCGCAGCCTCGAGAAGGCGACCGCAGCGGTCCGATCCGTCGAGGACAAGATGCTGGCCGGCCTGACCGGGCCCGAGCAGTCGGAGGCGTTCCGGATCCTGCGGAGCATGGTCGATTCCCTGCGCGAGGGTGCACAGCGCGGGTGATCAGTTCACGAGGGCAGGCGGGAGGTCTGGACGTAGAAGTCGTCGATGCTCTTGATCGTGGACAGGTAGCTGACCAGATCGGTCGGCTTGGTGACGTAGGCGTTCGCGTGGCGGCGGTAACTGCTGAGGATGTCCTCCTCCGCCGCGGAGGTGGTGAGCACGACCACCGGTATCGACGACAGGTCCGGATCGGATTTGATCCGGTCGAGGACCTGACGGCCGTCGTATTTCGGCAGATTCAGATCCAGCAGGATCAATGCCGGCCGGGGTGCGGCGGCGTGAGCGCCGTCGCGGTAGAGGAATTCCAGCGCTTCCTGCCCGTCACGCACCACATACAGGGTGTTGCCGAGCCCGTTTTCCTCGAGGGCTTCGCGGACCATGAGCTCGTCACCGGCGTCGTCTTCCACCAGCAGAATATCGATGGGTTCGCCGAGTACACGCATGCCTGGGCTCCTGGGGTTTGTGGCAGCGATCGAAGTATCGCTCACCTGCCTCACCGGCCGGCGCCGACTCGATTCTAGCCTCCGCAGGCGCAGTGGGCGTTTCGGACTGTGCGGTCCGGACCCCGGCGAAGACCGAAACCCCACACCGCTGCCGGTGCGGCGACCGAAGAAAGCCGGGCGGGCTGCTCTCTCAACCCGTCCGGCGAGCTGCGTATAACCCGCCTGTCCGACCTCAAACCGTCGATGCGTCCGGCGGCCGCGAACCACCGGTGCCGCATACTCATCCACCCGCCCCGCTTATCTTGTAAGTATTGCAATCATAACGTTCGTGGCGTTATGTTGACTCGGCAGGCGAAGGCTGCTCGCCGGCGACGGCCGGGGCGGACCGGGCACGTGGAACACTGTGAGCGCAGGAGGGTTTCGATGTCGGTGACCTCGATCGCCGTCGTGCGGGCCCGGGCCCGTGAACACGCGTTGCGGTACCGGCTACTGGTGATGACACCCACTGCGGCACAGGCAGTTTGCGAGGCCGGTGGCTGGCTCTTCGATCGGGTCATGGCCGGCTGGGATGTCACGGTGCTGACGGCCGCGGCCGCCGATCCCGGCGCGATGCCGATCCGGATCCTCGGCGCGGATGTGGTCCGGCTGGCCGATTTCGTCCGCATCCATCGATCGGCGCCCGCGCCACAGGGGATCGCGGTGATCGGAGACGTGTGCGGGTCCTCCGCACCGGCCGGGCGGATGGTGGCCGAGCGGCTCGACGCCGGGGACTGCGAGATCACCGTCATCGGCGGCGGCGACGCACGGCTGGACCACCTGAGCGACACCATCGACTACCGGCCGAGCGCGGCGGCGCAGGCGTTCAAGCGGTACGCCCTCGCGCAGAGCACACAGCCGCGCGAAGCACCCCTCGATCGGGAACAGTTGCGCCGCACCGGAACTGCGGTACCCACCATCCTTCCCGCCGAGCGGACCCGGCGCGCCCGCGTCCGCTGACGATCGCGTCCGCGGTCCGAACGTCCCGGCAGTTCCGGTGCGGCAGGCGACCGACCGCCCCACCGACTCGGCGGATCCTTAAAGCGTGCTGGCGCAAGGGAAATGGCGGTGGCTGTGTAGCCTGGCAGCGTGGCAGCAAGATCCGGCGCGGACATTGGTCGGGGCAGTGAATCGGCCAGGGAGAGGTTCGCCCGGCACCTGCGGGAACTGTTCGTCCCGGCCCCGAAGAAGCCCACGCTCGAGCAGATCGTGCGGGCCACCCAGGATCGGCTCGGCCCGAAGCGGACGGTCGCCAGTATCCAGCGGCTCAGCGATTGGCGGACGGGTAAGAACGTGCCCGATCGCTTCGACGTCTTCGAGCCGCATCTGTCGACCCTGATCTTCCGGGCCCGCGCGCAGCGAGCGCCGGTGCCGCCGGATCTGCTGAATGTCGCCACCTGGCGCAAACTCTGGCAGGAGGCCCGGCACGAGGAGGCCGCCGAGCAGGAGACCGTCGCCGCGTACAGCGGCACTCCCCTGCCGGCGCGGCCCGCCGTCACCGACACCCTGCCCCGGGATGTCGAGACGCTGATCGGCCGCGACACCGAACTCGCGCACTTCCTGGGGATGGCGGGCAGCCGACGCCCGGTGTCGGTCTACACCATCGACGGGATGCCGGGCGTCGGCAAGACCGCGCTGGCGACGCGGGCCGCGCACGAGCTCACCGACCAGTTCCCCGACGGCCGGTTCTTCGTCAACCTGCACGCCCACTCCTCGGGACGGTCGGCCGCGCGACCGGAGGATGTGCTCGGCGGACTGCTCACCGATCTCGGGGTCGATCCACGCGTGCTGCCGCCCACGTTGGAGAGCCGGCGCGCGTTGTGGCGAGATCGGCTGGCGGACAAGCGGATTCTGCTGGTCCTCGACGACGCGCACGATCACGCGCAGGTCGAGCCGTTGCTGCCGAACCATCCGAATTGCCTGACCATCATCACCAGTCGCAAGCGCATGGTGGCCCTGGACGGGTCGCAATCCTTCGCACTCGCCACCCTCGAGCCGGACAAGGCCGCCGAATTGTTCCGGGCGGTCTCCCGCCGCGGCGGAACCGACGATGCCGCGGCGGTGGCCGAGATCGTCGCACTGTGCGGATATCTGCCGCTGGCCGTGGTGCTGGTGGGTGGCCGGCTGGCCCACCACCCCATGTGGACCGTCGAACAGCTCGCGGCGGATCTGGCGTCCGCGCAGGATCGGCTCGGCGAGATGGAGGCCGGTGAGCGCGCGGTGCAGGCGGCGTTCACGATGTCCTATCAGGATCTGACCCCGCAGAGCCGGCAACTGTTCCGTCGCCTCGCCCTGCATCCCGGTCCCGACATCGACCGATACGCCGCCGCGGCGCTCGGCGGTGTGAGTGTCGCCGAGGCCCGCACCCGGCTCGAGGGGCTGTTCACCGACCATCTGCTCGACGAGCCGAGCGCCGGCCGGTTCCGGATGCACGATCTGCTGCGGGAATTCGGGCTCGTGCTGTCCGCCGCCGACCCCGCCGAGGAACGCACCGAGGCCGTCGACCGGCTCCTCGACTTCTATCAGGACCTCGGCAACCACGCCGATCGGCAACTCACCGCGGCGCCGAACGTGTCGCCGGTGGCGTCCGGTCCCGCCCTCTCGTCCCGCAGCGACGCCGTGCACTGGCTGCGCCGCGAACGCGCCAACCTGACGTCCTGCCTGGAATACGCGGCGACTACCCACCGGCCCGCGCGGGTGGTGGGACTCACCGGCGCCGTCGCGGGACTGCTCCGACTGGACGGACCCTGGGATCAGGCCGTCGACCTGCATCGGCGTGCCGCGGCGACGGCCGAACGCCTCGGCGACGGTGTCGGCGCCGCGGACGCGTTCTGCGATCTGAGCGCGGTCCGCTACGCCACCGGCGACTATCCCGCCACCACCGAGGCCCTGCGCCGCGCGCTGACCCTCTATCAGGAGTCTGGCGACCGGATCGGCGAGGCCTATGCACTGGGCAACCTGGCCAGGCTCGGGTACGCCACCGGCGACTATCCCGGCACCGCGGACCTGATGCGGCGGGCCCTGATGATCTACCGCGACGGCGGCGATCACGCCGGCGAGGCCTACGCTCGCACCGGCCTCGGCGTCGTGCGGTACGCCACCGGCGACTACTCCGCTGCCACGGATCTGATGAGCGAGGCGCTGCGCAGCTTCCAGCACATCGAGGACCGCGAAGGAGAAGCGTACGCCCGCAACGAACTCGGCGTGGTCCGCTACGCCGTCGGCGACTACGCCGGCGCCGCCGACGCGGTCGAGGCGGCGCTGACGATCTACCGCGACACCGGCGACCGGTTCAGCGAGGCCTACGCCCTCACCGACCTCGCCTGGGTGCGGTTCGCGACCGGTGACTATCCGGGTGCGGAGCGACTGTTGCAGGCCGCGTTGGCGATTCACCGCGAGACCGGCGACCGCCTCGGCGAGGCCTACGGACTGAGCAGCCTGGGCCGGTTGTCGTACGCGACCGGCGACACCGCCGGCGCCACGGACCAGATCCACCGAGCGCTGGCGATCTTCGAGGAACTCGGTGACCGGCTCGGCCGGGCCTACACCCACGGCGACCTCAGCCTGATCCACTACGCCACCGCCGACTATGTAGGCGCCGGAACACAATTGGAGTCCGCACTCACCACGTTCACCGAGATCGGCGATCGGATGGGCGAGGCGTACACCCTCATCGGACTCGGCCTGGCGCGCTATGCGGCCGCCGAGCACGATCGAGCGGAAGAGGTTCTGCTGCGGGCACTTTCGATATTCGGCGATATCGGCGACCGGGTCGGCCGGGCCTACACGCTGGCCAGCCTGGGCCGGCTGAGTTACGCCGCGGGCGACTGCGATACGGGTATCGATCGGGTGACCCGGTCCCTGGACGTGTTCACCGACATCGGGGACCGGGTCGGCCGGGCCTACGCGCTGAGCTCCCTGGGCCGCCTGCGGTTCGCCGCGGGTGATGTCACCGGCGCCGAAGATCTCACCCAGCAGGCGATTTCGATCTACGCCGAGATCGGGGACCGGTTCGGCCACGCCTTCGCCCTCGGCGGCCTGAGCATCCTGCGGTTCTCCACCGACCGGATCGCCGACGCCCCCGCCCTGGCCGAGCAGGCCCTCGCGATCTTCACCGAGATCGGCGACCGGGTGAGCCAGGCCTACACCTTCATCGGCCTGGGCCTGTTGCGGTACAAGGCCGGCGACTACCCCGGCGCTCTGGCGATGACCGAGCAGGCGCCGGCGATCTTCCACGAGATCGGCGACCGGCTCGGCGAGGTGTACGCCTTCATCGGCCTGGCCCTGGTCCGCTACAAGACCGGGGACATCTCCGCGACAGCGGATCTCGCCCAGCGGGTACTGGCGGTGTTCCGCGAGATCGGCGAACGCCCCGGCCAGGCCGAGATGCTCGACCGCATCGCGGCGGTGTGGGACGAGCACAGCGAACCGCACAACGCGGTCGTGTCCTATATCGACGCGCTGCGACTGGTCCGGGAGATCCACGTCCGCTGGAAGAAACGCCGCGTCTGGCGGGATCTCCCGGTACCCGACGTGCACCGCTGATCCCGTCACCGCCCACCGTCCATGACAACCCCTCCCGTCGTCGTCCATTACGCCGCGAACCCGGCGCTCGAGCCAGCCCGGCATCGCCGGGAGCGCCGAAACGGGCTGGTGACAGCACATTTCACCGAATTCCGGACCGGAGAAGTCACTACCGGAACCGACCGGGCGGACAGCACGGCGGAGCGCAGTATCATCGGTCGCTATGGGGAGGATTCACCTGTTCGGAGCAGTCGCGGTGACGGCTGTCCTGGCGGCTACGGGATGCGGCCGGCTCACCGACACGTCCCACCGCGACGCGCAACCCACCACCGTCGCGGTCGTCCACCATATCGAAGGACCACTGTCTCCCTCGATTCCAGCTTGCCGGACAACGGATCTCACCATCCGGGCGCGACGTGATGCGAACGGATCCGGCATGAGCCATGCCGGATTCGCGGTGGAGCTGACTAATCACACCGAGAACGACTGCGCCATCGCGGATCCCGGTCCGAACCTGCAACCGCTGGACGAGAACCACGAGTTGCAATACCCGGGAACCACCTCGCCGAGCGCACCCACGACTGCCGCGGGCAACACCGTCCTACCCGCCGCTGCCACCGGCATCATCCACGGCCGATACGTCGATGGCCCGGTCTGCGGTGCCCAGGACGGCCCCGATGTCGAGAAGCCGAGGCCGACGGCCTACCTGCGAGTCACCCTGCCGGACGACCCGAACCCGGTGGATGTCCCGTTCAGCGCAATCATCTACTGCCACGGCTCGATCCAGCAGAATCCGCTCGAGGTCGGTTGACGCGCTACCCGACGGCGAGTGCCGCCCGGATCCGTCCGATCGCTGAACGCTGGAGAGGGCGAGCACTTCTCGTTCCGCGGCGCGCGGTGCCTGGTTCTCGGGGACGCGGCGGCCTCGGCCATCGAACCAGTGCCCCGCCGGACCTCTGCGGTCCGGCGGGGCACTCTCGATCCCGTCAGTGGGTCGCCGAGCCGATCCGGTCGCTGAGCTCGGAGAGCAGCAGTGCCGCGAGCGCCGTTGGGGTGTCGGCGTCGAAGATCGTGGTGAGTGGCAGGGACAGGCCGGTGATCCGGTTGATCGAATCGTGTAGTTCCATCGCGGTCAGGGAGTCGAAGCCGAGTTCGCCGAAACGGTGGCCGGGGGCGATCGCGGTGGGGTCCGGGTAGCCGAGCAGGGTGGCGGCGCGGGCGCGGATCAGGTCCTCCAGCAGGCCCCGGCGGTCGGTGACGTCGAGTTGCGCGAACTCGGCCAGGAATGCTCCCGGTGCGCCTTCGGTGGTGGTGGCCGCAGACGGGCCGGGAACTGGTTGTGCGGTCGATCGTGTGGTTCGCGGTGGGGTGAGCCAGTACCGGTCGCGCTGGAACGGGTACGTGGGCAGGTCGATCGTTCGGGCGGAGCCGAAGCAGCGGTCCCAGCGTACCGGCAGGCCACGGACGTATCCGCGGGCCAGGCCGGTGGCGAACTGGTCGAGGCCACCTCGGCGGCGGCGCAGTGTCGGCAGCACCTGGGCGGATTCGCCGGCTGTCTCCGCGATCGCGGTGGACAGCACCGGATGTGGGCTCACCTCGACGAAGAAGCGGAAACCGCCGGCTGCCAACGTGTCCACGGTGTCCGCGAAGCGGACGGGATCGCGGAGATTGTCGTACCAGTATCCGGCGTCGGCTTCCGGGCCGTTCAGTGCGGCCGCGGTCACGGTGGAATACCACGGGATTCGGGCCGCACGCGGGTGCAGGACGGACAGGTGCTCGGTCAAGGCGGCGCGCGCGGGCTCGACATGTGGTGAGTGGGAGGCGAAGTCGATGGCCACCGGGTGAGCGACGACACCCGCCTTGCGGTATTCGGCGAGCAGTTCCTCGATCTCGCGGTCCGGTCCGGACACCACCGTGACTCGCGCGCTGTTGCGAGCGGCGACGGTGATACCGGGTCGGCCGGCGAGTCGTTCCTCGACCTCGGCCGCGGGCGACTGTATCGACAGCATCCGGCCGGACAGGGCAGCGCAGGCGGCGCCGCGGTGCACCACCACCTCGATCGCCTCGCGCAGGGACAGCACCCCCGCGAGGTGCGCGGCGGCGATCTCACCGAAGGAGTGGCCGATCACCGCGTCGGGTTCGACGCCGTACCACTGCCACAGTCGGGCCAGCGCCACCGTGGTCGCGAAGACCGCCGGTTGCACGAATTCCGTGCGCCGGAGGGCGGATTCGTCGTTCGAGACGGCCGTCAGGGACCAGCCCGCGATCTCGCGGATCGCGGCTTCACAGTCGGCCAGCACCGCCGCGAAGACCGGCGATGTCTCCGACAGCGCCGAAGCCATTCCCGCCCATTGGGTTCCGTGGCCGGGGAAGACGAATACGGTGCCGCCCCGCACATCCGCGCGGCCGGTGACGGCGTAACCGGGCTGGCCCGACGCGAGTGCGGCCAGGTCGGCGCGGTCGGCGCCGAAGACCACGGCGCGATGTTCGAGCCGCGCCCGGGTGGTGGCCAGTGACCAGCCGACGTCCGTGGCGGCCGCACCGCCGTCGAGTACCGCCTGCAGGCGCTCGGCCTGGGCGGCCAGGGCGGCGGGTGTCGCGGCCGAAAGGATCAGCGGTAACAGTGCGTTCGTCTCGCCCGGTGCGGGTTCGGTTGCGCCGGAATGCGATCCGGCGGGGGCCGCCTCCAGTATCACGTGGGCATTGGTGCCGCTGATGCCGAAGGCCGAGACGCTCGCACGGGCCGGGCGATCGGACTCGGGGCAGGGGGTCGCGGCGGTGGCCAGGCGCACCGATCCGGCGGCCCAGTCGGCATGCGGTGTCGCGGTGTCGACGTGCAGCGTGGACGGGACGACCCGATGGTGCAGTGCGAGCAGCATTTTGATGGTGCCGAGAATTCCGGCGGCGGCCTGGGTGTGGCCGATGTTGGATTTCAGCGAGCCGAGCAGCAGTGGTTGCGCGCGGTCGTGGCCGTAGGTCGCGAGCACCGCGTTGGCCTCGATGGGATCGCCGAGGGTGGTGCCGGTGCCGTGCGCCTCCAGGACGTCCACGTCGGCGGGGCCCAGGCCGGCGTCGGCCAGTGCGCGGCGGATCACTCGTTGCTGGGCGGGTCCGCTCGGTGCGGTCAGCCCGTTCGAGGTGCCGTCGGAGTTGACGGCGCTGCCCCGGACGATGCCGAGAATTCGGTGCCCGGCCCGCTGCGCCGCCGAGAGTCGTTCCAGGACCAGGACTCCCACGCCCTCCCCCCAGCCGGTGCCGTCGGCCGCCGCGGCGAACGGTTTGCAACGGCCGTCGGCCGCGAGCCCGTTCTGCTGGGCGAATTCGGCGAAGGCGACGGGGGTGGAGAGCACCGCGGCCCCGGCGGCCAGCGCCAGCGTGCATTCGCCGTATCGCAGCGAGCGCACCGCCAGATGCAGCGCCACCAGGCCGGACGAGCAGGCGGTGTCCACGGTGATCGCCGGGCCGTGCAGGTCCAGCACGTAGGCGATGCGGCCGGAGGCGACTCCGCCGGCGTTGCCGGTCATCATCGCGGCATCCGAGGCCGTGACGACCTCGTAGCTGCGTGGCAGGTAGTCCGAGGCCATCACTCCGGCGAACACCCCGGTATCGCTGCCGCGCAGCGTTTCCGGGTCGATGCGTGCGTGTTCGATTGCCTCCCAGGCGGTTTCCAGCAGCAGACGCTGCTGGGGATCCATCGTGGCGGCCTCGCGCGGCGAGATCCCGAAGAAGGCCGGGTCGAAACGGGTGGCGTCCAGGAAGCTGCCGCGCCGGGCATAGCCGGCGTCGGGATCGACGGTCCAGCCGCGGTCGTCGGGGAAATCGCCGATCGTGTCCCGTCCGGCGGCCAGCAGTTCCCAGAACTCGTCCGGGGACGAGACGCCGCCGGGCACCCGGCAGCCGATCCCGATCACCACGACCGGATCGTCCGCCCGCGCGCTCGTGTTCGCCCCCGAAATCGGGCCCGCTGCGGGCTCCGCACCCGCGTCCCTGATCCCCTCCGAACCTGCGCCTCCTGCGGACTCCGCACCCGTGCGCGAAGGCGATGCCGCACCGTCCGAAACACGCACGCCTGCCACTGCTTTCGAGTCGAGCAGCGTCGTCAGATGCGCGGCGAGCAGGGCCGGGGTGGGCAGGTCGTAGGCGGCCGTGGTGGCGACAGGAAGCCCGGTTGCCTCGGCGAGCTGAGTGCTCAGCCGTACCGCGCCGGAGGAGGTGAGCCCGTAGTCGGTGAACACCTGATCCGGACCGATGGGTTCGGTCGCGCCGACCACCGTAAGTACCTGCGCCCGCACCAGTTCCAGTGCCCGGGCCCGCTGTTCGGTGGCCGGGAGACCCGACACCGCACGCGTCCAGACCGGATCCGGCTCGGCGGCACGGCGATCCAGCAGTTCGGCCAGCCTGACCCGCGCGACCTTGCCCGTGGCCGTGTACGGCAGCCGGTCCAGGATCACCAGCTCCGCCGGAATCCGATACGGTGCTACACCTTTCGCGGTCAGATGCGCAGCGATCCCGGACAGGGTGATCGAGGCGCCGGGTGAGCGCAGCGTCGCGACCAGGCACGGATATTCGCCCAGCCGCTCGTCCGGGCGGCCGATCACCGCGACGCGGTCCAGGCCCGGGAGATCATCCAGCAGCGTCTCCACCTCGGGCGCAACGAATTTCAGGCCACCGACATTGATCACCTCGGCGTCCCGCCCGCGCAGCGTGATACTGCCGTCGGGGTGCGCCGCGGCTCGATCGCCGGTGCGCAGCCAGCCGTCCGCGGTCAGCGCCGCCCGGGTGAGCTCCGGGTCCCCGAGGTATTCCCGGCATCGGAAGTCGCTGCGGAACTGCAACTCTCCGGTCTCACCGGGAGCGCATTCGGCGCCGTCCGCAGTGACCACCCGGGCCCGCGCGCCGGTGACCGGACGGCCCACGCCCCGGGCGGCGGCATCGTCCGGGTCGTCCGGGCGGGTGAACAGCCCTGCGCCGACCTCGGACATCCCCCACTGCGCGATCACCGCGGTGCCGAACACCCGGCGCGCGTCGGCGACCAGGGAGGCGGGTACCGCGGCGCCGCTCACGCGGATCTCACGCAGCTGCAGTCCGGTCCCGCTCTCCTTCTCGCGCAACAGGTCCCGGATCTGCGCGGGCGCGGCGAACAGGACGGTGGCGGCGCTGTCCCGGGCCAGTCGCGCCGCGACGCGCGGGTCCCATTCGGGCAGCAGGGCCTGGCGGCCACCGGTCACCAGGCTCAGATGGACCGACAGCAGACCGAACAGGTGCGTGAGCGGGCCCGCCGCGATCAGGGTGTCGTCGGCCCGCGCCGCGGCGTCCGCGGCCACCGCGACCGCGTTCGCGATCAGGCTCTCGTGGGTGTGCACGCAGATCTTGGGACGCAACGACGTCGTTCCCGACGACGGCACGAGTACGAAGCGGTCGTCCGGCGAGACCTCTACGGGCAGTGGCGCGGTACCGGTCCAGCGGCGCACCGCATGGTCGATCGCACAGTGGCCGCCGGTGCTCTCGTCGTCGCCACCCACCACCAGAGTCGGCCGCAGCGTGGCGAATTCGGCGCCGAGCGCGGGCAGCAGCGCACGGTACCGGTCCGCGCCCACCGCCAGCGCGACCGCGCCGGTACGCGCCAGCAGTGCGCGGATCTCGTACGCGCCCAGCGCCATCGGCAGCGGCAGCAGCACCGCTCCGGCGGCGGCGACCGCGACGTGGAGGGTCAGGAATTCCCAGCAGTTCGGCAGGTGGACGGCGACGACATCGCCGGGTCCGACACCCGATTCCTGGAGGAATCGAGTCAACGCGTCCGATTCGGTACGCCAGCGGTCCCACGACCGCAATTCGTCGCCGACCCACACCGCGCCGGTGGTCCCGCCCGCGGCCGCGGCGGCCCGGAACAGCGCGGGGAGGGTGCGCGGTCCGGCGGTTCCGAGCGCGGTCACGGCAGCGGTGTCCATCCGCCGTCCGGCACGGTCATGGTGAAAACGCCGCAGCCGAAACTCAATCCGAAGGCGACCAGCAGGCCCTGACCGGCGGGCCGGTGTACCGGCTCGGTCAGCATGAGCGGTACCGAGCAGCCCAGGGTGTTGCCGTAGTCGCGCAGTACCCGATACGAGGACACGACCGTCTCGTCGCCGGGTGCGACACCGAATTCCGTGCACAACGCGTCCAGGATCCGGACGCTGCCGGTGTGCACGAGCAACGCCGCCGCCTCGGCAGGGGTGGCGAGCTTGCACGCCTCGTCGGCCAGTGCCATTTTCACCGTCTCCCGCGCGTAGTAGGCGCCGCGCGGGGTGACCAGAGGGCTGAGGGTGTACCCGCGCCGCCCGTCGACCACCGGGATATCGGATCCGCCGTCGGGCACCGTGCCGAGTTCGGCGTCCTCCGGCAGGGCGTTGGTCAGATTCGACACCGGGCCGAACCGGGGTCCGTCGCCCTCGCCGCCGAGCAGCATGGCCACCGCGGCATCGGCGAACAGGAAGCCGTGCAGCGCGTTCACCGCCTCCTGCCGCTCCTCCGGCGCCAATTCGAGGAAGTGCCGGTGGAATCCGGGCAGCGGCGGCGACAGCGGGGTGGTCGCCTCGGCGAAACAGACCAGCACCGTCCTACCGGGATGACAGGCCAGGTACCACCGCGCCGTATCGATGGCCTTCGCCATGGCCGAGCAGCCCATGTACTCGATGCTGAGATTCTGTGCGGTGCGGGGCAATTCCGGCATCCGCGCGAACATGTCGCAGACCAGGCTCGGCACCAGCCGGCCCGGACTGCTGGAGACGCCGAGCACCAGGCCGATCGACTCCACCTGCTCCGGTGTCCCGGCGAGACAGCGGCGCGCGGCGCGGACGGCGAGATCGACGACGGGGATACCGATCTCGGGCTCCGCGCCGCGGAACAGGACGTCCGGATAGTTGGTCAGGATCGAGTGCCGGTTGTCGACGCCGAGGCTGCCCAGCATCTCCTCGAGCCGGTCGGACAGATGTCCCTGCCCGGCGTCGAGCAGTTCATCGGTGGAGTACGCGGACCGCGGCAGTTCGGCGGCGATGCCGAGCAGAGACGGGTCGATCATCGTGACGGTCACAGGTTTTCACCTCGGAATGCGAGCTGGATGTGGGGTGCGGGCGGTCGCATCAGAGGATCCGATCCGCGACCGGCAGGCCGAGCGCGCCCTGCCCGAAGTTGATCAGCGGCCGTTCCGCGGAGTTCGCGCGGTGCAGGCTGCCGGTGGTCACGTCACGCCAATGCCGTTCCAGCACATCGGGACTGCGCGCGGCCCGGCCGCCGGCCAGCCGGAACAGGGCCGTGGTCGCGTCCACCGCGCGCTCGACCGCCCGCACCTGATCGCGGCGGGCCCGCAGGCGCAGATCGAGCGGGATCTCCTCGCCCGCTTCGGCGCAGCGCAACGCGGCGGCGAGATTGTGCTCCAGTTGCAGTATTCCGGCGTCGATCTCGGCGGCCACGCGGCTGACCCGCTCCGCGACACCGGGGCCGGATTCCCGGCCCCGCATCCGATCGAGGAATGCCGCGTACGCGCCCTCGGCGGCGCCGAGCAGCGGTGCGGTCACCCCGCCGGGCAGGATGCTGGTGAACGGAAGGCGGTACAGGGCAGGCAGTTCCGAATCGGGACCGTCCTCGGCATTGTGCTGCTCGGCGTCGTGGACGCGATGCGCGGGCACGAAGGCAGCATCGACGACGAGATCGTGACTACCGGTTCCCGCCAGGCCCACCGCCTGCCACACCTCGTCGATGGTGCAGTCGGCGCGCGGCAGCAGCAGCGTGAGGTGGGCGCCGGGGGCCGGGTCGTCGGCCGTGGTCAGCGCGCCCACCATGATCCAACCGGCGTGCTGGCAGCCGGAGGAGAAACTCCAGCGTCCGGACAGTTCGAAGCCACCCGGAACCCGCGTCACCCGGCCCGAGGGCACATACGAGGTCGCGATCACCGAATCCGGATCCGCACCCCACACGTCGTGCTGCGCGGCGGCGGAAAACAACGCCAATTGCCATGCGTGCGTGCCGAATACCGATGTCACCCAGCCCGTCGACGGGCATCCGGCGGCGAGCGCGCGGACCACGGCGAAGAACTCCACCGGCGAGGCCTCGGCCCCACCGAACTCCCGGGGTTGCAACATCCGGAACACGCCGGCGTCGGTCAACTCGCGCACGGTGCGATCGGGCACCCGGCGTTCACGTTCGGTGTCCACGGCGCGCGCCGCGATGTCCGGGACGAGGTCCCGGATCCGGTCCAGCATCTTGGTATCGGTCATCGGCCAATCCACTACGGTTTCGATGTTTTCGGGGGCGCCGGCCGTCGTCGGCCCGATGCGCCCGGCACGGCAGAGCCTAGAACCGCGGCGAATTCGGAAACAGCGGCGAAAACGACAGATTCGGTACCGGATACGACATTTGCGGCCGGGTCGCGGAAATACGTTGCGCGACTTAGGGTGTCTCGCGTGATCGACTTACCGGAAACACGCTCCGGCACTGTGTCCGATCCCGGATCCGACCTGTGCGATACCGAGGACGACACCCGGCTGGGGCAACTCACAGACTATCTGGCACACCATTGTTCGCGTGCCGTTCTGACCGGACTGCTGGCCGGGCGGGACAGCGGCGATCCGATCGGCGACCGCCTGGTCCTGGACCATGCCGCGGCGCTGGTGTTCCCGCCCTCGGTGGCCGCGCTGCACCACCGGCTCGTCGCCGCCGGCTTCCGGATCCTGGACACCGTTCCCAGTGTCATTGTGCAGCAACGACTTTGCCAGCGCTACGAGCTCGACCCGGCGCACTGCGCGGTCTCCATCCTGTTCGCCTCCCGCGATCGCGACGGCGCGGCGGCACCGCAGCGACTGGAACTGTTCTACCCGGCGCCCACCGCATCGGCCGGCCCCGCGTTGCGACGGGCCCGCGCCGACGAACGTATCCACAATCGGGAGACCCATTTCGCCTTCACCGTCCGCGAATTCGATTCGGACACTTATCGTTCGATCCGCGCATATCTCGCCGAATCGGGCGGGCTGCACCCCGACGGCGGCGGCTGGAATCCGCACGAGCGCAGTCACGGAACAGGTTGCTCGACATTCTATTTCGCGGGTCCGGGGACCGTTCCCGGCAAGCCGTGGCCCCGGCGCCTGGAAATCATCTGCGGCGGACTGCACGCCGCGGAACTCACCGCGCACGGGGTATTCCCGCCGGGCCGCGACTGACCCTTCACCAGGCGGAGCGAGCGGCACGGATCTCCGCGACCGTGACGCCACGCCGCCGCCGGATCAGGGTCCGCAGTGTGCTCGCGTTCTGATAGCCCACCCGCCCGGCCACCGCGTCCACCGTCAGCGCGGTGGTGCGCAGCAGTTCGACGGCGCGCTCCAGCCGGATGTCGTGCACGAATTCCTGTGGCGACTTGCCCAATTCGGCCTGCATGGCACGTTGCAGACCGCGCTCGGAGGCGCCGAGCATCCGGGACACGTCGGCGAGCCGCATCGGCTCGGACAGATTCGTCCGCACCCACCGCTCGAAATCGGCGACCAGTACGTTACCCCGCGCGACGACCTCCGGAATCACATGCGCCGCTTGGGATTTCCGATTGCCGACCGCCATGTACCGGCTGGTCAGCGTCGCCAAGGCCGGGCTCTGCGCCTGCACCAGCGACAGCGCCAGATCCAGATGCGACAGCGACGCACCCGCCGTGGTCACCTGGTCTCCCCGGCACAGCGTGCGGCCCTCGTCGAGTTCCGCCTTCGGATACCGGCGCCGGAACACCGGCCCCAGCCACCAACTCGTCGTCGCGGGCTGCCCGTCCAGCACCCCCGCCTCCGCGAGGAAGAAGGTACCGGTGCAGGCCCCGGCCAGATGCACGCCCCGCGCGCGCGAGCACGCGATGAGGTCCAGCACCGCGCGGCTCTCGGGCGCCGACACCAATCCGATGAGCGCCTCGGCCTCCAGCGCCGCGACCGCCGGCACGATCATCACGTCCGCGTCACCGTCGCACTCCGCCAGCGGCACGGTCGGAATGAGATGGCCGTATCCGGAGCGGACCCCGGCGCCGAACGACACACAGCGCACCGACCACGGCGGTGACGCGTTATCCAGTTCGGTACGAAGCGAATTCGCCGTGTTCAGGGTCTCCAGCAGCGCGGCCAGCCCGAAGTCGGCAACGCCCTCCACAACGAGAATGACGACGTTCATGTCGGGTACAGTATCCAAAACACCGATCCCGACAACTCCGGTGAGCCGATCCGGGCGGGATATCGGCAACATCACACGCACCGCGCGGCCGGTATCACCGGCCCGGCCGGGAATTCGACCCCGCTACCGGCCCTGCCCGGCCGATCGGCCCGCGCAACGGCGCACCCGACGACCGAGCTCGGCGACGAACAGGCTGCTACTTGTGCTTCTTGACCTTGTTCTCCAGGGCCTCGACACCGGATTGAGCGGTCGCCGACTTGGCCTTCTTCTCCGCTCGCTTCTCCTTGATGGATTTTCCCTGCTTTTTGGACATCGTGCTGCGCGGAGATTTATCGGACAACGGGAACGTCCTTTATTTGCAAGGCCTCAGTGGTCTTGATGCCCCGACAGTACACCACCCGGAACGCCCGCCCGGCCGCCGCGCCGCCCCGCCGAACCCGGTGCCACGCCCCCGCTCCCGGGCCGCCGCGCACCCGCGCTCGCGGGCGACGGACGTCGCGAACGCGCCGATACCCGATTCCGCTGTCACAGAGGACAATCGGACCGGACGGTATGCGCGGAGCGCGCCACGGCCGGCCGGTCGCAGGCACTCCGGCCACCGCCGTCAATATCCCGGACGGGAATTCTCGTTCGAAATCACGATACATTTCCATGACCGAACGTGATCGATCGAATTGAATTCACGCCGTACCGAAATCATTGACCTGGGTATATTCGCGTGTTGAAGTCTTGATGGCCGCCGGGACGGGCATCCGGGGTCCACGACAGGGTGGTCACAACCATTGCCCGATTCCGGTCTCACTTCGACGAACGGGTGAAATGTCTACACATGATGGGGGCGGCGGCGCGTCCGGCCGGCGCGGAATACGTGCGCGCCGGCGGCGGGCCGCGTGGATCGCCGCCGGCGCGGTGCTCGCGGTGGTGGTCGTGGCCGGTGTCGTCGCCGGGTTCGCCGGATCGAATTCCCGCGGCCCGGACGCCGCGGCACCGGACGGCACGCTGGTGTACGGGATCTCGGGCACCCAGGTGTCGCTGGACCCCGCCGTCGCGGCCACCGCGGTGACCAGTGTGATCAACCGCAACATCTTCGATTCCCTGGTGGCGCAGACCGGGCCGGACACGTTCACCCCCTGGTTGGCGTCGTCGTGGACGATCTCCGGCGACGGCCGGACCTATCGGTTCGCCCTGCGCGACGGGGTGACCTTCCACGACGGCACGCCGTTCACCGCCGACGCCGTGCGGGCCAGCCTGGATCACGTCGTCGACCCGAACACCAAATCGGCGTACGCGGCGTCGCTGATCAGTGCCTATCAGGAAACGCGGATCGTCGATCCGCACACGGTGGAAATCGTCCTGAAGCAGCCGTTCACGCCATTCCTGCAGGCATTGTCGACGCCGAGCCTGGGAATTCAGAGCCCCGCGGCGCTCACCGCAGCGAATTACCGGCCGGTCGGTACCGGTCCGTTCGCATTCGAGCAGTGGGATCAGGGCAAGAGCGAGTCGCTGACCCGCTTCGACGGATACGATTCGCCACCGCCGGGCGCCCGCCATTCCGGGCCCGCGCGGTTCGGCAAGCTCGTCTTCCGGTTCATCAACGAGGACGCGACCCGGTACGGGGCGCTGACCAGCGGGCAGGTGCAGGCGATCGCGGGTGTGCCGCCGGTGTCGGCGGGCGATCTCGCCGGCCGCGACGGATTCACCCTGCGCGCCGATCAGACGCCGGGGCTCAACTACAACGTCTACCTCAACCAGTCGCGGGGGCCACTGGCCGATCAGGTTGTGCGCAAGGCACTCTCGGCCTCGGTGGATGTCGCGAAGCTGGTGGACAACATCTACTTCGGCCGGTATCCGGTGGCGGACAACCCGATCAGCAAGGTGACCGCCGACTACGATGCCTCGGCTCGCAACGATCTGACCGGATACGACCCGGAGAACGCGAAGCGGCTGCTCGATCAGGCGGGGTGGAATCGCCTCGGCCCCGACGGTATCCGGGTGAAGGACGGTGCGCGGCTGTCGCTGGTGTGGCCGTACTGGCCCGACGGCACGCGGGAGCAGCGCGATGTCGTCGCCGACGGTATCCGGGCGCAGGCTCGCGCGGTCGGGATCGAGATCCAGCGGCCGACGGTCGATACCGGCACCTACGTCGACAAGTATCTGATCGGTGGCGGTTACGATCTCGTCGACGTCAGCTTCGCCCGGCCCACTCCGGATGTGCTGCGGTTCGCCTTCTACTCCGCCAACACCTACGCCAAGGCGGGCGGCAATGTGGCACTGGTGAATTCGCCGCAGCTCGACGCACAGGTGACCGAGGCGGCGGCCACCGGGGACGCGGGGCGTGCCGCCGCGAACTACGCCGCGGTGCAGCACGATGTGCTGAAGCAGGCCTACATCATCCCGATCTACACGCCGGTGAGTCTGACCGGTGTGTCGAAATCCGTGCGGGACTTGACCTTCGACGTGCAGACCTATCCGCGGTTCTACGACGCCTGGCTCGCGGCATGACCGAACGGCTGCGCCGGGCAGGGGGGCGGGCCGCCGCGGCGGTTCTGGTGATCTGGGCGGCGGCCACCCTCACTTTCGCCGGGCTGCAGGCGATTCCGGGCGATCCGGCGCGAGCCATCGCCGGGGGTGTCGCGGCGACCAGCTCACCGCAGGTGCTCGCGCAGATTCGCCGGGAGTACGGCTTCGACGCGCCGCTGTACGTGCAGTACGGCCGCTTCCTGGCGCGATTGTCGCGCGGGGATCTCGGCACGTCGTATCAGCAGCATCGGGCGGTCCGGTCGATCATCGCCGAACAGCTGTGGCCCACACTGTCGCTCGCGGTCGGCGGGCTGTTGCTCGGGCTGGGGCTGTCGGTGACGGTCGCGGTGTTCACCGCGCAGCGGCGCCGGGTGCGGGCGGTGGCGCGCGCGGCGGAGTTCACCGCGCTGTCGATGCCCACCTATTGGGTGGGATTTCTGCTGCTGGCGCTGTTCTCGTTCCGGTGGCGGCTGTTCCCGGTGATCGGCGAGACCGGGTGGCGCGGATCGGTGCTGCCGGTGGTGACCCTCGCCGTCGCGGTCGCCGGGGTGTTGTCCCAGGTGACCCGGGACGGACTCGAGGATGCCCTGAATCAACCGTTCGCGTTGACCGTTCGCGCGCGCGGCGCCTCCGAGCTGCGGGTGCGGTCGCGACATGCGTTGCGGCATGCGGCGGCGCCGGTGCTGACGCTGTCGGGATGGATGCTGGGCAATCTGCTCGGTGGTGTGGTGGTCGTCGAAACCGTCTTCGCGCGTAAGGGTTTGGGGCAGGTCCTGGTGACCGCCGTGCGCGGCCGCGACTATCCGGTGGTGACCGCGCTGGTGATACTCACGGCGGCGGCCTTCTCGCTGATCTCCCTCGTACTCGATCTGCTGTACCGGCTGGTGGACCCGCGGATCCGGGAGGCCGTCCGGTGACCGCGGCATTCGCCGCCGTGCCGGGGGTGGTGCGGGTCCGAGCGGTGCTGCGGCGGCCGGGCCGGATCGTGGCCGCGCTGACAGTCCTCGCGGTGGCGGTGGCGGTCGTCGCGCCCGGGTTGCTCGCGGGCTCGCCGGAGTCGATCGATCCCGGTGTCGCACTGCGCGCGCCGAGTGCGGCGCATCCGTTCGGCACCGATTGGCTGGGCCGAGACGAGTACGCGCGCGTGGTCTACGGTGCGCGGACATCGCTGCTGGTCGGTATCGGCTCGACGGTGCTGTCGACGGTGGCGGGGACGCTGTGGGGGCTGGCCGCGGCGCTGGGCGGCCGGCTGGCCGATCGGATCGCGATGCGGGCGGCAGACGTGCTGCTGGCCTTTCCGACGATTCTGATGGCGTTGCTGGTGGTGGCGGTGCTGGGGCCGGGCACCGGCAATGTCGTGCTCGCCATCACCATCGCGCTGACACCGGGTTTCGCCCGACTGGTCCGCATCCGTACCCATCTGGTCCGGCACTTCGCCTATGTCCGTGCGGCGTTGGATCTGGGCACCGCGCCCTGGCGGGTGACGTTGCGGCACATCGTGCCGAATGTGCTGCTGCCCTTGGGGGTTCTCGTGGTGATCAACATCGGGACCGCGATCATCATCGGTTCGTCGCTGAGTTTCCTCGGGCTCGGCCCGGATTCGGAGATACCGGAGTGGGGGGCGATGCTCGCGCAGTCACGCAACTATCTCGGCGCCGCGTGGACGCTGGCGCTGTTCCCCGGACTGGCGGTCACGGTGACGGTCATGGCGATCAGCGTGCTCGGCCGCGCCCTGCGGGCCGGGGTGGACGGGGAGTCACCCGATGAGTGACCCGCTGCTGGAAGTACGTGGCCTGTCGGTCGATTTCGGTCCCACCCGCGCCGTGGCCGAGGTCGATCTCGAGCTGGCGGCCGGCGGTTGCCTGGCGATCGTCGGTGAATCGGGTTCCGGCAAGAGCGTGACCGCGCGCACGCTGCTCGGCCTCGCCGGTCCGGGGGCGCGGGTGCGGGCCGAGACCCTCACGCTCGGCGGGACGGACCTGCGCCGCGCGAGTGCCGCGCAGTGGCGGCGCATCCGGGGCCGGCGGGTGGGGTTCGTGTTGCAGGATGCCCTGACCTCGCTGGATCCGTTGCGCCGCATCGGTTACGAGGTCGCCGAGCCGCTGGAGATCCATCGGCTGGCATCCGGCGACGGACTCGACGACGCCGTGTTCGGGCTGCTGCGGCGGGCCGGCATCCCGGACCCCGATCACCGGTGGCACCAGTACCCCCACGAATTGTCCGGTGGCCTGCGTCAGCGGGCGCTCATCGCATCGGCCATCGCGGCGGAACCCGAATTGCTGATCGCGGACGAGCCGACCACCGCACTGGATGTCGTGGTGCAGCAGCAGATCCTGGCACTGCTACGGGAACTGCGGGCCGCCGGTACGGCGGTGCTGCTGATCAGTCACGACCTGGCCGTGGTGGCCGAATCCGCCGACGACGTCGCGGTCATGTACGCGGGCAGCGTGGTCGAGCAGGGTCCCGCGGCCGCGGTCCTCACCGCTCCGGCGCACCCGTACACGGCCGAATTGCTCGCGGCCACACCGCGTATCGACGGACCGATCGCCGCGGCGCCGCGCCGGTGGGCGCCACCGGCCGCGGACGGCTGCCCGTACGCGCCGCGGTGCCCGGCGGCCGACGCGCACTGCCGGACGCGGCGTCCGCCACCGGTGACGTTGCCGGACGGGCGCCGGGTGCGTTGCCTGTACCCGTCCCGCACCGTGGTGCCGACGACGCCGATACCCGCCCCGCCGGTCGCGCCACCCACGCCGAATCGGCCGCCGTTGCTGGAGTTCCGGGAGGTCACCCGGCATTTCCGCCTGCCCGGCGGCAGCCGCAACCTCGCCCTCGACTCGGTCTCGCTCACACTGCATCCGGGCGAGGCGCTCGGCGTGGTGGGCGAATCCGGTTCCGGGAAAAGCACACTCGCCCGGCTGGCCCTGGCCCACCTGGCGCCCGACGCGGGTGCGGTGCTGCTCGACGGGCAGCCGTGGTCGGAGCTGCGCGAATCCGCCCGCCGGCCGTCGCGGCACCGGGTGCAACTCATCGATCAGGACCCGTTGAGCGCCTTCGATCCCCGCGATTCGACGGCGGCGATCATCGGGGCGGCGCTGCGCCGGATCCGGTCCCGCGCGGCGCGATCCGAGCGCATCGACGAATTGCTGCGCGATGTCGGACTAGAGCCGTCGGTGCGCGACAGCCGTCCGGCCCAGCTGTCGGGCGGGCAGCGGCAGCGGGTCGCCATCGCGCGAGCACTGGCCGCCGCACCCGACTTGCTCGTCGCCGACGAGCCGGTGTCCGCGCTGGACATCACGATTGCGGCCCAGATACTGGACCTGTTCGACCGGGTCCGGCACGACAGCGGTGCGGCCCTGTTGTTCATCTCGCACGATCTGGCCGTGGTGCGCCGGCTGTGCCGCCGGATCGCCGTGATCCGGCACGGCCGGATCGTCGAAACCGGTCTTACCGCAGAGGTTTTCGCTTCACCCCAGCACGAATACACCCGTCGTCTGCTGGCCGCGGTGCCGCGTGCGGCAGGCGCGGCTCTCGCGAAAGGAACCATATGACCTCGACCGCCGGCCAGCGGGTCGCGATCGTCACCGGCGCGGCCTCCGGCATCGGCCGGGCCACGGCCGAACTGTTCGCCGAACGCGGTGAGCACGTGCTCGCCGTCGATGTCGACGAACGCGGCCTCGCCGAATTGACCGGCGGGCAGGTGACTCTGGTCGGCGACGTCGCCACCGAGCCCGCCAACCGGGCCGCCGTGCAGACCGCGCTGGATCTGTTCGGCCGCATCGACACCATCGTGCTCAACGCCGGCATCGGCGGCACTCCGCCGCTGGAGGCGCCCGGCGCCGTCGACCGGGCCGACCGGATCTTCGGCGTGAATCTGCGCGGGCCGATTCACGGTCTGCGCGCGGCGATTCCGGCGCTGCGCGCGTCGCGGGGATCGGCCGTACTCACCTCGTCGGTGGCCGGTCTGCGCGGTGACCCGGGCAACTGGGCGTACAACGCCTCGAAGGGCGCACTGGTCAATCTGGTCCGGGCGTTCGCGATCGACTATGCCGGGGACGGGGTCCGGGTCAACGCGCTCGCGCCGGGACTGACCCGGACCGGCATCACCGCGAACGTGCATCAGGATCCGCGCGTACTGGCGGCGATCGAACGCCGGATCCCGTTGGGCCGCTTCGCCGAACCGATCGAACAGGCGGAGGCCGTCTGGTTCCTCGCCTCCCCCGCCGCCGGTTACATCACCGGTACCACCCTGGTCGTGGACGGCGGCCTGGACGCCAACCTCGGCATCCTGCCGCTGCCCGGCCAGGGGTTCTGAACACCTCGCTCCACCAACCGATTCCGACGTTCCATCTCATCGAGGAGGCACATCATGACGACCATTTCCGCGGTCGAGGTCAACAAGGCCGCCGCGCGCCGGTTCTACGAGGAGGCGATCACCCAGGGCAAGCTGGAGGTGCTCGACGAGATCATCGCCGACGACGGACGCGACACCGCGTCCCCGGCCGCCGACATCACCGGCCGCCAGGGTTTCGTCGAGCACATCACCTGGCTGCGTGCCAATGTCGAGGGCGTGACCGCCACGGTGGACGATCTCATCGCCGAGGGTGATCGCGTCGTCGTCTACTGGACCATCGACGGGGTGCAGCGCGGTGAGCTGTTCGGCGTGCCCGATTCGGGTGCGGGGCGCCGCTTCACCGGGGTCAGCATCAGCACCATCCGATTCCGGGACGGGCGCATCGTCGAATACGCCGTGCTGCCCGACCGTTTCGGCATCGTGTCCCAACTGCTCCGGTGAGCACACCCACCCGGGACTGATCCGGGAAACGCCGTCGGCCGGCACGGATTTCCGTGCCGGCCGACGGCGTTCACCCGGCTCACGGCGTGGCGCGCTCCAGGGATTCGATCCACTCCCGCAGGGCCGCAGCGGTTGTCGGGGCGTCCTCCTCCAATACCGTGAAATGGTCGCCCGGGATGTCGGTGGTGTCGTGCGGGACGGGCCAGAACGCACGCCAGTCGCGTGGGCCGTCGAGCCGGGTGCCCGGCAACGGTGTCGACGACCGGAGCAGCCGGATCGGCGCCCGCACCGGCGCGGCCCGCCAGTCGAGGAAGATCCGGTTGTAGGTGCCCATCGTGGTCAGGCGCTCGTCCTGCACGGACATGTCGAATCGGTCGACGCGGGCGAGCATTCCGCCGATCATCGCGCCGGTCCACCATTCCATGCCGGGTTCGAGGGCGGCCTCGATCGGGTAGCTGTCGATGAGCAGCAGTCCGCGCGGCCGCAGCCCCTCGGCCTCCACGGCCGCCGTGACCGCATGCGCGACACACCCACCCATCGAACGTCCGAGCACCACGAAGGGCCGATCACCGACGACATCGGTGAGCGCTTCGACCCCCAGCCGCACCAGCGTCTGCACCGAGTCCGGCAGATCCTGGCTGCCCGCGGTGAAACCCGGTGCGGGGATGACGACGACATCGCGCTCGCCGCGCAATTCCTGTGCCATCCGGGAGTATTCGTGCGGCCCGGAGATCGCGCTGACCGCCGGGAAGGCCACCACCACCGTGTCACCGGATCCCTCGGCCAGCCGGATCGGTGGCGGTGCGTGCCGGGCACGGTCGGCCACCTCGAAGGTGGTCCGCGCGTGGGAGGCCGCGACGAGCAGTTGCGCGGCCTCGAAATGCTTACCCGCGTCGTGCATTCGGCGATGAATGGCCGCCAGCCCGGTCGCCGGAGGCGCGGCGGCCGCCGGTGCCGCGGCACCGATCAGCCCGTCGAGGAATTCCGCGATCGCGTCCGGCGTGGGGTGATCGAAGGTGAGCGTGGCGGGCAACCGCAGCCCCGTGGCCCGGCCCAGCCCGTTGCGCAGTTCCACCGCGCTGAGCGAATCGAGGCCGAGTTCGATCAGTGCCCGATCACCGGCGATGGTGTCGGCCGCGGGATGCGCCAGCGCCACACCGACCGCGGTGCGCACCAGATCCAGCAGTGCCGTGCGGCGATCGGCGCCTTCGAGGCCCGCGATATCGCGCAGCGCCGAGCCCGGCGCCTCACCGGTCGCGGTGCGCCGCGGTGGGGGCACCAGCGAGCGCAGTACCGGCGGCAGCGCATCGGTGCGCCGGCCCAGCGCCCGGGGATCGAATCCGGCGGCCACGATCACCGGTCCCCCGGCCACGGCGGTATCGAGCAGCGCGAGCGCGGTTTTCGTAGGCAGCGAGCGCAACCCGGTCCTGGCGATGCGGGCGCGGTCCGCGCCGGACAGCCCGGCGGTCGTGCCGCTCTCGCGTTCCCACAGGCCCCAGGAGATCGAGACCGCCGGTAGCCCTCGCGCATGCCGTTGTGCCGCAATGGCATCCAGCTCCGCATTGGCCGCCGTGTAGGTGGTCTGCCCCGGCCCGCCGAGCTGCGCGGACACGGAGGAGAACAGCACGAACCGGGTCACAGTGCCTGCGGCATCGGCGAGTTCGTCCAGTGCCCGTGCCCCACCGGACTTCGGTCGCGCCACCGCGGCGACACGTTCGGCGGTGACCGTGCCGAACAGGCCGTCGTCGACCAGCGCCGCGGCGTGGATCACCGTGGTCAGCGGCCGATCCACCGGCACGACTTCGAGCGCACCCGCCAGCGCGGCCCGGTCCGCGACATCGGCCGCGACGAGAGCAACTGTGGCACCGGCGGATTCGAGCTCGGCGGCCAGTTCCGCGGTGCCGGGTGTCGTGGCACCACGACGGCCGGCCAGCACCAGCGACCGTACCCCGTGCGTGTGCACCAGATGCCGGGCCACCTCCGCGCCCAGCCCACCCAGCCCCCCGGTGATCAGCGTCGTACCCACCGTGTCCCAAGGGCTTTCCGCATCAGCGGGCGGATCCCAACGCCGCAGCCGGGGTACCGACACCCGCCCTGCCCGCACGGCCGTCTGAATGTCCCCGTTCGCGGCGGCGACGAGCACCCCCGCGACGGCCGCCCAGGACTCCGGGTGATCGTCGACATCAGTGAGCAGCAACCGATCCGGCTGCTCGGCCTGCACCGAACGGACCAGCCCCCACACCGCCGCCGCGACCGGGTCGGGCACCTCGCCATCGCCCACGGCGACCGCTCCCCGGGTGCACACCACCAGCGGCACCGTCTCCACCGCCGGTTCCGCCAGCCAGCGCTGCAACACCGGAAGCAGGTCGCCGACCGAGGTAGCCGAAACGATGGCCGCGGCAGGCGAGACGCCGCCGGCATCGGGTGAGGCAGCAGCGCCGAAGACTTTGCTCGCGCTGGAGGGCAGCCCGTTCGCGCCGGTCGAGGACGCGTCTGCGGTGACCGGGACAACGTCTGCGGTGGGCAGATACTCCGCTGCGGCGGCCGGGACATCGGCTGTGGTGGCCGCGACTTCGGCTGTGGCGGAGACGGTGTCGCCTGTGCTCGGCTGGATTGTGCTCGCGGTGAATACTTCGTCGGCACGGATTGCTCGGTGGCCGGCCGCGCGCAATGCGTCAATGAGCGGGTCGTGTGGGTTGGTGGTGATGACGGCCCATTCGGCCGGGTCGGTCGGTGCGGCGGACTCGGTCCAATCCACCGTGAACAGGGCGTCGCGCAATTCCGGTCGGGCCGACTGTAATTGGGTGCTCGATACGCGGCGGGCGACGAGGCTGTCGATGGTGAGAACCGGGGTGCCGGAGGGGTCAGTGGCGTCGATGGTGACGGTGTCCGGGCCGCTGGGGCGAATGCGTACGCGCAGTGCGGACGCGCCGCCCGTGGAGAGCCGGACTCCGCTCCAGGCGAACGGTAGCCGGTTCTGGCCCGCCGGTACGTCGGCCAGGGCGCGCAGGGCCGGGAGGTGTACGGCGGCGTCGAGCAATGCCGGGTGCACGGTGTATTCGGCGGCTCGTTGTGCTTCGGGGTCGGACAAGGCCACTTCGACGAACAGGTCCTCCGCGCGCTGCCAGGCGCGGCGCAGGCCCTGGAACGCGGGGCCGTACGTGAGGCCCGTCGCCAGCAGCGCGGGGTAGACGTCGTCGATGTCCACGGGCTCGGCGCCGGGGGGCGGCCAAGTGGTGAAATCGGCTGCCGGTGCGTCGGTCTCGGGGCCGAGGACCGCGCGTGCGTGCCGGGTCCACACCGCGTCGGCGGTATTCGCCGGGCGCGAATGGATTGTCGCCGTACTGGTCCCGTCCTCGTTCGCGGTGACAGCGACCTGAATGTCGACCGTGTTGTCGCCGAGCACCAGTGGTGACTCGACGATCAACTCCTCCAACACGGGCAGGCCCGCCTCGGCGCCCGCGCGGGCCGCCAGTTCCAGCAGGGCCGTGCCGGGCACGATCACCGTGCCCAGCACGGCGTGATCGGCGAGCCACGGATGTGTGCGCAGTGACCATTGCCCGCTGAGTAGAAGGTGACCACCCTCGGCTGCGGCGGTCACCGCGGTGAGCAGGGGGTGGTCGATCGATGTCGCACCGGCGGCCGAGGTCCGGCGGCCGACGGGTTCGGCCCAGAAACGTTGCGGTCGAAAGGCATACGTGGGGAGGGCCAGGTGCGGGGCCGGGGGCACGATCGCGGGCCAGTCGACGCTGTGGCCGCGGGTGAAGACCGCCGCCGCTGCGGCGAGGGCCGTAACGGTCTCGGATCGCCCGGCGCGCAGTACGGGTGCCACGGTCACCTCGTCCGATGCCAGGGTCGCCGAGATCATCGGGGCGAGTACGGCATCCGCGCCGATCTCGACGAATACCCCGGCGCCCCGGTCGCGCAGTGTCCGTACGGTATCGGCGAACCGGACCGTGCCGAGCAGATGACGTACCCAGTAGCCGGGGTCGGCCAGTTCCCGCCCGTTCACCACGGCACCTGTGGTGTCGGACACCAGGATCGGCCCGTCGGGTTCGGCGAAGGCGAGGTCGGCGACGACACTCTCGAATTCGGTGGTCACGGGTTCCATCAACGGTGAGTGGAAGGCGTGGGATACCGTGAGCCGCTTCACTCGTCGGCCGAGGCCCGCCAGCTCAGCAGTCACCACCAGTACCGCGTCCTCGCTGCCGGATACGACGACCGCGCGCGGCGCGTTCACCGCGGCGATCGACACCTGCGGCGCATCCTCCAGCGCCACCACCGATGCCTCGGCCGGATGTCCGGTGCTGCCCGCGGCGACGCTCGTCCGGTCGATGACCTCGCGCACCTCGGCCTCGGTGGCCTCGACGGCGACCATGGAACCCCCGGCGGGCAGCGCTCCCATCAATCGCCCGCGGGCGGCGACGAGCCGGGCCGCATCGTCGAGCGACAACGCGCCGGCGACGTGCGCGGCCACCACCCCGCCGATGGAATGGCCTGCCACCGCGGCGATTTCGATCCCCCACGACACGAGCAGCCGATACAGCGCGGTCTCCAGGGCGAAGATCACCGACTGGGTGTAGATCGTGGCGTCGAGCAGCCCCTCGGTTCCGGGAGCGCCGAAGGCGACGTCGCGGACCGGATGTGCGACGGCCGCACCGAGATTCCGGTCCAGGGCCGTCGCCGCCGCATCGAAGGCCGCCGCGAAGGCCGGGAACCGTTCGTACAGTTCGGCTCCCGCACCGACCCGCTGGCTGCCCTGCCCGGCGAACACGACGGCCACCGCGCCGGCGCCGGGCGAGGTCGCCAGATGTGCTGTGGGCGTATGTCGTTGTGCGGCAACGGACTCCAGGGCCGCCGTCAACTCGGCGGCATCGGCGGCCAGGATCACCGCACGGGTGTCGTGATGTACCCGGGTGCGCACGAGTGCCGAAGCGACTGCCGCCGGGTCCGCGCCGGTCGCCGTGACGAATTCGGCGAGGCGCTGTGCCTGTGCCGACAGCCCGGTCGCACCGGCACCGGACAGCACGAACGGCCGCACCCCCGCCGCCACGATCGGGTCCACAAGGTCCGCCGCCGCGATCGACTCAACGGGGGACGCCGCCACGATCGGCCCCACATCGGACGCCGCCACGATCGACTCCACAGAGGAGGCCGCCGCGATCGGATGCACAGGGGACGCCGCCGCGATCGGCTCCACGGAACCCGTTGTCGCGGAGTCGTTCTCGGGAACGGCCTGTTCGACGATCACGTGCGCGTTGGTGCCGGACACACCGAACGCCGAGACGCCCGCCCGGCGCGGCCGGCCGGTCTCCGGCCAGTCCCGGGCCTCGGTCAGCAACTCGACCCGGCCGGAGTTCCAATCCACCAGTGCCGACGGGGTTTCCAGATGCAGCGAGGCGGGCAGGCGGCCGTGCCGGATCGCTTCGACGAGTTTGATCACCCCCGCCACCCCTGCCGCGGCCTGGGCGTGACCGATATTGGATTTGAGCGAACCGAGCCACAGCGGTTCGCCCTCGGTGCGCGACCCGTAGGTGGCCAGGATCGCCTGCGCCTCGATCGGATCCCCCAGCACGGTGCCCGTGCCGTGCCCCTCGACGGCGTCGACGTCCGCCACACCCAGCCCCGCATCGGCGAGCGCGTCGCGGATCACCCGCTGCTGGGCGGGACCGTTGGGGGCGGTGAGGCCGTTGGAGGCGCCGTCCTGGTTGATCGCGCTGCCGCGCACCACCGCCAGTACCTCGTGCCCGAGCCGCCGCGCATCCGACAATCGTTCCAGCAGTACGGTTCCCACGCCCTCGGCCCAGCCGGTGCCGTCGGCCGCGTCCGCGAACGCCTTGCACCGCCCATCGGGGGCCAGACCGCGCTGCCGCGAGAATTCGGTGAATCCGATCGGCGTGGACATCACCGAGGCGCCACCGGCGACGGCGAAATCCACCTCGCCCCCGCGCAATGCCCGCACCGCGAGGTGCAGCGCCACCAGCGAGGACGAGCAGGCGGTGTCGACGGTGACGGCCGGTCCCGCGAACCCGAAGGTGTAGGCGACGCGGCCCGACACCACGCTGCCGAGATTGTTGATGGCCAGATACCCCTCGAGTTCCTCGGGAATCGGATCGAGCCGGGATCCGTAGTCGTGCCCGGCCAGCCCGGCGTAGACCCCGGTGCGACTGCCCTTGAACGCGTACGGATCCAGGCCGGCGCGTTCGAAGGCCTCCCAGGTGACGCGCAGCAGCAGTCGCTGCTGCGGGTCCATCGCCAGCGCCTCCCGATGCGAGATCCCGAAGAAGTCGGGGTCGAATTCGGCTGCGCCGGTGAGAAATCCGCCATGGCGCGCATACGAGGTGCCGGGCGCGCCGGGATCCGGATCGTAGAGCGCCGCCAGATCCCAGCCGCGGTCGCCGGGGAACGGGCCGACCGCGTCCCGGCCTTGGGACACCAACTCCCACAGCTCATCCGGTGAGGACACCCCGCCGGGCAGCAGGCATGCCGTGCCGACGATGGCGATCGGCTCCCGGGCCCGCGCCTGCACTTCGTCGAGGCGCTGCTGTAGCCGCTGCTCCTTCGCGATCGACCGTTTCAGATATTCCCGGAGTTGCGTTTCGGTGGCCATATCGGTCAGTTCCTGTCTACCAGCTCGAACAATTCGTCGTCGGAGGCGCCGTCGAGGTCCGGCCTCGCCTCGGGCCCGGCGAGCCGGTCCGCGAGCGCGCGCAATCGCTGCGCGAGCGCGTCGGTTTCCGGGTCGCCGTCGCCGGTGATCAGCTCCTCGAGCGCCCCGAGGGCCGCGTCGGCATCGATCCGGCCGCGGACGCCGCCCGCTTCGTCGCCGGGCAGCGCCGCGGCGAGGTAGCCGGCCACCGCTTCCGGCGCCGGGTGGTCGAAGATGAGGGTCGCGGGCAGCGTGAGTCCGGTCGCCGCCCGCAGCCGGTTGCGCAGATCCACCGCGGTGAGCGAGTCCAGTCCGAGTTCACGGAAGGCCCGCGACGGCGGAACATCCTCGGCGCCACCGTGTTTGAGCACCGCCGCGGTTTCGGAACGGACCAGCTCGAGCAGCGCCGCCTGCCGCTGCCCGGCGGACAGTCCGGCGAAACGATCCACCACCGCCGGGACCGTGGCCTCGGGAACGACGGCGACCGCGCGGCCGGCGCGATCGTCGCGCCGCGACGCCGAACGGTCGGCGTCGATCCAGTACCGGCTGCGCTGGAACGCGTACGTGGGCAGGTCGATGTGGCGGCCGCGATCACCCAGCAGCGCTTGCGGATCCACGTCGACGCCGCGGCTGAACGCGGTGGCCACCGACAGGGCGAAGCGCTGCAGACCGCCCTCGTCGCGGCGCAGGGTGCCGACGACCGCCGTGGCGGGCGCCGCGACCGCGGCGATGGTCTCCTCGATCGCCGCGGTCAGCACCGGATGGGGACCGACCTCGATGAACGCGCGGTATCCCGCGTCCAGCAGCGACCGGGTCGCGTCCTCGAATCGTACTGTCCCGCTGAGGTTCTCGAACCAGTACGTCCCGGTCAGCTCGGGACCGTCGAGCCACGCGCCGGTGACCGTCGACAGCATCGGCACCGCCGCGGGGTCCGGCCGCACCGGTTCCAGCGCCACCGCCAATTCCGCCTGCAGTTCGCGCATCTGGGCCGAATGCGAGGCGTAGTCGACCGCCACCCGCCGGTTTCGTACCTCCGCCGCCGTCAGCCGGGCCAGGACCTCCTCGATCGCCTCGACCGCGCCGGACAACACGACCGAGGTGGGCGAGTTCACCACGGCCACCGCAAGCCGGTCACCGTATCCGCGCACCAGTTCGGCCGCGGCGTCGGCGGACAACGTGACCGCCGCCATCGCGCCGTGACCGGCATGTGCGGCGATCGCCTTGCTGCGCAGAGCGACAACACGGGCGCCGTCCCGCAGCGACAGCGCCCCGGCCACCACCGCTGCGGCGATCTCGCCCTGCGAATGCCCGGTCACCGCATCGGGTCGCACGCCGTGCGCGGCCCACAGTTCGGCGAGCGCGACCATGACGGCCCACAGTGTCGGCTGTACGACGTCGACGCGCTCGGCGTCGATCTCGGCACGGCCGAGCAGCACGTCGAGCACCGGCCAGTCGACCCATTCGCTCAGCGCCGCCGCGCATTCCGTCAGCCGGCGAGCGAAAACCGGTGCGGTCCGTACAACTCGGCGGCCATGCCGTCCCACTGCCCGCCCTGGCCGGGGAAGACGAGGACGGTCCGGCCGGTGAGGTCGGCCGTACCCGTCACGATGTTCGCGGGCAGCGCACGGCCGGAGGTCAGCGCCTCCAGGCCGTCGCGCAGCTGCGCCTCGTCCTCGCCGACCACCACGGCACGCTCGGTGAGGGCGGCCCGCCCCGCCCACAGCGTGCGGGCGACGTCCGCGGCCGCGACCCCGGGACGGGTCCGCAGGTAGGTCGCCAGCGTCACCGCCTGTCCGCGCAGTGCCACCGGATCGCGGCCGGACACCACCCAGGCCAGCGGCCCGGACGGATCCGGCGCCACCGCGGCCTCGACCGCGGGCGGCTCCTCGATGACGACGTGCGCATTGGTGCCGCTGACACCGAAGGAGGAGATACCGGCCCGGCGCGGCGAGCCGTTCGGCTCCCACGGCTGCGCGTCGGTGAGCAGGCGCACCGTGCCCGCCGACCAGTCCACGTGCGGTGTCGGCGCGTCGACGTGCAACGTCCTCGGCAGCGTCCGATTCTGCAGTGCCAGAATCATCTTGATGATCCCGGCGCCGCCGGCGGCCGCCTGGGTGTGACCCACGTTCGATTTGAGCGATCCCAGCCACAGCGGCCGATCCGGCGAATGCTCCGCGCCGTAGGTCGCGATGATCGCCTCGGCCTCGATGGGGTCGCCGAGCCGGGTGCCGGTGCCGTGCGCCTCCACCACGTCGACGGCCGCCGCGGGCAGGCCCGCGTTGGCCAGGGCCTGCCGGATCACCCGCTGCTGCGCGGGCCCGTTCGGTGCGGTGAGCCCGCTCGACGCGCCGTCCTGGTTGACGGCCGTGCCACGCACCACGGCCAGCACGGTGTGCCCGGACCGCCGGGCGTCCGAAAGCCGTTCCAGCACAAGCATGCTCACCCCCTCGGCCCAGCCGGTGCCGTCCGCGGCCGCCGCGAACGCCTTGCACCGGCCGTCGGCCGACAGCGCGCGCTGCCGCGAGAACTCCACGAAGGTGGCCGGTCCGGCCATGATCGCGACCCCGCCCGCCAGCGCCAGATCGCTCTCGCCCGAGCGCAGCGATTGCGCCGCCAGATGCAGCGCCACCAGCGAGGACGAGCAGGCGGTGTCGACGCTGAGCGCGGGCCCCTCGAATCCGAAGGTGTAGGCGATCCGGCCACTGGCGATGCTGCCGGCGCTGCCGTTGACCAGATACCCCTCCAGATCGGCCGGGGCGTCCTGCAGATGCGGGGCGTAGTCGTGGTACATGGTGCCGGCGAACACGCCGGTTCGGCTGCCGCGCAACGAGGTCGGGTCGATGCCCGCCCGCTCGAGCGCCTCCCAGGTGGTCTCCAGCAGCAACCGCTGCTGTGGATCGGTGGCCAGCGCCTCACGCGGTGCGATCCCGAACAGTCCGGCGTCGAAATCGGCTGCGTTGGTGAGGAATCCACCGTGTCGGGTGTAGGAGGTTCCCACCCGGTCGGGGTCGGCGTCGTAGAGCGCCGCGAGATCCCAGCCGCGGTCGGCCGGGAATTCGCCGATGGCGTCCCCGCCGATGTCGAGCAGGCGCCACAGCGCACCGGGTGTCTCGATACCACCGGGCAGGCGCAGCGACATCCCCACGATGACGACAGGGTCGTCCGCGGCGGTGTTCCCGGTGGCGGCCGCCACCGCCACGGGTGCGGTGTCCGGGGACAACCGGGTGCGGAGCAGTGCGGCGATGGCCTGCGGCGTCGGATGGTCGAAGGTGAGGGTGGCCGGCAGCCGCACACCCGTCACGGCCGCCAGGCGGTTGCGCAGTTCCACCGCCGTGAGCGAATCCAGGCCGAGTTCGGTCAGCGCGCGATCGGCGGGGATCGCGATCGGGTCGGGATGATCCAGTGCGGCGGCCGCCTCGCGGCGCACCAGATCCAGCAGCGCGGCCTCCTGATCCGCGGCCGACCGGCCGCGCAGCGCGGCGGACACCGTCGAATCGGCCTCGGGGGCAGCGTCTTCCGACTGCCGCCGCGCGGGCCGGACCAGGCCGCGCAGCAGTGGCGGCACCACGGCGCCCGGCTCGGTGAACGCCGCCAGGTCCAGTGGCGCGGGGGCCAGCAGTGCCCGGTCCCGATGGAACACCGCGGCATCGAACAGGTCCAGGCCGTGCTCGGCGGACAGTGCGCGCACCCCCTGGCGGGCCAGCCGGGCGCGATCGGTGGCGGTGAGATGTGCTGTCACACCGGTGGTCTCGGCCCACAGTCCCCAGGCCAGCGATACCGCGGGCAGTCCCTCGGCCCGCCGCCGCGCGGCCAGCGCGTCCAGACCGGTGTTCGCGGCGGCGTAGGCGGCCTGTCCCGCCGTGCCCAGCAGGCCGGCGATCGAGGAGTACAGCACGAATTCCGCGAGCGGCAGTTCCCGGGTCAGCTCGTCGAGCAGGCGCGCGGCGCCGAGTTTCGGTGCCAGCACCGCGGCCAGCCGGTCCTCGGTCAGCGTGTCGACCAGGCCGTCGTCGACGATTCCGGCGGTGTGCACGATCGCGGTCAGCGGATGCGCCGGCGCGACGGCCGCGAGCAGGCGCGCGACCGTGTCACGATCGGTGAGATCCGCGGACACCAGCAGTACCCGGGCATCGAGTGCGCGCAGTTCCGCGGCCAGTTCCGCGGCGCCGGGCGCGCTCGCGCCGCGGCGGCTGGCCAGCAAAAGATGCCGCACCCCGTGCCGGCGAACCAGATGGCGGGCCAGCAGCGCCCCGAGACCGCCGGTGCCGCCGGTGATCAGGACCGTGCCGTCGGGATCCCAGGCCCGTGGCGCGGCCTCCGCAGGGCCACCGCCGGCCAGCCGCGGCACATAGGCGCGGCCGGCCCGCACGGCCAGCTGCGGTTCGGCCGCGGCCAGCGCACGGCCCAGCACCGCGGCGGAGGCCGGATCGTCGTCGGTGTCGACGATCACGACCTCGCCGGGCCGTTCCGTCGCGGCCACCCGGGCCAGCCCCCAGATCGGCGCGGCGCCGACATCAGGCCGGTCGCCGTCCAGCACGCCGATCGCGTTGTGGGTGAGCAGGATCCGGCCGGTGTCCGCCGAGTCCCGCAGTGCCGCAAGGGCCGCCGTCACCGGCTCCCCCGCCTCGGCCGAATCCCAGATCACCGGAACCGTATCGGCGGCCGCGGGCAGGGGGTGTTCGACCCAGACCGGTGCGTACAGTCCGTCCCGGACCGGTGCGCCGCTCCCGGCGGCGGGCCGCAGCACCAGGGTGTCGACGGTGAGGACGGGCGCGCCGGCGGTGTCGGCGGCGAGCAGATCCCGCAGTCCGTTGCCGGTGCGGGTGACCGACACCCGCAGCACGCCGGCGCCGGTGGCGTGGGCACGAATACCGCTCCAGGCGAAGGGGATTCGCGGTGCGTCCGCATCCGGATCGGCCATCGCCACCGGATGCAGCGCGGCGTCGAACAGCGCCGGATGCACCACGTATCCGGCCGGGCTCACCGCCGCGGAATCGGGCAGCACGACCTCGGCGTACAGTCGCTCGCCGTCCTGCCAGATCGCCCGCACGCCCCGGAAATTCGGGCCGTAGTCCAGCCCTCGTGCCCGCAACCGCTCGTAGGCGCCGGTGAGATCCGCGGCCACCGCGCCCGCCGGCGGCCACGCCGACCGCGACGCGACCGGCGGCGCCGCGCTGCGCACCAGGCGGCCGGTGGCGTGGCGCGTCCACGGCGCCTGCGGATCCGCCGCGGATCGCGCGTGTACCTCCACGAGCCACTGCGCATCCGAACGATGCGCGCGCACCTGCACTTCCGCCGCCGGTTCGGCGTCGAGCACGAGCGGTGTCTCGATCACCAGTTCCTCGACGGTGTCGGCTCCCACCTCGTCCGCCACGTGCACCGCCAGCTCCGCCAGGGCGGTACCGGGCAGGTAGACGCGCCCGGCGACGACATGTTCGGCCAGCCACGGATGCGCCCGCGTCGACAGCCGCCCGGTCGCGACCACGCCGTCACCGGAGGCGAATCGGACCGTCGTGCCGAGCAGCGGATGCGTGCCGCGGCCGGTTTCGGTTGCCGCGGTGACCGTGGCCCAGAAGGGCTCGTATCGGAACGCGTAGGTGGGCAACGCGATTCGCCGCTGTTCCGGGACGATCGCGGCCCAGTCCACTCGGCGACCGTTGACGTGGACGGCCGCCGCGGCGGCCAGTACGGTGGCGACCTCGTCCCGCCCGGTCCGCAGTGCGGCCACCGCGACGGACGGCTGTGGGTCGTCGGCGAGGACGGCCGAAACCATCGGGGTGAGAACGGCATCCGCGCCGAGCTCGAGGAAGATACCGGCCCCGGTGCCGCGCGCGGCGCGTACGGCGTCGGCGAACCGGACCGTGCCGCGCAGGTGCCGGACCCAGTAGGCGGGATCGGCGAGCTCCGCCCGCGACACCGGGGCCCCGGTGGCATCCGAGACGAGGGTGCACGCCCGCGGCTCCGTCACGGTCAATTCCGCGACCACGCGCCCGAATTCGCCGAGTACCGGATCCATGGCCGCGGAGTGGAAGGCATGGGAGACCACCAGGCGCTTCACCCGCCGCCCGGTACCGGCCAGTCGCGCGGCCACCGCGAGTACGCGGTCCTCGGGGCCCGAGATCACCACCGCCCGTGGGCCGTTCACTGCGGCCAGGGCCACCGCCGGCTCGTCGTCCCCGGCGAGCGCCTCGCGAATCTCCGCTTCGGAGGCCTCCACGGCGACCATCGCACCGCCGCGCGGCAGCGCACCCATCAGGCGGCCGCGGGCGGCCACCAGCCGTGCGGCGTCCGCCAGTGACAACGCACCGGCCACATGGGCGGCCGTCACGCCGCCGATGGAATGGCCTGCGACGACGGCGATCTCGATGCCCCACGATTCGAGCAGCCGGAACAGCGCCACCTCGAGCGCGAACACCACCGCCTGGGTGTACACGGTCTCGTCGATCAGCCCCTCGGTGCCGGGCGCCCCGAAGGCCACCTCGCGCACCGGGTGCCGGACCGCGGTACCGAGATATCCGTCCAGCAGCCCGACCGTCGCGTCGAAGGACTCCCGGAACGCCGGAAACCGCTCGTACAGTTGCCGGCCCGCGCCGGCCCGCTGGCTGCCCTGACCGCCGAACACCACACCGACGGTGCCCGGCGCCGCGGTCTCCCCGACGACGACACCGGGCGCGGAGATGCCGTCGGCCAGGCTCGACAGTGCCCCGAGCAGGTGCGCGCGATCGGCGGCGACCACGACGGCACGCGCCGCGAAGTCGACCCGATCGCGAATCAGGGCCGAGGCGATCGGGCCGAGATCGGCGTCGGCGGCCTCGGATACCCGCCGCGCCAGCGCGCCGGCCTGTCCACGCAGTGCCGCCGCGGACCCCCCGGAGATCGGAAACGGCAGTGGGACAACGGCCTCGGACCGCGGCGGGTGCGCGGCTCCGGAATCCGACGCCGATCCGGCGTCCGGCTCCGGGGCCTGTTCGAGAACCACATGGGCGTTGGTGCCGGACACCCCGAACGCCGATACCCCGGCGCGCAACGGCCGGCCCGGCCGCGGCCACGGCCGGGACTCGGTGAGGAGCTCGACCCGACCGGCGTCCCAATCCACCAGGGACGTAGGACTTTCCACGTGCAGGGTGGCCGGCAGCACCCCGTGCCGCAGCGCCAGCACCATCTTGATGACCCCGGCCACCCCCGCCGCCGCCTGGGTGTGCCCGATATTGGATTTCACCGAGCCGAGCAGCAGCGGTTCGGCCCGGTTCCCGCCGTAGGCGGCCAGCAGCGCCTGCGCCTCGATCGGATCGCCCAATTCGGTTCCCGTGCCGTGCGCTTCGACCGCGTCCACCTCGGCGGCGCTCACCCCGGCGTCGGCGAGCGCGTCCCGGATGACCCGCTGCTGAGCGGGTCCGTTCGGTGCGGTGAGACCGTTGGAGGTGCCGTCCTGGTTGACCGCGCTCCCGCGGATCACCGCCAGCACCTCGTGACCGTTGCGCTGCGCGTCCGAAAGACGTTCCAGCAGAATCACTCCCGCACCCTCGCCCCAGCCCGTGCCGTCGGCGCCGGCCGCGAACGCCTTGCAGCGCCCGTCCACCGACAGTCCCCGCTGCCGGGAGAACTCGACGAAGATGCGGGGTCCGGACAGGACGGTCGCGCCCCCGGCGATCGCGAAGTCCACCTCACCGGCGCGCAGTGCGCGGACCGCCAGGTGCAGCGAAACCAGTGACGACGAGCAGGCCGTGTCGACGGTCAGCGCGGGACCGGTGAATCCGAAGGTGTAGGCGATCCGCCCGGACAGCACACTCGCGGCGGTACCCGTGACCAGGTAGCCCTCCACCGCGGGCGGGACATGACCGGGACCGGTCACGTAATCCTGACCGTTGGTGCCGACATACACCCCGGTTCGGCTGCCGCGCAACGTCTCCGGATCGATCCCGGCCCGTTCGAAGGCCTCCCACGTGGTGTGCAGCAGCAGTCGCTGCTGCGGATCCATGGCGAGGGCCTCGCGGCGGGAGATGCCGAAGAAGCCGGGATCGAAATCGGCGGCGTGGTCGAGGAATCCGCCCCGGCGGGTGTAGGTGGTTCCCGGATGGTCGGGATCGGGATGGTAGAGACCGTCGAGGTCCCAGCCGCGATCGGCGGGGAATTCGGTGAGGACGTCGCGGCCCTCGGACAGCAACTCCCAGAACTGTTCCGGGGTATCCGCGCCACCGGGGAACCGGCAGCCGAGCGCCACGACGGCGATCGGTTCCCGACCGGCGTCGGTCACCTCCTGCAGTTGCTGCCGCGTCCGGTAGAGTTCTTCACTCACCCGCCGCAGCAGATGCCGGATCTTGTCCTCGCCGGCGGTGTCGTCCACAGCGTTCACAGCAATGCCTTTCACGATTCGCGGGTCAGGAGATGCCGAATTCGGAGCCGATGAACTCGATGAGATCGGCGTCGGAGAGTGCGGCGGTGCGCTCGGTCGCGGGCTCATCGGGTGCGGGGGCGGCGAGTTCGTGCAGCCGCTCGAGCACCACCGCCCGATCGGCGTCGGCCAGGTCGGCGGCCGCCAGTCCGGCGGCGATCCGCTCGAGGTCGCCGAGCAGGCCGTCAAGCGGGGATCGGCTTGCGGGAGTGACGAGTTCGAGGATGAATTCGGTCAGCGCGGCGACCGTGGGCCGGTCGAACACCAGGGTGGCGGGCAGTTCGAGCCCGGTCCGCTGCCGCAGTCGATTTCGCAGTTCCACCGACGACAGCGAGGTGAATCCCTGGTCGCGCAGACCGCGGTCGTCGTCGACCGCGTGCTGGTCGGCGTGGCCGAGCGCCGCCGCCGTCTCCTCCCGGACGAGCGCGCGCACCGCGGTCCGGCGCTCGGAATCGTCCAGTGCGGCAAGCTGTTCGACCGTGCTCACGGCCGGCTCGGACCGCTGCTGCGGCGGCAGCAGCTCGGTCAGCAGGTGCGCGTGGACGCGGTCCGCGGCGGTCCAGTCCACGTCGGCGACGACGAGGTGTGTCTCGCCGCCGACCACCGCGCGTTCCAGTGCGGTCAGCGCGGCCTCGGGATCCATCGGCCGTAATCCACTGCGCCGCAACTGTTCCGCCGCGTGCCCGGCGATCCCGGCACCCGCCCAGTGACCCCAGACGATCGAGGTCGCGGGCAGGCCGAGCCGCCGCCGGTGCCCGGCGAGCGCGTCGAGCGCCGCGTTGCCGGGCGCGTAATTGGTTTGTCCCGGTGCCGGAATCACCCCCGTGACGGAGGAGAACAGCACGAACGAGGACAGCGCGCGGTCCCGGGTCAGCTCGTGCAGGTGTAGCGCGGCACCGGTTTTCACCCGGTACACCCGCTCGATCCGGTCCCGATCGAGACCGCCGACCAGGTCGTCGTCCAGTATCGCGGCGGCATGCACCACATCCGTCAGCGGCCGGTCGACCGGAATATCGGCCAGCACCGCCGCGAGCGCGGCCCGGTCCCCCACATCGCAGGCGACCACGACCGGGCGCGCCCCGGCAGCGGACAACTCGGCGATCAGCTCCGTCGCACCCGGCGCGTCCGGCCCCCGACGGCTGAGCAGCAGCAGATCCGTGACGCCGTTGCCGGCCAGCCGGCGAGCGATCCGCGCCCCGAGCGCACCGGTGCCGCCGGTGACGAGCACCGTCCCGGCCGGCCGCCACCGGCCGGCGACCGCCGGCAGATCGCCCGGCCGCAGCCGCCGGGTCCAGATCCGGGCGGCGCGTACCGCGAATTCGCGCTCACCGTCCGGCGCACGCAAGGCCGACAGAACCCGTTCGGCGGCACTGCCGTCGGGCTGGGCGGCTACGTCCACGACGATGCCCGGCCCGAGGCCCCCTTCGGTGACGGCCGCGCCGGTGAACGCCGCGTGCCAGGCGCCCCGGACCGCGACGGGATCGTCGCCGTCCACCGGTGCGTCGCCGGGGACTTCCGTACCGGTGGTCAGCACACCCAGGGCGGCGACTCGCGGTGCGGCCGCGACCGCCCGGGTGAGTGCCGCAGTGGCAGCCCGCAGGTCGGCGTCCGCCGCCCCTACTGCGAGCGGCAGCAGGGAGACCACCGTGCTCGCATCGCCGGGCACCCCGGCCAGCCCGGCGGCCAGTGCCGCTCCGGTGACGGTCGCGGGATCGACACTCAGATCGCGCACGACCGCGCCGCGGCGGGTGAGTTCGGTGCGCAGGGCCGCCGCCCATTCGCCGGCGCCGTCGGGCACCACCAGCACCCAGGACCGACCGTCCTCGGAGGCGGGGTCGGCGAGCGCACGCGGCTCCCAGTGCGCGCGGTGGATCCACCCGTCCGTACGCCGTTCGGCGGCGGGTGCGTGCACCCAATACCGTTGGCGCTGAAAGGCATAGGTGGGCAGGTCGGTCCGGGGCGCCGCGGGCACGAGCGCGGTCCAGTCCACATGGTGCCCGTGGGTGAACAAGGTGGCGGCGGCCGCGATCAGGCCCGTGACCTCGTCGCGGTCGCGGCGCAGGGTCACGACGACGGCACTCCCGTCGAGCGTGCCGGACAACGCGGGAGCCAGCACGGCGTCGGCGCTCAGTTCGACGAATGTGCCGACCCCCGCATCCGCCATCGCGCGGGCGGCGTCGGCGAACCGAACAGTCCCACGCAGGTGGCGCACCCAATGGTCGGGGTCGGCCAGTTCCACACCGGTCGTCTCGCGACCGGTGTGATCGGAGAAGATCCGCGGACCACCGACATCACTGAAGGCCGATTCCGCTGCGATGGAACGGAATTCGTCGAGAATCGGATCCATCGCCGCGGAATGGAAGGCATGCGAGACGGTCAGCCGCCGCGTCCGCCGGCCCGCCGCCGACAGTGCGTCGGACACCGCCGCCACGGCAGCATCGGGACCCGAGATCACCACTGCCCGTGGACCGTTCACCGCCGCGACGGACACTGTATCCGCCGATCCACCGGCGATGATCGCCGCGCGCACCTCGTCCTCGGTGGCCTCGACGGCCGTCATCGCCCCACCCGCGGGCAGCGAATCCATCAACCGTCCGCGGGCGGCGACCAGACGCGCAGCCTCCGCCAGCGGAAGTGCCCCGGCCACATGCGCGGCCACCACACCACCGATCGAATGACCTGCGACCGCGGCGATCTCGATACCCCAGGACTCCAGCAGCCGGTACAGCGCCACCCCCACCGCGAAGATCACCGGCTGGGTGTAGAGCGTCCGGTCGATCAGCCCCTCGGTGCCCGCCACGCCGAAGGCGATGTCCCGCACCGAGAACCGGGTCGTATCCCCCAACTGCCGATCCAGGAGTGCGACCGTTGCGTCGAACGATTCCCGGAACACCGTGAAGCGCTCGTACAACCGGCGCCCGGCACCGGCCCGCTGACTGCCCTGCCCCCCGAAAACCACACCCACGCTGCCGGATCGGGGCGCCGCGGCGCTGACAATGTTCGCCGCCGCACCCCCCGCGGCCAATGTTCGCAATCCGGCGCTCAGCGCCGCCGCGTCCTCCGCGATCACCACCGCGCGGGTGGCGAAGCTCGCGCGATCACGAACCAGCGCCGAGGCGACGGCCGCCGGAGCGGCGCCTGTCGCCGGATGACCGGCCAGCCGGTCGGCCTGAGCGCGCAACGCGGCCGGCGTGCGGCCAGACAGCACGTACGGCACCGGGCCGACCGGATCCGCCGACACCAGCGCGACCAGCTCCCCCGAAACCTGCTCGGCCGGACCCCCCGGCACCCGCTCGGCCCGACCCACCGACACCTGCTCAGCCCGACCCACCGACAGCTGCTCGGCCCGACCTCCCGGCAGCTGCTCGGCTCGCCCCGGCGGCACCTGCCTGGCCCGGCCCGGCGGCAGCTGCACGGCCCGACCCACCGGCAGCTGCACGGCCTGACCCAGCGGCACCTGCCCGGCCAGATCTCCCAGCACCTGCCCGGCAGAACCCGCCGGTACCTGCCCGGCCGCGTCCCCCGGGACCTGCTCGGCCGGATCCCCCAGCGCCCGCACCGCCGGGATCAGCGGCGGCGCCTCCTCGATGATCACGTGCGCGTTGGTCCCACTGATCCCGAACGACGAGACGGCGGCACGCCGAGGCCGAGCCTCCCCTACCCATCGCTGCGGCGCGGTGACCGGACGCAGCGCGCCCGCGGACCAATCCACGTGTGGCGAGGGCGGTTCCGCGTACAGCGTGGCCGGGATGAGCTGATGACGCAGGGCGAGAACGACTTTCGTGATACCGGCAGCCCCGGCAGCGGCCTGGGTGTGGCCGATGTTCGATTTCAGCGACCCCAGCCATACCGGTTCGGCGCGGTCGCGTCCGTAGATGTCCTGCAAGGCCTGCGCCTCGATCGGATCCCCGAGCGCGGTCCCGGTGCCGTGCGCCTCGATCGCGTCCACCGCCGTGGCGTCCAGCCCGGCGTCGGCGAGGGCCTCCCGGATGACCCGCCGCTGCGCGAGGCCGTTGGGCGCGGTCAGCCCGTTGGACGCGCCGTCCTGGTTGACGGCGGTACCGCGCACCACAGCCAGCACCTCGTGCCCGAGCCGGCGCGCATCCGACAATCTCTCCACCAGCAGCAGACTCACGGCCTCCGACCAGCCGGTGCCGTCGGCGGCGGCGCCGAACGCCTTGCACCGCCCGTCCCCCGCCAGCCCGCCCTGCCGCGCGAACTCGGTGAACATGCCGGGGTTCGCCATCACCGTCACACCTCCGGCGACCGCGAGATCGGCCTCCCCCGACCGCAGCGCCCGCACCGCCAGATGCAGCGCCACCAGCGACGACGAGCAGGCGGTGTCCACGGTCAGCGCCGGCCCGGACAATCCGAACGTATAGGCGATCCGCCCGGACAGCACACTCGGCGAGGTACCGGTCAGCCCGAATCCCGCAGCGGCAGCGCCCAACTCGTGCAAGCGGGGCCCGTACTCCGAAGGCCCCGCACCCAGATACACCGCCGTGCGACTGCCGGCGAGCGAGGTCGCGACGATACCGGCACGCTCGAACAGCTCCCACGCCGATTCCAGCACCAACCGCTGCTGGGGATCCATCGCCGCCGCTTCCCGAGGCGAGATGCCGAAGAACTCGGCATCGAAATCCGCTGCCTCGCTGAGGAATCCACCGCCATACGTCAACCCACCGGCCGAGTCCAGCAGCGCACCGAGGTCCCAGCCCCGATCGACCGGCAGCGCGCCGATCGCCTCTCCACCGGCGACGAGCAGATCCCACAGCCGCTCCGGCGAATCGTGCCCACCCGGGAAACGCCCGCTCATGGCCACGATTGCGATCGGTTCCGCAGCGGAACCGGACAACCGCGCGGCAACCGCAACCGAATCCCCCTCCAGCACAGAGTCTTCCGAACCCGGCCCCACCCCCAGCAGATCGGCGAGATGAGCCGCGAGCGCCGCCGGGGTCGGATGGTCGTAGACCACGGTCGCCGCGACCGCGACACCCAGCCGACGGGTCAACGCAGTGGCGAGCTCACTCGCACCGAGCGAGTCCAGCCCGAGATCGCGATAGGTACTACCGAAGTCGAGTTGCCGCGGATCGGAATGACCCAGCACGGCCGCAGTCACGGCCCGCACGACCTCCGGAAGAGCCCCGGGACGCGCTGCAGCCGAGGGGATCTCGGCTACCGACTCGCCCGGCCGGGGTGAGACGTGAGACCCGTCCAACCGGGGCGGGATACCCGACTCGTTCGACCGGGATGCGATCGGCGGCCCGTCCGGCCGAGGTGGGATCACCGATTCATCCAACCCGAGTGCGATCGGCGGCTCGGCCGACCGGGGTGGGATCGTCGGCTCGGTCAACCCGAGTGCGATCGGCGACCCGTCCGGTCCGGCTGGGACCGGCAACCCGTCCGACCGGGGCGCGACCGGCGACCCGGCCGACCAGGGCGGGATCGGCGGCCCGGCCGGGTTGATCGGGGTCTGACCGTCCGGGCGGCTCGGGGTCTCGATCCACAACCGCTCCCGCTGGAAGGCGTAGGTGGGCAGGTCCAGGCGGGCCGATGGCGGCACGATTGCGGTCCAGTCGACGTGATGACCGTTGGTGTAGGCCACGGCCGCCGCGGTCAGAACCCCGGCGATCTCGTCGCGGCCCGTGCGGAGAGTCGCGCCGACTGCCACCTCGGTGTCATCGCGCAGGGTGGCGGCGACCATCGGTGTCAGGACGGCGTCGGGACTCAGTTCGAGGAAGACACCGACCCCCTCCGCGCGGAGGGTGCGCACGGCGTCGGCGAAGCGGACCGTGCCGCGCAGGTGCGCGGACCAGTACCGCGGATCGACCGCCTCCGCCGGGGTCAGCCGGGCGCCGGTTGCGTCGGAGATCACGACCGATTGCGGTGCGGTGAAGGACAATTCGGCGATCGATGCCTCGAAGTCACCGAGGATGGGCTCCATCGCGGCCGAATGGAACGCATGCGACACCGTCAGCCGCTTCACGCGCCGACCGGCCGCGGTCAGTTCCCCGGCGAGCTGCGACACCTCCGGCTCGGGGCCCGAAACCACCACTGCCCGAGGGCCGTTCACCGCTGCCACGGAGAGCGGCGATCCGATGTGCGCGACGGCGGTGCGGATCTCGGTCTCGTCGGCTTCGACGGCGAGCATGGCGCCGCCCTCGGGCAGCGAGTCCATCAGTTTCCCGCGCGCCGCGACCAGGCGCGCGGCATCCGGCAGGGGCAGCACCCCGGCCAGATGCGCGGCGACCACGCCACCGATGGAATGCCCGGCGAGGGCGGCGATCCGCAGCCCCCACGATTCGAGCAATCGGTAGAGCGCGACCTCCACGGTGAAGATCACCGCCTGCGCGTAGACCGTCCGGTCGATCAGCCCCTCGGTGCCCGCCGCGCCGAAGGCCACGTCCCGCACCGAATGATCCACCGCCCCTTCGAGATACCGATCGAGCAGGTCGGCCGAGGCGTCGAAGGACTGGCGGAACACCGCGAACCGCTCGTACAACTGCCGGCCCGCACCGGCGCGCTGGCTGCCCTGCCCGCCGAAGACGATCCCGATACCGCCGCGCGCCCCCGAGCCCGTGATCACGCCGGCCGTCGCGGCACCGTCCGGCAGACCGGCCGCGCGGGCCGCAAAGGTTGCGTGATCGGCGGCCAATACTACTGCGCGATGGCCGAATTCGGCACGACCGCGGACGAGGGTGGAAGCCAACGCCGGCAGCGCTGGCCCGGACCCGCCGACGAAGTCCGCCAGCCGCGCCGCCTGCGCGACCAGAGCCGGGACAGTGTGCGCCGACACCACGAACGGGAGCACCTCGTCGCCGCTCGCCCCCTCATCGCCGATCGCCCGCTCGTCGCGGTTCGCCCCCTCATCGCCGTTTACCCCGTCGCCACGGTTCGCCCCGCCATCGCGGTTCGCCCCGCCATCGCGGTTCTCCCCGCCATCGCGGTTCGCCCCGTCATCGCCGATCGCCCGCTCGTCGCCTATCACCCGCTCGCCACGGTTCGCCACCTCGTCGCGGTTCGCCTCCTCATCGCGGTTCCCCTCGCCGCCGACGGCCGATTGCGCCCCCGGCCCGCCCGGTCCCTCCTCGACGATCACATGCACATTCGTCCCACCCATGCCGAACGAACTGACCCCCGCCACGAGCGGCCGATCCGGATGCGGCCACGGTCCGGTCGCGGCCACCACACGCAGGTTGGCGCCGGTCAGATCCAGTGCCGGAGCGGGGTTGTCGTGCCCGAGCGTGGCCGGGATCTGCCGATGCCGCAGGCCGAGTACGACTTTCAGCAGCCCGACCAGGCCGGCCGCGCCTTCCAGGTGACCGACGCTCGGCTTCACCGATCCGACCGGTAGCGGGTCGCCCGGCCGGCGCGCCCGGCCCACGGCGTCGCCGAGCGCCGCCGCCTCGACCGGATCGCCGATGCGGGTTCCGGTGCCGTGCAACTCCACGTACTGCAGGTCGGCCGGATCCACTCCGGCGCGGCGCAGAGCCCGCCGGATCGCCGCCGCCTGCCCGGCGGCGTCGGGCACCGTCAGCGCGGGGCCGGCACCGTCGTTGGTGATCGCGGTCGACCGGAGCACGGCGTGGATGCGATCGCCGGCGGCGACGGCCCGGTCCAGCGGTTTCAGCAGCAGCACGACCGCGCCCTCGCCGCGCACGTATCCGTCGCCGGCGGCGTCGAACACCGAGGCGTGCCCGGTTTCGGAGACGCCGCCGAAACGTTCCGCGATCAGCGCGCCGCCACGGGTCAGATTCAGGTTCACCGCGCCGACGAAGGCGGCATCGGATTCCCCGGCGGCGATGCTCGCGCACGCCAGATGAACGGCGGTCAGGCCCGACGACTGGCCGGAATCGACGGTGAAGCTCACGCCGTGCAGGTCGAACGCGTAGGAGACGCGGTTGGCGAGCATGCCGCGACTCGTCCCGGTCAGCGTGTGCCTGGTCACGGCCGCGTCGCCGGCTTCCTGCAGGACCGCGGCGTAGTCCGCCGCCATCGCCGCGGCGAACACACCCGTGCCCGTACCCCGCAGGCCGGTCATCGGGATGTTCGCGTCTTCGGCTGCCTCCCAGGCCAATTCGAGCAGCAGGCGTTGTTGCGGGTCCATCGCGCGCGCCTCCCGCGGCGAGATGCCGAAGAACCCGGCGTCGAACTCGTCGATCCGGTCGAGGAAGCCGCCGTACAGGCCGGCGATCCGCGGGTCCGCGCGCCACCGGGTGGCCGCCGGCGCACCCAGCGAATTTCCGCCCGTTGTCAGGAGATTCCAGAATTCACCGGGATCACGAGCGCCGGGAAGTCGGCACGAAACTCCGACGACCGCCACCGCGAGTGGTTTCTCTGCATACCGAAAATCGTTCACAGCAGATCAGATCTCCCTTGCTGCGGGAAACATTGGCGCGCCCTCCTCCCGGGCGCTCCGAGCCAAACAATTGTGCGATTATCCGGCAGCCGCCGCCAACTCGAGGTGACCGACGTCACATCGGGTTTACGACCACGTAATATCCTGCGCTACAAGCCTTTTGCCGGGTGATTGGCTTTGCCTATACAGGGCTATTCCCGAGTCCGATCACTGCCCCGCATATGTGTGGCACACCACGGCAGGCGCCGATTCGAATTCGGATCGCCGGCCGGTTCCACTATTTTCCGCGGCGCGGTGGGGTAGCGATCGCGCGGGCACCGAGTTCGGAATACATTCCAATCTTGAAGATTCAAATCCTGGCACGCCGATTTGTGTTCCCATTGAATGAATGACCAGTGTCGGACGACCGAAGGTGGCTGTGTACCGTATGCCGGACCCGCTGGATTTGCTGCACTTGCGCACGCTCGTGACCATCGCGGAGACCGGGGGCTTCCGCCGCGCCGCCGATGCCCTGCACCTGAGCCAGCCCACGGTGAGCCAGCACATCCGCATGCTCGAGCGGCGACTCGGCTGCGTACTCATCGAAAAGCGAAGCCGCACCGCACGATTCACCCCTTCCGGGGAATGGCTCGTGGTGGAGGCGCGCCGGCTGCTCGCCGCGCAGGGGGAGGTCCTCGCCCGCTTCGCCCGGTCACCCGAACTGCGGATGACCATCGGCTCCACCGAACACGCCGCCGCCGGATTGCTGAGCGACCTGCTGAACGTGTTGCGCACCGCCTACCCGGAGGCGAACCTGCACTTCCGCATCGACCGATCCGCCGCCCTGACCGACGCGGTACTCAAGGGCGCCGTGGATCTCGCACTCGTACTGGGCGGCAACACCGCCGAGCCGATGGGGACGGAGGTGGGCCTGCTGACCCTGCGCTGGTTCGCCGCCCGGGGGTGGCGGGTGCCGCCGCCGCCCGGGCCGATCTCCCTGGTGGCGTTCGCCGAACCCTGCGGCCTGCGCAGACAGGCCGTGCGAACGCTCGGCGAGCAGGGCTACGAGGTGCTGGTCACCGCCGAATCCGGCAACCTCGACGGGTTGCTCGCCGCCGCCGCGGCAGGTCTCGGGGTGGCCCTGCTGCCGTACCTGTCGGTGTTCCCGTGCGAGCTCGACCGCATCGCCACGCTCCCGGACGTCGGCGCGATCGATGTCCGGCTGATCGCCCGCCGCGGCCTCGAGGACCATATCGAGGGCACCGCGGTCCGGGCGATCACCGCGCACTACCGCTCGATCGCCACCGCCGACGGCCTGTCCGCGGCGCTGTAGCGCGCGGCGGCCGGCCCGCCGCTCACGACCGCGGACGCTCGGTCGGAGCCGGCTGGTCCGGAGCGGCGTCGAGGACGTGCAGCACCCACTGGTCACGGCCGCCGATCTTCGCGCGGTAGAGGCCGCGGTCCGCGGCGTCGAGCAGTTCCTCCGGCTGGGCGCCGGCGCACGGCTCGATCACCGCGCCGATGCTGACCGACATCTGCACCCGGTGCTCGTCGACCACGATCGCCTCGGACAGGGCCGACAGCATCCGCTCGGCCACATCGGTCACCCGGGTCTCCGCGTCCGGCGGCGGGACCAGCGCCACGAATTCGTCGCCGCCGAGGCGGGCCAGCAGGCAGTCCAGATCGGCGAGCGCCTCGCTCAGGCGGGTCGCGACCGTGGTCAGCACCCGGTCCCCGAAACCGTGCCCGTACCGGTCGTTGATCTCCTTGAACCGGTCCAGGTCGGCGAAGCACAGGCCGACCCGGTCGTCGGCGGGCGCGCCCTCGATCACCGCGCCGATGGCGTCGAGCAGCTGCCAGCGGTTGGGCAGCCCGGTCAGCGCGTCCTGCCTTGCCTGCCGGTGCAACTCCTCCTCGAGCAGGTGCCGTTCGGTGACGTCCTTGCCGAAGGAGATGAGGTAGTCCCGGTGCCCGTGGGCGCCCGGTACGTAGGTGATCGAGAATGTGGCCCAGCCCGACGAGCCGTCGCTGCGGATCGTCCGTCGTTCCATGCGGATCGTTCCCTGCTTGTCGCTCAGCAAGCCGAGGATCCGGGCCGCGATCTCCTCCCGCTCGTCCGGGTGCGAGAAGTGCAGCGAACTGCTGGCCGGGATGCGATACAGATCCTCGAGCGGCATGCCGAGCAGGTCCGCGAACGGCTGGTTGGCGTCGAGCAGATTGCCGTGATCGTCGCTGATCGCGATGGCGACCGTCGCGTTGTCGAAGACCATCCGGAACCGATCCTCCCGCCCCGCGGCCGATTCCGATCGGTCCAGTACCGCCTGATGGCCCTGACCGATCCCGACCGCGAGCGCGGCCACCCGGCGATCGACCTCGGCCCGGTCGGCACCCTCCGCCGCACCGCACAGGACCTGCGCGGACACCACCGCCACCGCCGGATCGTCGAGCCCGGCCCGGGCCAGCGCCGCGCCGACGCGGACGCCGACGGCGGAGTCGCCCGCGCGCAGCCCGGCGGCGAACTCGCTCGCCAGCGATTCGAGCAGGTCACGCGGTTCCGGCATGGTCACCGAGCAGGCGTTGCGCAACGCCTGCCACCACTGTGTGACGAGCTCGGTACGATCCCCGACGGCCATCGCCCACCACGATAACCGCTGGCCGTCCGGCCGCCGTGTGCCGGATGGGCACCGCCGCCGAGTGTCGGCGCGCGTCCGGCTCAGTTCGTCCCGCCCAGCGCGACGCCCGCGCCCACCCCGATGATCATCAGCCCGCCCGCGCTGCCGACCGCCTCGAGCCGCCGCGGCGACCGCGCGAACCATGAGCGACCGCACCCACGACCTTCACGATCACGAACGCCACCGCCGACGCCGTCAGCAACGCCCCGAGACCCAGCGCGACCGCCGGCAACGGCACCACCGACCCCGCGGTCGTCCCCAGCACCGCCGGCCGCCGGCCCAGCACCAGGGCCCGCCCGATCGCGAACAGCACGTTCGGCCCGGGGATCACGATGCTGACGAACGCCGCCACCGCGAAGGTCGCGAGCTGGGAAAGAGGCACCATGCCGAGGAAGCCTGGGCTAGCGACCGGGCCGCCGCGGCGGCGCGCAGCAGCCGGGTGCGCAGAGCTCCCCGTTGCGGGTGCAGCCGTAACCGGGTACCGATCCCAGCCGGCGCGGCGGTGCGGCGGCGCGCTGCTCGGCGACCAGTTCGGCGATCAGTGCGGCGAATCGCGGATCGGTGCCGGGGGTGGCGGCGCGGGCGAACGCGATGCCGAGTTCGGCGGCCTTCTCCGCCGCCTCGTTGTCGAGATCCCACACCACCTCGAGATGGTCCGAGACGAAGCCCACCGGGCAGACCACGACCGCCTCGATCCCCTTCGCGGACAACGCATCCAGGTGATCGGTGATATCGGGCTCGAGCCACGGCACCTGCGGCGGCCCGGAGCGGGACTGCCACACCACGTCGAAGTCGTCGAAACCCGTTGCCGCGGCGCACAATCGGGCCGCCTCGGTCACCTGACGGCTGTAGAGCCGGCCGCCGTCGGCCGGCGGTCCCGCCGCGGCGTCGGCGGCCACGGGTATGGAGTGGGCGGTGAACACCAGCCGCGCCGCGTCCCGCCGCTCGGCCGGAAGTTGTTGCCGCGCAGTACGAACGGCGTCGGCGAAGGCGTCGATCAACAGGGGGTGGTCGAAGTACTGGCGCAGTTTCACCAGATCCGGGGCATCGGGGCCGGCGGCCACCCGCGCTCGCGTGATGTCCTCGTCGTACTGACGGCACCCGGAGTATCCGCCCCACGCCGAGGTCGGGAAGACCAGTGCCGAACGCACCCCGTCGGCCCGCATCCGCGCGACGGTGTCCTCCACCATCGGATGCCAGTTGCGGTTGCCGAAATACACCGGCAGCGCGAGATCCCGTGCGGCGAACTCCGTCTCGACCGCGGCGATGATCGCCCGGTTGCACGCGTTGATCGGCGAGACCCCGCCGAAGTGCAGATAGTGCCGGGCCACCTCGGCCAGCCGCTCCGGTGGCACACCCCGGCCGCGAGTCACGTTCTCCAGGAACGGCATCACGTCCTCGGGCCGTTCCGGGCCGCCGAACGACAGCAGCAGCAGCGCGTCGAATTGCATTGCCTACCTCCGTGAGCCGGCCGATCCGGATACGCGCGACCGTCCCCCGGTCCGGATGGACCGGAACACGCCGGGGCGGACCGTGATCCGGCCCGCCCCGCGACACGGTACTCAGCCCTCGGTGAGGTCCTTCTCCGGGAACCAGGTGTTGTGGCTGGCGCCACCGTCGACGTAGATGATCGAACCGGTGGTGCCGGGCAGCCAATCCGAGAGCAGGGTCACGATCGACCGCGCGACCACGGTCGGATCGTCCACGTCCCAGCCGATCGGCGAGGCGCCGTCCCAGTAGCGGTTGAGCATGCTCAGCTGCTTGGCGTCGTCGGTGGCGGTGCCGGCGATGGCCTTGGCGGCCAGTGTCTTGATCGGGCCCGCGGCGACCAGGTTGGAGCGAATCTTCTTGGCGTAGCCCACTTCTCGCGCCACGTACCGGTTAACCGACTCCAGCGCGGCCTTCGCCACACCCATCCAGTTGTAGTACGGCATCGCCGTGCGGGGATCGAAGTCCATCCCGACGATGGATCCGCCCGGATTCATCACCGGCAGCACCGCGCGCGCGAGCGACGCGTAGCTCCACGCGGAGATCTCGAACGCCTTCGACGCGTCGGCGCCGGGGCCCTCGAGGAAGCCGAATGCCTCGGGGCCCATCAGGGTCCGGGGCGCGAAGGCGATCGAGTGCAGGACACCGTCGAGACCCTCCGGCGCCAGCTCCTGCACCTTCTCCGCCAGCGCGGCGAGATCGGTCTCGCTGGTGACGTCGAGCCCGATGGCCGGCGGCACCTCCTGCGGCAGCCGCTTGGCGATCCGGTCGATGAGCCGCAGCCGTTCCGGAATCCCGGTGATGATCACCTTCGCACCCTGCTCCTGCGCGACCTTGGCCGCGTGGAAGGCGATCGAGGAGTCGGTGATGATGCCGGTGATGAGGACGGTCTTGCCTGTGAGCAATCCGCTCATTGTGGGTGGATTCTCCTTGCTGGGTTCGTGGTTCCGGCCTGCGCCGGAACGGCTGACAGCGGGCGGGGACGCGACGAGACTAGTGGCCCATGCCCATACCGCCGTCGACGGGGATCACCGCGCCGCTGATGTAGTCGGCATCGTCGGAGGCGAGGAAACTGATCGCCGCGGCGACCTCCTCCGGCTGGCCGGGGCGCTGCGCCGGGATGGCGTATTTCAGCACCACCTCACGCATTTCCTCGGTGACATCGTTACGGGTCATATCGGTATCGATGAAACCGGGCGCGACCACGTTGGCGGTGATGTTGCGCGAACCGATCTCACGGGTGATGGACCGCGCGATGCCGACCAGACCGGCCTTGGACGCCGCGTAGTTCACCTGACCCGGGCCGCCGCCGAGGCCGACCACGGAACCGAGGAAGATCATGCGGCCCCACTTGGCCCGGATCATCGCGCGGGTGGCGCGCTTGGCACAGCGGAACGCACCGGTGAGGTTCGCGTCGAGCACCGACGAGAACTGGTCCTCGCTCATCCGCATGAGCAGGGTGTTGTCCACGATGCCGGCGTTGGCCACCAGCACCTCGACCGGACCCTGCTTGGCCTCGACCTCGGCGAACGCCGAATCGATCGAAGCCGTATCCGTCACATCGCATTTCACGCCGAACATTCCGTCCGGAACGCCCGAGCCCCGATGCGTGACAGCAACCTTGTGACCGTCGGCAACCAGGCGCTGGGCGACCGCGAGACCGATACCGCGGTTACCGCCCGTCACCAGAACCGATCGGGAAGTGATGTTCGACATACGTTCAAACCTATCTGTTCGGGTTCGCCGCCCGACGGCGGGACCCTGTCGCCATGCTGTCGGTGCCACGCGTAGTCATGGCAGGCGTTGACGATAAACCAGACCGCTGATGACACCGGCCGCCGTGATGAGAAGTCCCAACAGCAGCCAGGGCCGACTGGCATCGCCCATCTGCATCTCGAAACCGATCTGCTTGTCGAGCGTCTTGTAGACCGAGCTCAATTCCTCGAGCGTGGAGGCGGTGAAGAAGTCGCCGCCGGAGATCTTGGCGATCTCGCGCAGCGCGTCGTCGTCGACCGGGACCCGCACCCGCTGGGTGCCCTTGCCGTCCTGGTCCGGGATCTCCACGGTGCCCCACGTGGTGCCGAACGAGATCGTCGACACCGGAATGCCCTTCTGTTTGGCCACCCGGGCCGCGACGAAGCCGTGCCGCGGATTGTCCACGTCCTTGTCGTCCGGCACAGTCTGCTTACCGTCGGACATCAGCACGATCCGGGCCGGCGGCGGGGTCTCCGCGCCGCCGAGCACCGACGCCAGCGTGTCGATGGCCTGTAATCCGCTGAAGATGCCCTCGCCGGTGGCGGTGCGCTCGGCCAGCTTCATGTTCTGGATGGCCGCCTTCACCGCCTCGCGATTCGTGGTCGGCGACACCTGCACCGACGCGGTACCGGCGAAGGTGACCAGCCCGAGGTTGATACCCGGGGTGAGGCCGTCGACGAATTCGCTGGCCGCCTTCTTCGCGACCTGGATCCGCGACGGCGGCACATCGGTGGCCTCCATCGACAGCGAGACGTCGATGACCAGCATGACCGTGGCCCGGTTGCGCGGCACCCGCTTCGCCGCCTGCGGCCCGGCCGCCGCGATGGTCAGCAGCACCAGCCCGACCAGCATCAGCGCCACCGGCGCGTGCCGCCACGCGCTCGGGCGTTTCGGCGCAACCTGTTCCAGCACCTCCATATTGGAGAAGCGGAGCATGTGCCGCTTGCGGCGGCGCTGCACGATCACGTACAGCAGCGCGATCGCCGCGACCACCAGGAGGAACGCCAGCCAGACGGCGGCGGTGAAATTCGAGATGGAGAAGTTCACTGTCGGGGCACCCGCCCGCTCGGGGCGCCGAAGGTGTGGCGCCGGGTGGAGACGAAACGGACCACGTCGGCGATCCAGTCCCGATCGGTTCGCAACGTCATCACCGGTGCGCCGGCGCCGCGCAGCGCCTGCTCCACATCCTCCCGGTGCCGTTGCGCGGCCCGCGCGAAATCGCTTCGCAGCGTGGCGGTCACGGTGAACTCGCGGGTGCGGCCGGTCTCCGGATCGTGCAGCACCACATCGCCGACGTCCGGTAGATCGAGATCCAGCGGATCGATCGCCTCCACCGCGAGCAGATCGTGCCGGCCCGCGATGGCGCGCAGCGAACGCTGCCAGTCGATGGCGCCGAGGAAGTCCGAAAGGACAACGGCCAGACCGCGTTTGCGCTGCGGCCGGCGCAGCGACTCGATCGCGCCGCGCAGATCGCCGCGGACGCCGTCGGCGGCGTGCGGCGTGGTGGCGATGCGGCGCAGCATGGCCTGGGCGTGCACCCGCCCGCTGCGGGCCGGAATCCGGTACAGCCGTTCGCCGTTCGCGACCACCGCGCCGATCCGGTTACCGCCGCCACTGGTGAGGTGGGTGACCGCGGCGGCCGCCGCGACGACCAGATCGCGCTTCTGGCACAACGCCGAACCGAAATCCAGGCTCGCGGACAGGTCGACCACCAGCCAGGTCTCCAGCTCCCGGTCGGCGATCATCTGCCGCACGTGCGGATGCGTGGTCCGGGCGGTGACCGACCAATCCATCTGGCGCACATCGTCACCGGGCTGGTACAGCCGGGCGTCGCCGGGTTCGGAACCGGGCCCGGGGATCAGGCCGAGGTGGTCACCGTGCAGCACGCCGTCCAGGCGGCGCCGGACCGTCAGTTCCAGAGTCCGCAGGGCGGCAGTGAGTTTCGGGTCGGTGAGCTCACCGGCCCGGAACGACGGCGGGGCATGTGTCGGGGAATTCGCTGGGTTCGTCACCGGCGCAACCGAATCCGACGCTCCGCTCACTGACGGGGCGGTTGCGGGACGGGCTGGCCGCCGTTGGCCGGCGGCACGGGCGGCACCGGCACGGCGCCGGACGACGTGGGCGCACCGGTGGGCACATTGGCCTGCGGCGACACCTGCGGCATGCCGATGGTCTGCAACACCCGGCGGATCACGTCGTCGGGGCTCACCTCGTCGGCGAGCGCGTCGTAGGACAGCACCAGACGATGCCGCAGCACGTCCGGGATCACCTCGACCACGTCCTGCGGCACCACGTAGTCGCGCCCGCGGATCAGCGCGATCGCGCGGGCGGCGGCGATGATGCCGAGGCTGGCACGCGGCGAGGCACCGTAGGCGATCCAGCCGGCCACATCGTCCATGCCCGATTCGGCGGGTTTACGGGTCGCGGCGATCACGCGCACGACGTAGTCGACCAGCGCGTGGTGCACGAAGGTGTTGGCGGCCACCCGCTGCAGGCGGATCAGTTCGGTGGGCTCGAGGATCTGCTTCGGTTCCGGCGGGGTGACACCCATCCGGTAGATGATCTCGCGCTCCTCCTCGACCGAGGGGTAGTCGACGACCACCTTGAACAGGAAGCGGTCGCGCTGCGCCTCCGGCAGCGGGTACACGCCCTCGCTCTCGATCGGGTTCTGCGTGGCCATGACCAGGAACGGATCCGGCATCGGATAGGTCTTGCCACCGATGGAGACGTGCCGCTCGGCCATCACCTCGAGCAGGGCCGACTGCACCTTCGCGGGTGCGCGGTTGATCTCGTCGGCGAGCACGAAATTGGCCACCACCGGGCCCAGTTCGGTGTCGAACTGCTCGCGGCCCTGCCGATAGATGCGGGTGCCGACGAGATCGGTGGGCACCAGGTCGGGGGTGAACTGCACGCGGGAGAAGCTGCCGCCGACCACCCGGGCGAAGGTCTCCACCGCGAGCGTCTTCGCGATACCCGGAACGCCTTCCAGCAGTACGTGACCGCGCGCGAGCACACCGACGAGCAGCCGTTCGACCAGCCGGTCCTGACCGACGATGACGCGTTTGACTTCGTAGATCGCCTTTTCCAAGGTCTGGACGTCGCGATCGAGAGAGCTGGGAGCAGGCTCCGGTGCGTCCGTTACCGAACTCACCGCGCTCACACCGTCCGTCGAAGTCACAAACTCCCCGCTTTCGCTGTCGTCCACTGTGCGGTGCACATCATTTCATTGCCGGTGCACACCACGGTCTCGTGCCGTGCGCACCCGGATACGCTGTGCCGTGTTCCCAACTATTCCAGGTCCGAACGAAAGATGCCGCAACCGGGATGGGTTTGTTCCGGCCGGGTTCTCGGCCGATTCTCAGACTCCGGCCGCCGTCAGGGGATCAAACGGACCGCATACGGCATGATGCCACCTTCGCGTACCGCCGACACGCGAACCACCTCGCCGGACTCCGGCGCCTCGATCATCCGGCCGCCGCCGAGGTACAGCGCCACGTGCTGACTGCCGCCGGGACCCCAGAACAGCATGTCGCCGCGCTCCCGCTCGGCGACCGGGATCCGGGCGCCCATGTGGTACTGGTAGCCGCTGTAGTGCGGCAGCGAGATGCCGACGCCGGCGAACGCGTACAACATCAGCCCCGAGCAATCGAAGCCGACCTTGTCGTAATCGCCGAAACTGTCGGCGACGCCGCCGTCGTGAATGCCCTTGGTGGGCCCGTTCTCGTCGCCGCCACCCCAGGAATAGATGACGCCCAGCTGCGACATCGCCCGGTCGACCACGGTCTCGATCAACTCACCGCGGTCGCCGATCGGGCGGCCCGGCGGACTGATCGAGGAATGCGGGGCGGGCGAATTGTCCAATTGTGTGTGCGGCCGGCGGCCGGCGCCGAGTTGCGCGGCCCGGCCCAGCGCGTCCCCGTCGGCCGCGGCGCGGGCCGCGGCGGCGGCCGCCGCGGCCTGTGCGGCGGCCTCCTCCGCGCGGCGTTGCCGGTCCCAGGCCAGGTAGGCGTCGCGCTGGCCCTGTAGCCCCGCCACCTGCTGACGGGCGAAATCCAGCCGGTGCTGGGCGGTATCGCGCTGGGTGACCAGTCCGGCCCGCCGGCCGGCCTGCGCGTCCTGCGCGGCGCGCGCCGCCGACACCGCCGATTCCGCGTCGGCGCGCCGGGCGTCGGCCTCGGCCGCGGCCGCATCGGCGGCCTGTTTCGCCTCGCGCGCCACGGAATCCTTGTTGGCCCGGTCGATCTGGGCCCGGCGCAGCCCCTCCAGCGCCGACTGCTGCGAACTCGACACCACGCTGAGCAGCTGCGACCGGGTCAGGGCCACATCCGGCGTCGCGCCGGACAGATAGGTGGTCATCGAGCCGGTGGCCGGGCTGGTGTAGGCCGCCACGGCGAACCGGTCGAACTCCGCGCGCGCCCGTTCCACGTTCGCCCCCGCGTCGGCCAGGTCGCGCTGGGTGGCGGCGACCGCGGCGGCCGCCGTGTCCGCGGCCTCGCGCGCGGTCTGCAGATCGACCAGCGCCTTGTTGACCGCCTCGCGTTTGATCGCGACGTCCGCATCCAGTTGCTGCAGTTGCTGATCCGCGACGGCGACCTCGTTGATCAGCCCGCCGACCTCGGCCACGCCGGTGTCCACCTGCGCGCCCGCGGCGGCGATGTCACCGTCGCTGGGATTGGGTGGCGGCGGGGGCACCGCGCCGGCGACCGCGGGCAGCGCGATGATCGCGCACACCAGCAATCCTCCAGCGACCTCATGCATCCTTCGGCGACGCGTCGGCGACGCTCCCGGCACTCGCATCAGACCTCCCTGGATCCCGCCTGCGGTTCCCGGGATCGGGGCGATCACCGGGACTGCGCTGGGGCGACCCCGGTCCGGCATCGCCACATGAGCACCAGCAACAACTCTGAGTGAAACGAGCCTCTTTGCACTCTCCCGACACTTCTACCTCGAGAGTGTCGTGGGCAACCGTACGACACTTCTCCCCCGCCGATAACGAAGTCGGCAGAATGACGGCAGCGTAATTTAACGATTGCTCATCAATAGCCAGATGCGGCACAGGAATTCATCCGCGAAAGCAGACCGGCGGTTCATTCCTCGCCATTGGGACGTACTTCCGGTCGGTCGCCGGCGATCCGGGCGAGCGCGGGCCCGGCCACGTACCCCGGCCCGAGTCCGGCCCGGGGCGAATCCGTGACGGAGCGGAGATCAGCCGCGCTCGCGCGCCGCGCGCCGGGCCTTGACGATGTACAACCCACCGATGGTCACCACGGCCCCGGCCAGCACCACGCCGGTGAACGCGGTCCAGGCGGCGTGATCGGGCGTCTCCAGCCGGGAGACGACGACCTGCGCGGCGTCGGCGGAGTGACCGCCCCGGTACTTCGCGGTGTCCTCGGCCCATTCCAGCCGCGAGCGGTTGATCGCGTCGCTGTAGGTGCCGACCCAGTCGTCGCTGAGCACCACGACCGTGCCGTGGGTCTGCTTGCCCACCTCGGTGGCGAGATCGCGCAGGTCCGAATCGCGGCCCGGATTGCCGGGCACCACGACGATGTTCAGCTGGATGCCGTGTGCACGCGCGTCGGCGGCGATCTGCACGAGTTGCGTGTCGTCCTTGCCGGCCGGCACGGAGACGTGGTCGTCGGCCAGGTCCGCCACGATGGTGCTCAGATCCACGTTCGGCGGAAGTTCCACGGCCATGGGAATGAGAACCGAGGTGTGCGAGGCGGTCATTGTCCATCCGGGTGGTCGAGCCGCTCGGCCGAGCGGCGGGCATCCAACAGTGTCGCAGGTGATCAGCACGCTGATGACGCCCTTCGGCACCGAACGCTCCGAGGGGCTTGCGTGCACAGTACGCGACCGGGGAGTGTGGGCTGCGGGTGTGGCCGACTCGGCGGCCCCCGCGCGTTTCACAGGACAAGCGTACTGTTACGGTTGGAAGCACGAGGCGCACAGCCGAGACTGCGCCCTCGACCGAGCCGCCGGCACCAGCCCCGCAGGCGGCCACCCTCACCGACGAGTGGAGCTGAACGTATGACGAGCATCGATACATTCGGCGCCAAGGGCACCCTCCAGGTCGGAGATCGGTCGTATGAGATCTTCCGACTCTCCGCCGTGCCCGGCACCGAGAAGCTGCCCTACGCACTGAAGGTACTCGCGGAGAACCTTCTCCGCACCGAAGACGGCGCGAACATCACCGCCGACCACATCCGTGCCATCGCCGGCTGGGACCCCTCGGCCGATCCGGACACCGAGATCCAGTTCACCCCCGCCCGGGTCGTCATGCAGGACTTCACCGGCGTTCCCTGCATCGTCGACCTGGCCACCATGCGCGAGGCGGTCGCCGCCCTCGGCGGCGACCCGAACAAGGTCAACCCGCTGTCCCCCGCCGAGCTGGTCATCGACCACTCGGTCATCCTCGACGTGTTCGGCACCGCCGACGCCTTCGAGCGCAACGTGGAACTCGAGTACGAGCGCAACGGCGAGCGCTACCAGTTCCTGCGCTGGGGCCAGGGCGCGTTCGACGACTTCAAGGTCGTGCCGCCGGGCACCGGCATCGTGCACCAGGTCAACATCGAGTACCTGGCCCGCGTGGTCATGGTCCGCAACGGGCAGGCCTACCCCGACACCTGCGTCGGCACCGATTCGCACACCACCATGGTCAACGGCCTGGGCGTCCTGGGCTGGGGCGTCGGCGGCATCGAGGCCGAGGCGGCCATGCTGGGCCAGCCGGTCTCCATGCTCATTCCGCGGGTGGTCGGTTTCCGGCTGACCGGCGAGATCCAGCCGGGCGTGACCGCCACCGACGTGGTGCTGACCGTCACCGAGATGCTGCGCAAGCACGGCGTGGTCGGCAAGTTCGTCGAGTTCTACGGCGAGGGCGTGGCCGAGGTGCCGCTGGCCAACCGCGCCACCCTCGGCAATATGAGCCCCGAATTCGGTTCCACCGCAGCCATTTTCCCGATCGACGGGGAGACCATCAACTACCTGCGCCTGACCGGCCGCACCGACGAGGAGCTCGCGCTCGTCGAGGCGTACGCCAAGGAGCAGGGCATGTGGCACGACGCCGCGCACGAGCCCGCCTACTCCGAGTACCTGGAGCTGGACCTGGGCACCGTGGTGCCGTCCATCGCGGGCCCCAAGCGCCCGCAGGACCGCATCCTGCTGTCGGAGTCGAAGGTGGCCTTCCGCAAGGACATTCACAACTACACCAGCGATCCCGAGGGCGCCCCGCACACCAAGCTGGACGAGGCGCTCGAGGAGTCCTTCCCCGCCAGCGATCCGGCCGAGCTGAGCTTCGCCGAGGACGGCGCCGTGGTGCCGACCGCCGCCAACGGCAGTGCCGGCCGGCCGACCAAGCCGATCCGGGTGCGCGACGAGGCCCGCGGCGATTTCGTCATCGACCACGGCGCGGTCGTGGTCGCGGGCATCACCTCCTGCACCAACACCTCCAACCCGACGGTGATGATCGGCGCGGCCCTGCTGGCCCGCAACGCGGTCGAGAAGGGCCTGACCTCCAAGCCGTGGGTGAAGACCAACATGGCGCCGGGCTCGCAGGTCGTCTCCGACTATTACGAGAAGGCCGGTCTCTGGCCCTATCTGGAGAAGCTGGGCTTCTACCTCGGCGGCTACGGCTGCACCACCTGCATCGGCAACACCGGCCCGCTGCCGGACGCGATCTCCAAGGCGGTCAACGACAACGACCTGTCGGTCGCCGCGGTGCTGTCGGGCAACCGCAACTTCGAGGGCCGCATCTCCCCCGACGTGAAGATGAACTACCTGGCCTCACCGCCGCTGGTCATCGCGTACGCGCTCGCGGGCAGCATGGACTTCGACTTCGAGAACGACGCGCTGGGCCGGGACCACGACGGCAACGACGTGTTCCTGCGCGACATCTGGCCCGCGGCCCAGGAGATCGACGACACCATCAAGGCCGCGATCAACCAGGACATGTTCCGCAAGTCCTACGCCGACGTCTTCAAGGGCGACGAGCGCTGGCGGAACCTGCCCACCCCGGCCGGTGACACCTTCGAATGGGCCGGCGAGTCCACCTACGTGCGCAAGCCCCCGTACTTCGACGGTATGCAGGTGGAGCCGGCGCCGGTCGCCGACATCACCGGCGCGCGGGTGCTGGCGCTGCTCGGCGATTCGGTCACCACCGACCACATCTCCCCGGCCGGCAGCATCAAGCCGGGCACCCCGGCCGCGCAGTACCTCGACGCACACGGCGTCGCGCGCAAGGACTACAACTCGCTGGGCTCGCGGCGCGGCAACCACGAGGTGATGATCCGCGGCACCTTCGCCAACATCCGGCTGCGGAACATGGTGTTGGACACCATCGGCAAGGACGACGTCACCGGCGGCTACACCCGCGACTTCACCCAGGACGGCGGCCCGCAGGCGTTCATCTACGACGCCTCGCAGAACTACCAGGCCGCGGGTATCCCGCTGGTGGTCCTGGGCGGCAAGGAGTACGGTTCCGGTTCGTCGCGGGACTGGGCGGCCAAGGGCACCCGCCTGCTGGGGGTGCGCGCGGTGATCACCGAGTCCTTCGAGCGGATCCACCGGTCCAATCTCATCGGCATGGGCGTCATCCCGCTGCAGTTCCCGGCGGGTGAGTCGGCCGCGTCGCTGAAGCTGGACGGCACCGAGACGTTCGACATCGCGGGCATCACCAAGCTGAACGAGGGGGTGACTCCGAAGACTCTGCGGGTGACCGCCACGAAGGAGAACGGCGAGCAGGTCGTGTTCGATGCGGTCGTCCGGATCGACACACCCGGTGAGGCCGACTACTACCGCAACGGTGGCATCCTGCAGTTCGTGCTGCGCAACATGATTCGCAGCTGACACTGCGGGCGCCACGGTCCGGGCCCCGAGATCCTCGGGGCCCGGGCCCTTCCCGTTTGGAGGAGCCATGCCCAAGGTCAGTGATGACCATCTCGCGGCCCGCCGCAGCCAGATTCTCGACGGAGCGCGCAGCTGTTTCGCCGAATACGGCTACGAGGGCGCCACGGTACGGCGTCTCGAGGAGGCGATCGGACTGTCCCGTGGTGCGATCTTCCACCACTTCCGGGACAAGGACGCGCTGTTCCTCGCGCTGGCGCAGGAGGACGCCGAGCGAATGGCCGACGTCGCGGCCAATCAGGGCCTGGTGCAGGTGATGCGGGATATGCTCGCCAATCCGGAGCAGTACAACTGGCTGGGCACCCGGCTCGAGATCGCCCGCCGGTTGCGCACCGATCCCGAGTTCGCCGCAGGCTGGACCCAGCGCTCGGCCGAACTCACCGCCGCCACCCTGGCCCGGTTGGAACGGCGCAAGGCCGCGGGCGCGCTGCGCGACGACGTACCCACGGACGTGCTGCTGGGCTATCTGGACCTGGTCCTGGACGGGCTCATCGCCCGGATCGCCTCGGGACATGCCGGTGACAACCTCGGGGCCGTACTCGACCTGGTCGAGGCGTCGGTGCGGCGCAAGCCCTAGGCGCACCCGCGCCGCGGACACCCGGCCCGCGGGTTGCCGTCATTGATATCGCATACGAAAAACTCACGGCGATAGGCCATTCCGGGCCGGTACCGGAAGATTGCCGGACGGTCCCGAAATCCTCCGATGCCGGTCGATCGATGCCGCCGTCACGCTATGATCGGTTCTCGTTCAGGTCCCGTAGCAAACCGCGAGCAGATCGGAGACCAGCTCATGACCGAGGCCGTTTCCTCGTCCGATCCGGATACGGCGGCGCCGCCGCCGGTGACCGCCGCCGGCGCGGCAACCCTGTCCGGGCAGCTACTTTCCGCGTCCGACCGCGCGGTGGTCCTCCGATCCGCCGAGGGCACATGGACTTTCGATCCGGCCGATGTCATCCAGATCGAAACATTCGGCGCCACAGCCGGTTCCGAGACCGGTTCGGCGATGGTCCGGGTGCGGCCCGGCGCCACCGCCGATTTCACGCAGCGGCGGCGCATAGCCCTCGCCGAACGCCCGATGACGTTGCCCGGCAGTCAATCCCCCGCCCGCGGTGACGAGCAGTTGCAGCAGCTCACCGAGAAGTGGGCCGGCACATTGCATCTCAGTACCCGTCCCGGCGTCGGTGGCGCCACCCTGACCTGCTGCCAGACCCGATCCTTCGCCCGTAGCGACGACGGCATCGCCTGCGACAGTCTCGACTAGGCGCCCGATGCCCGCTCGAACGGCGAGCGCGGTGCTGATCGTCACCGAATCCGACGATCTGCACGCCGACGCGCTGGCCGCCACCCTGCTGCGCGACCACCGGATGTCCCCGCTACGCCTGGACATGCGCGACTTCCCCAGGGAGGGCGGCAGTTTCCGGCTCGACCGGGCCGGCGCCGGCCGCAGCCTCGGAAATCTGCCCGGCCTCGACGAGGTCGGCGCCGTATGGTGGCGGCGTCCGCGCGGCGCCGAGGTGCCGCCCGGGATGCGCCGCGCCGACGACGAATACCGCCAGGCCGAATGCGACGGCTTCCTCCAGGGCCTGCTGTGGTCGATTCCGGCGCTGTGGGTCAACGATCCCGGCGCCGAGCGCACCGCGAGCCGCAAACTCGTCCAGCTCGAGACCGCGCGCCGATCCGGTTTCACCATTCCGGAGACACTGGTCACCACCGACCCGGACGAGGCCCGCAGTTTCGTCGAATCCCGTTCCGGCCCGGTGGTTTACAAACGCACCGGCACCGGCCGCGCGGAATTCTCCGAGACCCGTCTGGTCACCGCGGCCGATCTGGCCCGCCTCGACAGCATCCGATGGGCGCCGACCACGTTCCAGGACTACGTCGACGCCGACTGCGATCTGCGCGTGGTCTGGATCGACGGGGTCGAGTGGACCGTGCGCATCGACTCGCAATCCGGTGTGGGACGGGTCGATTCGCGCCTGGACACCTCGGTCGACTTCCGGCCCGAGCGATTGCCCGCCGCGGTCAGCAAATCCCTCACCACCCTGATGGGTGCGCTGGGATTGGCATTCGGCGTGCTGGACATCCGGCTCGGTCTCGACGGCGAGTACTACTTCCTGGAGGTGAACCCACAGGGGCAGTTCGCCTATCTGGAGATCAAGACCGGCTTGCCGCTGTTCGCGAGCCTGGCCAACTATCTCGTCACCGGCGATGCCGCCGTGCCCGGTCGCTGATCGGGCCCGGCGCCGCCGAGGCGGTCGTTCTACTTACTGGTCGCCTTGCGGCGATTCGCGCCACCACGGCTGCGGAGTTGCACATGCGACTCCACGAGCACGTTGTGGATGAAGCCGTACGAGCGACCGGTCTCCCGGGCCAATGAGCGGATGCTGGCACCCGCCTCGTATTGCTTCTTCAACTGGGTTTGCAGTCGGTCTCGCGACTTCCCGGTGACGCGCGTGCCCTTACCCAATGCAGATTTCCCCTGTGCGGGCCTGTCACTCATGGCTTCCTCCGGTCGCCCTGCAGCCTTATTCAAGGCTAGACACTCCGGCGTCCGTGATCAACGCTTTGATGTGATTCGGATCACGAAATCTCGACAAAAGGCATCCGAGGCCCGAGCGGCCAAGGGCGTCAAGCGAGTTGGATGAGCTCCAGATAGTCCTGTGACCAGTGATCCTCGGTGCCGTCGGGCAGCATGATCACCCGCTCCGGATTGAGCGCCTCGGCCGCACCGGGATCGTGCGTGACCAGCACGACCGCACCGGCGTAGCTGCGCAACGCATCCAGCACCTGTTCGCGGGAGATCGGGTCGAGGTTGTTGGTCGGCTCGTCGAGCAGCAGCACGTTGGCCGCCGAGGACACCAGGCCCGCCAGCGCGAGCCGGGTCTTCTCACCGCCGGACAGGGTGCCCGCCGGCTGCTCCAGCTGCGGCCCGGAGAACATGAACGCACCCAGCAGGCCGCGCAGATCCTGTTCGCCCGCATCGGGAGCCGCGTGGCGGATGTTCTCCCACACCGTCGCGGTGTCGTCGAGGGTGTCGTGCTCCTGCGCGAAATAGCCGATCTTCAGGCCGTGCCCGGGTTCCAGCTGCCCCGCCGAGGGCTGTTCGACACCGGCGAGCAGCCGCAGCAGCGTGGTCTTGCCGGCGCCGTTGAGGCCCAGCACGACCACCCGGCTGCCGCGATCGATGGCGAGGTCGACACCGGTGAAGATCTCCAGCGAGCCGTACATCTTGGTGAGATTGCTCGCCATCAACGGGGTCTTACCGCAGGCCGCGGGCTCCGGGAACCTGATCCGGGCCACCTTGTCGGACAGGCGAATCTCGTCCGCGTCGGCGAGCATTCGCTCGGCGCGCTTGAGCATGTTCTGCGCCGCAACGGCTTTCGTCGCCTTCGCGCCGAGCTTCGCGGCCTGCTGCTTCAGCGCCGACGCCTTCTTCTCGGCATTGGCGCGCTCGCGGCGGCGGCGCTGCTCGTCGGTGGCGCGCGCGTCGAGGTACTTCTTCCAGCCCATGTTGTAGAGGTCGGCCTCGCCGCGCACCGCGTCCAGGAACCACACCTTGTTGACCACGGCCTCGAGCAGTTCCACATCGTGGCTGATGACGATGAGGCCGCCGTCGTGGCTCTGCAGGAAACCGCGCAGCCAGGTGATGGAGTCGGCGTCGAGGTGGTTGGTGGGCTCGTCGAGCAGCAGGGTGGTGCCGGATTTGCCGCCGCTGCCGTCGGAGGCGGCGAACAGGATGCGGGCCAGCTCGATCCGGCGGCGCTGACCGCCGGAGAGCGTGCGCAGCGACTGGCCGAGCACCCGGTCGGGCAGGCCGAGGCTGTGACAGATCCGGGCCGCCTCGCTCTCGGCGACGTATCCGCCGAGGGCCGAGAACCGCTCCTCCAACCGGCCGTACTTGCGCACGGCCTTCTCCCGCTCGGCGTCGTCGGCCACCTCGGCCATCAGCGCCTGCTGCTTCTCCATCTCCCGGATCAGCGAATCGAGGCCGCGCGCGGACAGCACCCGGTCGCGGGCCAGCACGTTCAGATCGCCCTCGCGCGGATCCTGCGGAAGGTAACCGACCTCACCGGACCGGATCACCTGACCGGCGTACGGCTCGCCCTCACCGGCCAGGATGCGCAGGGTGGTGGTCTTGCCGGCGCCGTTGCGGCCCACCAGTCCGATCCGGTCGCCGGCCTGCACCCGCAGCGCCGAGCCGGGCGCCGTCAGCAGGGTGCGGACTCCGGCCCGGACCTCCAGGTCGGTCGCGGTGATCACAAAGGTCTCCTCGAGCTGATGTGTACGGGATGGCGGCTCGTGCAGAGTGTGCTCCCGATACCCGCACGCCGACCACTCAGTTTACCGGTGTCCCGCGCAACGACCGCATCGCGCCGGTAACGAGGCCGTGACGAGCCTCCCGAGGCGGCCTCGGGCTCCGGTAGCGTCCCTGCCATGACCGACGACGTGGCGGGCAGGGGCGCACTGGTCACCGGCGCGAGCCGGGGCATCGGCAAGGCCATCGCGGCGGAACTGCTGGCCCGCGGCGCGCACGTACTGATCACCGCGCGCAAGCCCGAACCGCTCGCGGCGGCCGCCGAGGAACTGCGATCCCTCGGCCATCCGGGCCGGGTGCTCACCCAGGCGGGCAACGCCGGCGACGCCACCGCCCGCGGCGACGCCGTGATGACGGCGGTGGCCGAGTTCGGCTCGCTGGACATCCTGATCAACAACACCGGGATCAATCCGGTGTTCGGCGCGCTGATGGACGCCGACCTGGACGCGGTCCGCAAGATCTTCGACGTCAACGTCGTCGCCACCCTCGGCTACATCCAGGAGGCGTACCGGTCCTGGATGCAGACCCACGGCGGCGCGATCGTCAACATCGCCAGCGTGGCCGGGCTGCGGTCCACCGGGGTGATCGCCGCCTACGGCGCCTCCAAGGCGGCGCTGATCCGCCTCACCGAGGAACTGGCCTGGCAGCTGGGCCCGTCGATCCGGGTCAACGCGGTCGCGCCGGGTGTGGTGAAGACCACGTTCGCCGGTCCGCTCTACTCCGCCGGCGAGGAGACCGCGGCGGCCGCGTACCCGATGAAGCGCCTGGGCACTCCCGAGGACGTGGCCGCGCTGGTCGGCTTCCTGGTCTCCGACCGGGCGGCCTGGATCACCGGCGAGGTGGTCCGGGTCGACGGTGGCCTGCTCGCCACCGGCGGCGTCTGATCGGATCAGCGGAAGCTCAGGGCGCCGGTCATATCGGTCTGCTTGTAGTGCAGATAATCCTTCGCCCGGTCCTCGGTGACCGCCGGCGTGGTGGTCACGAAGGTGACGACCACGAAGTCCTTCTCGGCGTCGGCCACCCACTTGCCGACCGCGAAGTTGCTGATGTAGCTACCGGGACGCAGCTTGAAGTCGCTGTCGCTGATCGTCTCGGCGGCGGTGGTGGCGTGGTCGGCGTCCTGCATGCCGAGCACGTACTCGGTCAGCATCAGCGCGCCGCCCTCGGACTTGTACACCATCTCCGCGGCGTATTTGCAGCCCGCGTCGGTGAGCGCACCGTCGGCCTCGAAGTCGGCGCACGTGGTGTGGTCCCGGCCCTCGACCCAGTCCGCGTGGAAGGAGATGTTGCCCAGCTTGAAGTTCCAGTCCTTGGCCGCCTCGTTGTAGCTGAAGCGCCGGGAGGTCGCGACACTGCTCGTGGTCGGCCGGGCCACCGACGAACTCGCGCTGCTGCGCGCGACCGCCGACGAGGTGACCGTCGAGGTCGACACGGCGTTGTTGTTCGTACCGCCACCGCTGTTGGCGATCAGCGCGGCCACGCCGATCCCGACGATCAGCAACAGCACCACACCCACGACGACCCCGATCACGATGCCGCCATTGGATTTACGCGGCGGCGGAGTGGGGTAGCCACCCTGATACGGCGGCGGGGCCGGCTGCCAGGTCGGCGGCTGGGTGGGTGGCGGCGGCGGAGGCGGGGCGGCCCAGGCCTGGGTCGGCGGCGCCGGGGACGATGCCGGTACCGTCTGAGCGGGGGTCGGCTGGTTGGAACCCCAACCGGGTTGCGGCGCATTCCAACCGGACTGATTGGCGTCGGGCTGCGACCACCATTCGGCCTCGTCGCTCGGCTCGGAGCCGGAGGGACCGGGGGGATTCGTCATCGCTGCCAACCTTCCGCAGCCGGGGTCGCCGTGGCGCCCTCGAGCGGTCGTCCCCCCGGGCTGTGTTTTCGACAGTACCGCACCCGTCCGGGCCGGTGACCACCCATGGTGGACTCGTCTGCTGCAATCTTCATCGTGACCGATCTCATCGTCTGCGGGCTCGGCCCGGCCGGGCGAGCGCTCGCGCATCGCGCGCGGGCACACGGTATATCGGTGCTGGCGATCGATCCGCATCCGGACCGGCACTGGACCGCCACGTATGCCGCATGGGCCGACGAGCTTCCGCCGTGGATCGCGCCGCGGACCCTCGCGGCGCAGCTTCCGCGGCCGGTCGCCTGGGGCACCCGGCGGTTCGAGATCGACCGGCGGTACGTGGTCTTCGACAATGCGGCCCTGCGGGATTCGCTGGACCTGGACGGCGTGCGCGTGGTCGCGGGCACGGTGGCCGAGATCCGCCGCGCCGACGGCGGTCCCGCCACCGTGCGGCTGGAATCCGGCGAGACGTACACCGCGCGCCGGGTCGTCGACGCCCGGGGCGTGCGCCGAGCGCCGGAGTTGGCCGAGCAGACCGCCTTCGGCGTCATGGTGCCCCGGCAGCGCTGGGACGAGCCGCTTTTCATGGACTGGCGGCCGGACAACGGTGCCGGACCGGCGGAACCACGCTCGTTCCTGTACGCGATCCCGCTGAACGACGACACCGTCCTGTTGGAGGAGACCTGCCTGGCCGGCCGGCCCGCACTCGATCTCGCGGTGCTGCGGGATCGGCTGCACACCCGATTGCGCGGCCGCGGTATCGAACTCGACGGCACCGAGCCGACCGAGCGGGTCCGGTTCCCGGTGGAGGGCGGCCGCCCCGGCGACGAGCATTTCGGCGCCGCCGGCGGATTACTGCATCCCGCAACGGGTTACAGCGTCGCCACCGCACTGGCCGAGGCCGACGCGGTCGCCACCGGCGCGTCGATCTGGCCGTGGCAGGCCCGAGCCGTCCACGCACTGCGCAACACCGGACTGCGCGCTCTGCTCACCCTGTCCCCCACCGAGATTCCGCTGTTCTTCGACGGCTTCTTCACCCTCTCGCCGGAGCGCCAGCGCGCCTACCTCTCCGATCGCCGCAACCTGTTCGCGATCGCCGCGACCATGCGCGACCTGTTCACCACCGTGCCCGCTCCCGTCCGGGTGAAGCTGGTCACCGCACCGGCGCGGGGGTGGCGCGGCTGAATCCGCCCCCGCGCCGGCCGGATCGCGTGGCACAGATCCCAGTCGCGTGACCGGGCACAGCCGCGCCGACCGCGGGCCGGAGGGCCGTCATCGGCGCACGGGCACACCGGCCGACCGCGCGCCGACCGGCTAGGGTGGTGCGCATGCGAGTTCGACCGTGGCGGCGGCTGTATCTGGGTGCCGAGTACGCGGCGCTGTTCTTCGGTGGCACCACGGCCTACAACGCACTGCTGCGCGGAAAGTCGCCGATTCCGGCGCTGCTCGCACTCGCCTCGGGGGCCGCCTGGTACCTGCGGCGCTCACCGGATTTCGATCGGGACGCGCTGTGGCGCAGTGAGGCACTGCCCGGACAGGCGCGTCCGATGGCGGCGCTCGCCGGGTCCAGCGCGCTGGCGCTGACCGCCATGGTGGCGGCCCGGCACCGCGAGGATCTGTTCGATCTGCCCCGGCGCAATCCGCTGATCTGGCTCGCGGTGATGGTCCTGTATCCGGCGCTGAGCGTGTACCCGCAGGAACTGATCTACCGATCGTTCCTGTTCCACCGGTACGCGCCGGTCTTCGGTGAGGGACGCGGACTGGTCGCGGCCAGTGCGGCCGCATTCGGCTACGCGCACATCCTGTTCGGCAGCTGGTTCTCGGTGGCGGCCAGCGGAGCAGGCGGGTGGATCTTCGCGACCCGCTACGCGCGCACTCGATCCCTGTTCACCGCCTCGGTCGAACATTCGGTCTACGGGATCCTGGTCTTCACCGTCGGGCTCGGCCGGTACTTCTACCACGGCGCTGTACCCGAGACCCGGCCCCGCCCGGCCTGAGTCCGCGCACGCATCGACGACCCCGGCATGAACCCGGGGACCCGCGGTTCACCGCCTCCGGCCCCGACGCCGACGCTGAGGCTGAGGCTGAGGCTGAGGCTGCGATGATCCGGGTAGGAACGGGCCACGTGGTGACACTCCACCACCGCCTCCGGCCCTGACGCTCAGGCCCGCAGTGCCTCCAGCATGCGGGTCGCCTCCACGACCACCGTGGGCAGTGCGGCGGCGGGATCGCCGGTGCGCGCCAGCAACATTCCGGCTTCGCAGAGCGCGCCGAACAGCAGGTGGCAGCGGATGCGCAGGTCGCCCTCGGACAGTTCGCCGTCGGCGGCGGCTCGGGCGAGCCCGTCCGACAGCACCCGCAGGACGTGGTCGGCCTCGATCTCGCGCACGGCGTCCCAGCCGAGCACCGCGGGCCCGTCGAGCATGACGATGCGGTTGCACCGCGGATTCAGGCACAGGTTCAGGAAGGTGGCGCAGCCCTGCAACAGGGCGGTCCAGGTATCCGGCGCGCGCTGCGCGACCTGTTCCAGTTCGCTGGCCATCCATTGTTGTTCGGCCACGAAGACGGCGCGGAACAGCGCGGCCTTGTCGCCGAAGTGGTGGTAGACGGCCCCTTTGGTGAGGCCCGCCTCGGTGGTGATCGCCTCGATGGAGGTGGCCGCGTAGCCGTTGCGGCCGAACAGCGCGCGCCCCGCGTCGACGAGCCGGCCCGTGGTCGAGTCGGTCCGCTCGGCCTGGGTGCGGCGGGTACTCACCAGCCAAATGTAACCGGTTGTGCGCCTTGACTTCCATACTGTGGGTATGTAAATCTCTTACATACCCACAGTATGGAAGTTGATCACCATGACGATCTACGCCATTTACGGGGCCTCTGGCCATACCGGCCGCCTCGTCACCTCCGAACTCCTCTCCCGCGGCAAGGACGTCCTCCTGTCCGGCCGCGACCCGGATCGGCTCGCGGCACTCGGCCATCCGCGGATCCTGCCCGCCACCGTCGACGATCCGGAATCGTTACGCGCACTTGCCGATTCGGCGGACATCGTCGTGAACTGCGCGGGCCCGTTCGCCACCACCGGCCTGCCCGTCGCCGCCGCGGCGGCCGCCGCCGGCCGGCACTACGTCGACCACGCACTCGAAATACACCACGTCCGAAAGCTTTTCGACGACTTCGGCGGCCCGGCGGAACGCGGCGGTTTCACGATGCTGCCCGACGCCAGCTTCTACGGCGGACTCGGCGACCTCCTGGCCGGCGCCGTCGCGCGCGGGATGGCCGACATCGAGCGCGTGACCGTCGCCTACTCGGTCGCCAACTGGAAACTGACCACCGGCGCGATGGCCACCGCCCGGCTGCTGTTCGCCGACACCGAACGCATCGGATTCGCCGACGGCGCACTGCAATTCGGATTCGTCGAGCCACGCAACGCGGTCTTCGCGTTCCCGCCGCCGGTCGGCCCGCGGACGATGATCGCCCCGGTGCCGTTCCCGGAGCCGCTCACGGTGCCCCGGCACGTCCGCACCCGCGCGGTCGAGGCGCAACTGACCGCCCGCACCTTCGAGGAGGAACGGGCCTTCACCAGCGAACACCTGCCCGCCGAGGAGCGGGCCGACAGCGAATACACCGTCGCCGTCCAGGTTCTCGGCGCACACGGGTCGGCGGCCGGACATGTGCGCGGCCGCGACCTGTGGCGGGTCAGCGCGCTCATCGCGGCCGAAGCGGCGATCCGCATCGCCGAAGGCGGCGTCAAGAGCGGCGTGGTGAGCCCCGGCGAGGCGTTCGACCCCGTGGAATTCCTGACCGCCCTTGCCGATCGCGACGTCTTCACCCTCGAACTGCCCACCCGGCCCTGAGGAGACAACCACCATGGAACCGATCCTGGTCACCGGCGCCGCCGGTGGACTGCAGGGCGCCACCGGCCGCCGCGTCACCGAGACCCTGCGCGACGACGACCACCCGGTCCGGGCATTCGTCCGCGCCGACGACGCGCGCGCCGCCGAACTGAAGGATCTCGGCGCGGACGTGATCGTGGGCGACCTGCGCGAGATCACCACCGTACTACCCGCCGTCCGAGGCGTCCGCCGCGCCTATTTCACCTATCCGGTCACCGCCGGAATGCTCGACGCCGCAGCGGTTTTCGCCGCCGCCGCACACGACGAGGGCCTCGAACGAGTGGTGGCGGTCTCACAACTGGGTTCCGATCCGCACGCGGGCACCCCACACATGCGCCGGCACTGGGTGGCCGAACAGGCCCTCGACCGTGCCGGCATCGGCGCCGTCCACCTGCGCGCCGCCGTCTTCTTCGAAAACCTGCGCGTCGTCATCGCACACAGCGGCGAACTGGCCCTCCCCCTCGGATCCCCGGACACGGTCCTCCCGTTGATCGCCGCCACCGATGTCGCCGACGTCGCCACCGGCATCCTGCTCAACCCCGACCCCATCGAACCGATCCACTGGCTGGCAGGCGAAATCCTCACCGCGGCACAAGCAGCCGAGGCATTCGGCGTCCGCTACGTAGACGTGGATCCGGACCGATGGCAGCAGACCGCCACCACCCTCTACCGCGACCCCGTCACCGTGGAACACCTCACGAACCTCTGGAAACTGTTCCGCGACATCGGCTCCGGACACGACCTGTACCAGGTCACGGACTCGATCGAACGCTTCACCGGCCACCCACCCGTCACCCTCCACGAACACCTGGCCGCCGACCACAACTAGAGCCACCGAAATCGCCTGCGGCAGCACACATCCGCAATGGCCGCAGGCCCCTCCCCCGTCTCTCCCCCACCTGCGACAGTACACATCCGCACTGGCCGTGGATTCCTCCCCCCGTCTCTCTCCCGCCTGCGGCACCACATCCACAATGGCCCGCATTCGGCCGCGCGCACCAAGCCCGCCACGCCGCTCACGGCAGCGGCAGCGGCAGCGGCAGCGACAGCGACAGCGACAGCGACAGCGACAGCGACAGCGACAGCGACAGCGACAGCGACAGCGACAGCGACAGCGACAGCGACAGCGAACCGTAGCGCGGGCTCCGCGTTGGGTCGAACGGTAACCGGCGGGCAGCACACGACCCCTCGTGCGTGTGCTGCCTCGTCCGTCATCCACACGGCCACAACGCCTTTCGCGATGTGACCGTTGCGCTGCGCCGGATCAGCAGGTCGGACCAGTAGTGCAAGTTCCACCCGGGCCACCGGAGTTGCCCGGCCCACCAGGACCTCCCATACCACCGCCGCCGGGTCCACCTGGATCACCGGGACCGCCCATACCGCCGCCGGGTCCACCTGGGCCGCCACCCATGCCGCCACCGGGATTGCCGAATCCGCCACCGGGACCGCTAGGTCCGGAATCACCCGGCCCACCCGGGTTGCCCTGTCCCCCACCGGGTCCGCCTCCCGGACCACCGGGTCCACCCGGACTGCCCTGTCCCCCACCAGGACCGCCGCCGGCCGGACCGCCGCCGGGCCCACCGCCGCCGGGCCAACCACCCGGACCGCCACCTGGACCGCCGGGTCCACCACCCGGATCACCGGGTCCATGTCCTGGGCCGCCCCCGCCGGGCCAACCACCCGGACCACCGCCACCAGGTCCGCCGCCCGGACCACCGGGTCCATGTCCCGGGTCGCCCGGACCGCCCCCGCCGGGCCAACCACCCGGACCGCCCGGATTCCCAATGCCACCACCAGGTCCCCCGGGACCACCCGGGCCTCCCGGCCATCCCGGCGCACCGGGGTTGGGCATACCGTCGTTGTCACCCGGCCAATTCGGATCGCCGGCAGGCGGACCCGGCGGCTGATCGGGGTCGCTCGGGAGGATTCCCGGTCCGCCGCAACCGGATCCGCTGGCGCAACTGTTCCCGATGAACACAGGGCTTGCGAACGCCGGGCTCGCGAGCGCGGTGAGCGGAGCGGCCAGCATGACGCCGACCGCTGCGACTCCCACCGCGCCGCGCCGGCGCCTGGCGTGTGTTGTGGAACCCACTGTGAAGCCTTTCTATCGGTTCCCGGCCACGTCCACGTGGCCTACTGGAATCGAACCGGGCGTAACTGTGACGGAAATGCCAGGTTTCTCAAAACCGACTGGGAGAAACAGCGTTTCGAGCCACCCCGCTCCCAGGTTCGGGCCGCCCCCTCCCAGATTCGGGCCACCTGCTCCCAAGTTCGAGCCGCCCCACGCCCATGTCCCCGCACTCGGATTCCAGCCGCCCCTTCCACGACTCGGGCCACCCCGCTCCTGGGTTCAGACCGCTCCGCACCCAGTTTCAGGCCGTCCCGCCCCCAGTTTCAGGCTGCCCCGCACCCGGACTCGGGCAGTCCCACATTCAGACTTGGGCTGCCCGCCCCCAGACTCAGGCCGTCCTTCAGGCTGCCCGCACCCGGACTCGGGCAGTCCCACATTCAGACTTGGGCTGCCCGCCCCCAGACTCAGGCCGTCCTTCAGGCTGCCCGCACCCGGACTCGGGCAGTCCCACATTCAGACTTGGGCTGCCCGCTCCCAGATTCGGGGCGTCCCACGCCCAGATTCGGGGCTGGCGCACCCCAGTTCGGCCACCCCGCTCTCAGGTTCAGGGCCGCCGCTCCCCAACTCGCACCACCCCGCTCCCGCTTTCGGCCCGCCTCGGAGCCCGCAGGTAGGGTCCGGGTAATGGCGACGATTGCATTCCTCGGTGCGGGCAGCCGGATGGGTTCCGGGATGGCGGCGCGGTTGCTGGCCGCGGGACACGAAGTGCGGGTGTTCAACCGGTCCGCGGCGAAGGCCGCGAAGGCGGTCGCCGCCGGCGCCGTCCTCGCCGACTCACCGCGCGCCGCCGCCGAGGGCGCCGAAGCGGTGTTCTCGATGGTCGCCGACGACGCCGCCTCGCACGCCGTCTGGCTCGGCGACACCGGCGCACTGGCCGCCGCCGCGCCCGGCGCCTTCGCCGTGGAATGTTCCACGCTGTCCCGCTCCTGGGTGCTGGAGCTCGCGGAACATGCTGCCGCACAGGGCTTCCGCTACGTCGATTGCCCGGTGACCGGACTGCCGGACGCCGCCGCGGCGGGCCGGCTCACCCTGTTCGTCGGCGCCGGCGCGGACCGGCTCGAGCAACTGCGGCCGCTGCTGGAACCGTTGTGCGACAACATCGTCCACTTCGGTGGGATCGGCGCGGGCACCAGCTACAAACTGATCCAGAACCTCATGGGATCGATCCAGATCGCGGCCACCGCCGAGGCATTGCGCACCGCCGAACTCGCGGGCCTGGACCTCGCGACGGTCGTCGACACCCTCGGCCGCGGTGGCGCCGCCAGCCCCAGCGTGATCCGCGCGAGCCGCCGGATGCTCGACGGGCACTACGACCGCAACATCGCCTTCACCGCCGCCCTCCGGCTGAAGGACACCCGCGTCGGGGTCGAATTGGCCGACAGCGTGGGTGGTCCGGCCGCACTGGGCCGGGCCGCCCGCGACCTGCTCGCCCGCCCGGTCGACGCGGGCCGCGGCGAACTCGACGAGACCGCGCTGTTCGACCTGCTGCACGACTGAACCGTCACCGTTCCCCGTCCCACCGCCGATCGGTCCGGTCGCGGGCGGCGGCGATGTGCCGATGATTCTCGACCGCCCAGTCCGCCAGCGCGGACAGCGGTACCAGCAGCCCGCGGCCCAGCGGTGTGAGCCCGTATTCGACGCTGGGCGGCACGGTCGGATACACCTCACGCTCGATCAGGCCGTCCTGCTCCAGGATTCGCAGCGTGCGGGTGAGCATGCGCTGGCTGATGTTCTCGATCGAACGATGCAGTTCGTTGAAACGGTGCCGGCGACTGCCCAATTGCACCAGTACCAGCACCGACCATTTGTCGCCGACCCGGCGCAGTACCTCGGTCACCGGGCACTGCTCGTGCTCGGCCGCCGGTATCGGCACCGGCAGCCGGAATGCGAGCATCGAGGGCACATCGGTGTGCGTACCTGACATCGAACTGCCTTCTTTCGCTGATCCGCGCGGGAATCGATGATCGGCACATGGCAGATTCCACATCCGATCCGGGCAAGACCATTGTCGTCAGTGGCGCCACCGACGGCATGGGTAAGGCGGTGACCCTGTCCCGGCTGGCCCGCGGCGACCGGCTCGTCGCCGTCGGCAGCAATCCGGCGAAGTTCACCGCGCTGATCGCCGAGGCCGAGCGGCTCGGCGCGGCCGACCGGCTGCACACCGTGCGCGCGGACCTCAGTTCCATCGCCGAGAACCGGCGGGTGATCGATGAGATCGCCGCGCGGTACCCGGCCGTCGACGCGCTGCTGCTGTTCGCGAACCGGCACAGTCCGCGCCGCCGCGAGACCGTCGACGGCCTCGAGTACACCTTCGCGCTCTACTACCTGAGCCGCTATCTGCTGTCGCGCGGGCTGGGCCCGCAGCTGGACGCGGCGGCGAATCCGGTGATCGTGACGGTCGCCGGCGTCGGCACCACCGCCGGTGCGATCGACTGGGACGACCCGCAGTCCACCCGCGGCTACCGGCCGGTCCGGGCGATGATCCAGGGCGCGCGGGCCAACGACCTGCTCGGCGTCGGCTTCGCACAACAGCGGGCCGGGCGGGCCCGGTTCGTCATGTACCACCCCGGTTTCACCCGCAGCGGGGACAGTTCGCCCCTGCCGCTGCCGGTGCGGATCCTGCTGCGCGTGGCCGCCGCGCTGAAGGCGCGGCCGATCGCGGAGTCGATCGCGCCGATCGACGGCTTCATCGACCATCCGCCGGCGCAACCGCTCACCGCGATCGACCGCGGTGATCCGGTCGATCCCGCGCTGCCGACCCTCGATCCCGGCGACGCCCGCCGCCTCGCCGACCTCACCGAGGAACTCCTGCACCGAATGGTGTGAGTATGGTGACCGGCATCACACCGACGCGGTGTCGATCCGGGTCGCCTCCCGTTCGAGGTGTGGATGGGTGAGCCGATACCCGGCCCGCCACATCGACACGAGAGGATGCCGCACATGCGCTACCTGACCCTGATTCGCCTCGATCCCACCGCCGCCCCCTCCGACGGGCCGGACGAGAAACTGATGGCGGACATGGGCACGCTGCTGGAGGAGATGACGAAGGCGGGCGTGCTGCTCGACACCGCCGGGCTGCGGCCGATCGAGGAGGCCACCCGGATCCGGCAGACCAACGGTGTGCAGACCGTCCTGGACGGCCCCTATACCGAGTCGAAGGAGATCATCGGCGGTTATTGCCTGTTGCAGACCCGGTCCCAGGAGGAGGCGGTGGAGTGGTCGCGGCGTTTCCTGCGCGTCCACGGCCCGGAGTGGGATATCGAGGTCGAGGTCCGGCAGGTCGTCGAGCCGGAGTGAGCGGAATTCGGTGAACGGATCGGGATCCGGCGACGCCGCGGCCCGGCGCGCGGTCGAGACCGCGTGGCGGATCGAATGGCCGCGCCTGGTGGCGGGTCTGACCCGGATCGTGGGCGATATCGGCACCGCCGAGGAACTCGCGCAGGACGCCCTCGTCGCGGCCCTGGAACAGTGGCCGCGCGAGGGGGTTCCGCCGAATCCGGGTGGCTGGCTGATGCTGACCGCCAAACATCGGGGTATCGACCGGATCCGCCGCCGCGGCACCCTCGATCGCAAACTGGCGCTGCTCGGCCACGATCTGGTGATCGACCAGCGCACGCCACCCGAGCAGCCGCCCCAGGACGATCTGCTGCGGATGATGTTCACCGCCTGCCATCCGGTGCTGTCGCGTCCGGCCCAGGTGGCGCTCACGCTGCGGATGGTCGGCGGCCTGAGCACCGACGAGATCGCCCGCGCCTATCTGGTGTCGGAATCGACTGTGGCACAACGGATCGTGCGCGCCAAGCGCACCATCGCGGCGAAACGGGTGCCCTACGAGGTGCCGGCGGGACCGGAACTGGCGGTGCGGCTGGATGCCGTCCTCGAGGTGCTCTACCTGATCTTCAACGAGGGGTACACCGCGACCTCGGGTGCGGCGTGGATGCGCACCGAACTGTGCGAGGACGCCGTGCGCCTGGCCCGGATCCTGGCCGGACTGCTGCCACGCGAACCGGAGGTGCACGGCCTCGCGGCGCTGCTGGAACTCCAGGCGTCGCGGCTGCGCGCCCGCGGCGCCGGCCCGCATCCGGTCCTGCTGGCCGATCAGGATCGCACCCGCTGGAGCCGGCTGTACATCCGCCGCGGTTTCGCCGCGCTGGGCCGGGCGCGATCACTCGACACCGCACAGGCCCGGCTACCGGGCCGCTACACCCTCCAGGCCGCGATCGCCGCCGCGCACGCGATGGCCCCGACCGCGGCCGAGACGGATTGGCGGCGCATCGCCGGCCTGTACGCGATTCTGGCCGAACGGTTTCCGTCGCCGGTGGTGGAACTCAATCGGGCCGTGGCGGTTTCGATGGTGCACGGCCCGGCCGCCGGACTGGAGGTGGTGGACGTGCTCGCGAAGTCCGGCACGCTCGACGGCTACCATCTCCTGCACGCCGTCCGCGCCGACCTGCTGACCCGCCTCGGCCGCGCCGACGAGGCCCGCACCGAATTCGCCACGGCCGCAGCGCTCACCGCCAACGCGGCCGAACGCGCACTGCTGCTCGGCCGGGCCGGAATCGACGACTGAACACCCCGGAACCGGCGCGGCGGCCACCGGGTACGGACGCGATCGTCGGCCCGGTCACCGAATCCACCGGCGCCGGCCGCGGTCGCCTCGCCGGCCGGAACGGCGAAATCGCCTGGTCCCGAACCCGGTTCGGACAATCCGGGCCCGAATGCGCCGGAACCGGGCAGTCTGCCGGATTTGATCGGGCCGCACGTCCGGATACGGTATATCTGCGTAGTACAGATCCCCACGTCGCAAGGAGACGTTGCCGTGTTCGACGGCCCTATCGACCTGCATACCGATGTGGCGCACCCGGCTCGGATGTACGACTACTTCCTCGGTGGGAAGGACTCGTACGAAGCCGACCGGGCGGCCGCCGAGCAGGCGTTGCACGATTTCCCGTCGGTCCGGCTGACCGCGCGCACCAATCGTGAATTCATGCACCACGCCACCAAATATCTGGTGGGCCAAGGTATCCGGCAGTTCCTCGACATCGGCACCGGCATTCCCACCGAGCCGAATCTGCACCAGGTGGCGCAGGAACTCGCGCCGGACGCGCGGGTGGTGTACGTCGACAACGACCCGATCGTGTACGCACACGCGCGGGCGTTGCTGGTCAGCACGCCGGAAGGCCGCACCTCCTACGTGCAGGCGAATGCGGGCGATCCCGAAGAGATCCTCGCCTCCCCGGAATTGACGAGCACTCTGGACCTGAGTCGGCCGGTGGCGGTGTCGATGATGGCGCTGCTGCACTTCGTACCCGGCGACGTCTACGACATCGTGCAGCGGCTGATGCAGCCGCTGGTCCCGGGCTCGTATCTGGCGATGTCACACGTCACCACCGAATTCGACGACGGCGCAGACGATCCCGACGGGATGGCCCGCCTGCTGCAGGTCTACGTGGACCGCGGCATCCCGGTCACTCCCCGCACCCGCGAACAGGTTTCCCGGTTCTTCGACGACCTGGAACTGCTCCCCCCGGGTGTCGAGGTCATCCACCGCTGGCGCAACGAGGGCATCGAGCATCCGCCGAGCCACGACAAGCGCGTCTCGCTGTACGGCGCCGTCGGCAAGAAGCTCTGAACGGGGACAACCACTTCCGGCGACCCCGCGCTCCGGCGATCGGGCAGTACGGATTCGCGGTCCCGTCGCGCGACGGGGTTGTAGCCTGGATCACATGAGTGGGGAGCCACACACCGAACTCGGTGACCTGCTGACCACCTTCGCGTTCACCTACCTGATCACCACGAATCCGGACGCACAGCCGCACGTGGTCGGGGCCGTCGTCGTGCCGGACGGATACGCGCTGCGTATCGACCACACCGGCCCCACCACGCGCCGCAACATCGACGTCAATCCGGCCGTCACACTGCTGTGCCCACCGCCGCGCGCCGGCGCCCGCAGCCTCATCATCGACGGCAAGGCCGAATATCACGGCGACACCGTGACGGTGACGCCGACGGCGGCAATCCTGCACCGCGACAACCCGTTACGGCCACCCGGCCAGCGCTGCGGCGACGAGTGCCGCCGACTGTCGCTGACTCCGCCGGACGCGGCGGCACCCTGACCCGCGGCCGGGGCGGTCCTCGCGGATCCTGTCGGTCCCCACTGCCAGACTGACGGGTATGCGATGGGCGGTGGCGGAGGCAGGGCAGGGCGGAGCGCGGTTGTGCCCGCTCGGCGGCGACGGCCGTGCCGCGGGGCCGGTGGTCCGCGAATCCTCGTTCGAGGAGGCGGTGCGGTCGCGGCCGGAGGTCGAGCGGTGGGTCTGGCGGTCCACCGCCGTCTATCGGCGGCTTCTCGCGGCCGGGGTGCGGGTGGAACGCTGTTACGACGTGGAGGCCGCCGAGGCGTTGCTGATCGGGCACGAGGAGGGCCAGTCCGGGCAGGCGCGGTCCCTGCCCGCCGCCTGGGCCCGGCTGCACGGCCGTCCCGTCCCGCCGGACGCTCCCCTGCGCGCCGCCGACACCGAGCCGGCCCTGTTCGATTCGGGCCCGGTGCCGCTGCCACCCGGCACCGACGAGTTGACCGCGCTGCTGGAGGTCTACGCCGGACAGGTGGCCCGCACCGCCGCCACCGCGCATCCCGAACGCATGCGGATGCTGATCGCGGCCGAGTCGGCGGGCATGCTGGTCGCCGCCGAGATGTCGCGCGCGGGAGTGCCGTGGCGCGCCGACATCCATCGCGAACTGCTCGATTCCCTTCTGGGCGAACGCATTCCCGGCGGCGGCGAACCGCGCCGGATGGCCGAACTGGCGGACGAGGTGTCGCGCGCGTTCGGGCCGGGCATCCGGGTGCGGCCCGATCTGCCCCAGGACATCGTCAAGGCGTTCGCGCGCGCCGGAATCGCGTTGTCCTCCACCAGGAAATGGGAACTGCAGAAGATCGATCACCCCGCGGTGGCGCCGCTGCTGGCCTACAAATCGCTGTATCGTCTGCACACCGCCAACGGCTGGGCCTGGATCGACCAGTGGGTGCACGAGGGCCGTTTCCGGCCCGAATACCTGCCCGGCGGCACGGTCACCGGCCGCTGGACCACCAACGGCGGTGGCGCCCTGCAGATTCCGAAGATCGTCCGGCAGGCGGTCCGCGCGGATCCGGGCTGGCGGCTGGTGGTCGCCGACGCGGATCAGATGGAACCCCGGGTGCTCGCGGCCATCTCCCGCGATCCGGGCCTGATGGAGGTGGCCGGCCGCGCCGAGGATCTGTACGCCGATCTGGCGGCCCGCGCCTTCGGTGGCGACCGCGACCGCGCCAAAGTGGCACTGCTGGGCGCCGTCTACGGCCAGACCTCCGGGGACGCGCTCACCCATATGGCGGAACTGCGCCGCCGCTACCCCGCCGCGATCGCCTACGTCGACGATGCCGCCGCCGCGGGTGAGGAGGGCCGGCTCGTGCGCACCTGGCTGGGCCGCACCTGTCCACCGGCCGCCGCCTTCGAACGCGCCGACGACGAGGAACCGCGGGCCGGCAGTTCGCCGAAGGCCAGGGCGCGCGGCCGTTTCACCCGTAACTTCGTCGTCCAGGGCAGCGCCGCCGAATGGGCGCTGCTGGTACTGGCCGGGCTGCGGCAGGCCATGTACGGCGCCGGACTGCGCGCCGAAATGGTCTTCTTCCAGCACGACGAGGTGATCGTGCACTGCCCGGCAGAGGAGGCCGCGACCGTCGCCGCGACGATCACCGAGGCGGCGGACACCGCGGGCCGGCTGGCCTTCGGGCCGACGCCGGTGCGGTTCCCGTTCACCACCGCGGTGGTCGAGAACTACGGCGACGCGAAGTGAGCCATCGGCCGCTATGCCAGTTCGACCTCGTCGAATCCGACGATCAGACTGTGCCAGCGTTGCCGCAGCACACCCCCCTCGCGATGGACGATTCCCTCCCCGAAATCCAGGCGTAGCCGGGATTGTCGATCATCCACCTCCCGTACGACTCCGCAGACGCCGCTGAACGGCCCCTCCGGGAAATACACCACATCGCCTGGACCGAATCCGGTGAACCCCACGCCACCATCCTAATCGGAGTCGATCATCGTCGCGGCCGAGCCGACAGCGGACCGGGCCCGCAACATGATCTTCTCGATCCGGATACCGGCGGAAAGCTCGGCGCAATACCGGGGTAACGCGCTTTCGAGAATCTTGGGATCCCAAAATATTCGCCACCTCGGTGAGATGAGGCCAGGAAGCCATGAGAAATCCCCTGCGTTCGGTCCGGGTCCGGCCGGTGACCGGCGAGACCGCCGACCCCGTCGACGAGATGCTGCCCGTCGGCAAACTGCTGGCGCTGGGCACCCAGCACATGCTCGCGGCCTACGCCGGCATCATCGCGCCGCCGTTCATCATCGGCACCGCGCTGCACCTGCCGACCGCGGATCTGATCTTCCTGATCAGCGCGAGTCTGCTGGCCTCGGGACTCACCACCCTGCTGCAGACGATCGGCATCTGGAAGATCGGCGTCAAACTACCTCTGGTGCAGGGTGTTTCGTTCTCCGGCATCGCCTCGATGATCGCCATCGGCAAGAGTCACGCCGGCGGCGCGGCGGCGATGCAGGTGATCGTCGGCGCGGTGATCGTGGCCGCCGCGGTGATGTTCTTCGCGGCCCCGTTGTACAGCAAGCTGTTACGGTTCTTCCCGCCGCTGGTGATGGGTGCGGTGGTGACGGTGATCGGGATCAGCCTGATCCCCATCTCGATCGGCTGGTTGCAGGGCGATCAGGGCAGCAAGGACTTCGGCTCGGCGAAGAACGTCTTCATCGGCCTGCTGACACTGCTGCTCACGCTCGTGATCGTCACGTACGTACCGGGTTTCACCAAGCGGGTCGGGATGCTGGTGGCGATGGTGATCGGCACCCTGGTCGCGATGCCGCTGGGCATGGTCGACTTCTCGAAGCTGGGCTCCGCGCGGGTGTTCGCGGTGCCGGGGCTGTTCCATTTCGGCGCACCGCATTTCGAGCCCGCGGCGATCGTGTCGATGGCGATCGTGATGCTCGTTATCATGACGGAGGCGACCGCCGACATGCTCGCGATCGGCCACATCGTCGACCGTCCGGTCTCGCCGGCCGATGTCGCGAACGGCCTGCGCGCGGACTGCCTGGGCTCGGTGATCAGCGGCGGCCTCAACGGTTTCCAGGCCAGCGCCTACGGCCAGAACATCGGCCTGCTGGTGATGAGCCGGGTCAAGAGCCGGTTCGCGGTCGCCGCGTGCGGGCTGATCCTCGTCGTGCTGGCGCTGTTCCCGATCGTCGCGGCGGTGGTGGCGATCGTGCCGTTGCCGGTGCTCGGCGGCGCCGGTATCGCGATCTTCGGACTGGTCGCGGTCAACGGCCTGCAGACGCTGAGCACGGTGGACTTCCACGACGAGCAGCAGGGCGCCATCAACGCGCTGATCGTCGCCGCGACCCTGACCATGGGCATCCTGCCGATCGCCGCGCCGAACTTCTACGCGCACTTCCCGTCCTGGATCCAAACGGTGTTCGGTTCCGGTATCGCCTCCGGCGCGATCACGGCGATCGTGCTCAACCTGCTGTTCAACGAACTGAAGATCGGCCGCCGGCGGGCCCCCGCGGAAACCACCGACAGTCCCGCGGTGTCGGCATGAGATTCGTGACCTTCGACCGCGACGGCGGCACCCACCTCGGCGTACACGTCGCGGACGGCGACATCCTGGATCTGACCACCGGTTCCGGCGGCGACCCGGTCTTCGGCTCGCTGCTGTCGCTGCTCGACGGCGGGCCGGACGCGCTGGCGCAGGCCCGGAAACGGGCCGAGGCGGCACAGATCGGTGACGAGAACGTCTGCCGTGCAACCGATGTCGTGCTGCGGTCGCCGATCCCCCGGCCCCGCAAGAATGTGTTCTGTGTCGGGATGAACTACCGTTCCCACGTCGAACAGAACGCGCGAGCGCTGGGCCTGCCGGTGGAGATACCCGACATCCCGCTGTTCTTCTCCAAACCGGTCACCGCGGTCGTCGGCCCGGGTGAGCCGATCATCCTCGATCCGCGCCTGACCGAGAAGCTGGACTACGAGGTCGAACTGACGATGATCATCGGCCGGGGCGGCACCTGGATCAGCGAGGCGGACGCTCCCGGGCACATCTTCGGCTACACCCTCGCCGACGACGTCTCCGCCCGCGACCTCCAGTCGCGGACCAGTCAGTTCTTCTACGGCAAGGGCCAGGACTCCTACTGCCCGCTCGGACCGGCCGTGGTCACCGCCGACGAGATCGGCGACCTCGCCGCGGTGGAGACCGAACTGCTGGTCAACGGCGAAGTGCGCCAACGGGAATCGGCGGGGAACATGATCTTCTCCCCCGCCGCGGTGATCAGCCACCTGTCCCGGGGCATCACCCTGGAACCCGGCGACATCGTCACGCTCGGCACACCCGGCGGCTGCGGCTACCAGATGACGCCGCCGGTCTTCCTGCGCGACGGCGACGTGGTGGAATGCCGGGCCACCGGTATCGGCAGCCTGGTCAACCCGGTCACCGCGATCTGATCACCCGGATCGGCGACGAAAGGACAATCATGCGGATCGGTGTGCACCGGCTGGCCATGGCCCACCCCGGTGACGTGACGGCGCTGCGGGCCCTGGTCGAATCCGGGGAGATCGACCCGGGCACGATCGTGGCGACCATCGGCAAGACCGAGGGCAACGGCGGCGCCAACGATTTCACCCGCGCCTACGCGACAACGGTTCTGGCACAGTATCTCTCGACGGTGCGGAAGCAGACCCCGCAGGAGGTCGAGGAGCAGGTCGCGTTCGTGTGGTCCGGCGGCTGCGAGGGTGTGCTGTCACCCCATGTCACCGTGTTCACCCGCGAGGACACCGCGGCCGGCGACCCGGACGGGACGAAGCGGCTGGCCCTGTCGGTCCAGCGCACCCGCGACCTGCGCCCCGAGGAGGTCGGGCGGACCGTGGCGGCCGAGGAGGTCGCCGCCGCGGTCCGCCGGGCGCTGGATGACCTCGGCTGCGACGTCGAGGACGTCCACTATGTGCAGGTGAAGGGCCCGCTACTGACCCCCGCCGGTATCGCGGACGCCCACACCCGGGGCGCCGAGGTGGTCACGACCGACCCGAACCGGTCGAAGGCCTATGCCCGCGGCGCCACCGCGCTCGGCGTCGCACTGGCCCTCGGCGAGGTCGCCGCCACGGCGGTGACCGACGCGGCGATCGCCACCGACCTGACCCTGTACTCGAATGTCGCCTCCACCTCCGCCGGCGGCGAGCTGACCGCCTGCGAGGTGATCGTCCTCGCGAATTCCACGCGGGCCACCAGCCCGTACCGCATCGGCCACGCCACCTTGGCCGATGCGATCGACCTCGCCGGCGTGCGGGCCGCCCTCCGCGCCGCCGGGCTCGAATTCGACTGCGAGCCCGGCGAATTCGAGCGCGGCCGGATCGCCGCGGTGTTCGCCAAGGCGGAGGCGCCGGTCGGCGGGCTGCTGCGCGGGCAGCGGACCACCATGCTGTCGGACGCGGACATCAACTACGAGCGGCACTCCCGCGCCGCCGTGGGTGCGCTGATCGCCGCCCAGACCGGCGACGCGCGCATCTTCGTCTCGGGCGGGACGGAACACCAGACGCCGCCCGGCCAGGCGCCGATCGCGGCGATCGTGGCACTGTGAACGTCCGCGAACACGGCAGGTGAGAGGAGAGCATCCGGTGACTTCGCCATCCGGCGACCACCCGCAGCGAGCCGTACCGCTGCGGGTCCGGATCCGGGACACGGTGCGGTCCAGGATCTTCGAGGGCTACTACCCGGTCGGCACCCGGCTGGTCGAACGGGATCTGGCCGCCGAGTTCGGTGTGTCGCGCCTGCCGGTGCGAGAGGCGGTGCGGATGCTCATCCAGGAGGGCCTGCTCGCCGAGCGGTCCACCCGTGGCGCGATCGTCGCCGAACTGACCGATCGCGATGTCGAGGATCTGTTCGAGATGCGGTTCGCCCTGGAGGTGCTGGCCACCCGGCTGGCCGCGCGGCGGGCCGGCCCGGCGGACATCGCCGCGCTGCGCGCCCTGGTCGACACGGCCGCCGCGGCGGTCGAGCGCGGCGATGCCCAGGCGGCCCACCGGGCCAACAGCGACCTGCACGACGAGATCACCCGGATCGCCGGAAATCGGTTCCTGCGCGCGGCACTCGAACCGTTGCAGGGCCGGATGCACTGGCTGTTCCGGCATGTCACCGATATGACCGAACTGGTGGACGAACACCGCGCACTGGTCGAGGCGATCGCCAGCGGCGATCCCGAACTCGCCGATGCCCAATCCCTGCACCACGTCGGCAAATACCGCGACCAATATCCGCACACCGCACCGGGAGAGGACCGCCGATGACCGACCTGATCGTCGCCCACGGGCTCGTCGTCGGCGGGACACATTCCGCCACAGCGCATGTCGTCGTCGACGACGGCCGGATCACCGCACTCCTCGATGCCCGGCAACCGGTTCCGCCGGCCGACCGCGTGATCGACGCCACGGACCGGGTCGTCCTCCCCGGCGGCGTCGACGGCCACTGCCACGTCGCCCAGATCACCGGCCCCTACCGCACTCTCGACGACTACGCGCTCACCACCGCCGCCGCGCTGCGCGGGGGCACCACCACGATCCTCGATTTCGGTATCCCGCGCGACGCGACCGAAACCCCGCTCGCGGCAATCGAGAACAAGCTCGACCTCGCCCGGCAGGCGCGCTGCGACGTGGGGCTGCACGCCTCGGTGATCGACTGGGACCCGACCGTCGCGGACCAGCTGGAACGGCTCGCCGCACTCGGCGTCCGCTCGGTGAAGCTCTACATGACCAACCGCGGCGTCACGATGGCCGGCAACGACACGGTGCTGAAGGTGATGCGCGAGATGGCCCGCCTCGACGGCCTCACCTATGTGCACGCCGAGCACGACGCGATCGTCGTCGACTGCACCCACGAGCGTGCCGCCGCCGGCGAGATCGGCATCGAGCACCTGCACCGGACCCGCCCGGAACTGGCCGAGGAGGCATCGGTCCGGGAGGTGCTGGCCATGGCCGAATACACCGGCGCGCCGGTGTATTTCGTGCACCAGTCCACCCCCGGCGCGGTGGATCTGGCCCGCGCCGCCCGTGCCCGGGGCCTGGCGGTGCACTCGGAGACCTGCCCGCACTATCTGATGCTGGACGACCGCGTGTACGCCGGGCGGGTACCCGAGTGGTACGCCTGCTGCCCGCCGATGCGCTCACCGGAAACCGTTGCCGCACTGCGTGACCGGTTCGCCGCGGGAGCCATCGACACCGTCGCGAGCGACCACTCCTGTTACGACCTCACCCAGAAACGCGCGCACCGCGACGATGTCCGCCTGATGCCGCACGGCCTGCCCGGGGTCGAGACCCGGATGCCGGTCGCGTTCACCGCCCTCACCGACACCCTCGGATCGTGCTCGGATCCCGTTGTTCTGCAACGCTTCGCCGACCTGTTCGCGGCCGCGCCGGCCCGCATCAACGCGATACCGGGCAAGGGCGTGATCGCCCCCGGCTACGACGCCGATCTGGTCGTGCTCGACCCCGCCGAAACCCGCACCGTCGCCGCCGCGGACCTGCACATGGGCAGCGATTTCAGCCCGTTCGAGGGTATGCGACTGCGCGGCTGGCCGCAGGTGGTGATCGCCGCCGGGCGAATCGTGCTCGACGGCAACGGCTTCCACGACCCCGGGCCGGTCGGCCGCTACCTGCCCCGCCTCGGCTACCGGGACCGCCGCCCACTGGTCACCACCCGGGACCGAGCGTGACCACCGCGCGGCGACCGGCCCGCCTGGGCATGATCGTGCCGTCGTCGAACACCTGCCTGGAACCGACCACCCACCGGATGCTCACCGGCCGTGACGATGTCACCGTCCACGCGACCCGGGTGGCGGTCACCCGCATCGCCGTCGACGACGACTCCGACCGCCAATTCGATCTCGGCGCCATGCGCGCCGCGGCCGCACTGCTGGCGACCGCCGATGTCGACCTCATCGTCTGGAACGGCACCGCGGGCTCCTGGCTCGGCGCGGACCACGACCGCGCCATGGTCGCCGACATCGAAAGCGCCACCGGCATTCCCGCGACCACCTCGACCCTCGCCTGCACCGCCGCCTACGACACGTTCGGCATCACCACGGTCGGCCTGCTCACCCCGTACACCGCCGACGTCGCCGCGCGCATCGCCGAGCGCTACGCCGAGGACGGCATCACCGTCGGGGCCTCGTGCGCGCTCGGCCACACCGACAACGAATCCTTCGCCCGCATCACCCCCGAGGAACTGCTGCTGCCCTCGCGCCGGCTGGCCGCCACCGGACCCGACGCACTGGTCTACCTGTGCACCAACATGTACGGGGCGCCGATCGCGGCCCGCGTCGAAGCCGAAACCGGCATCCCGGTCCTCGACTCCGTCGCCGTCACCCTGTGGTGGTGCCTCCGGCTGATCGGCGCCGGCCCACTCGATCCGCACTGGGGAGCACTACTCGCCCGCCCGCCCGGCTGACGGGCCACGATAGTGTCGACGGTGAGGCCGGACTTCGGTTGCGCGCATACGGTTCTCGTTCGCGACCGCGGGACCGACCTCCGGACGGCGAGGTGGAGAGGAGTGCGGGGATGGGCAGGCGGCGCAGACGCCGGACGTCGAACACGCTGGGGTTGCTGATCATGGCGGCCGCCGCCGCTACGGTGCTCGTCCCGCGCGCGGTGCACGCGGCCGCCGCCGAGGCCCACATCCTGATCACCGTCGCCGTATGCCTGCTGACCGCCGTCGTCGTCGCCGTGATTCTCCGGGCGTGGTACCGGTTCCGGGCACGAGCCCGCGAGGATGCCCGCACGCTGGCGGCGCTACGGCAGAACGCGCTGACCCCCAGGGAATTCGAGGAAGCGCTCGCGGCACTGTGCCGCCGCGACGGCTGCACCGAGGTCCGGGTGGTCGGCGGCGCCGGCGATCTCGGCGCCGACGTCATCGCCCGAGCGCCGGACGGTCGCCGAATAGTGTTGCAGGCCAAGCGCTATCGCAACGGACGGGCGGTGGGCAGTCAGGACGTGCAGCGCTTCGGCGGCACCGCGCACACGATCCACCGGGCCGATATCGCCGCGGTCGTCACCACCGCGCAGACTTTCACCGCGCAGGCCCAGGACTACGCGGACCGGGCCGGGATCCGGCTGGTCGCGGCGAAAGCCCTGGCGGCGTGGGACACCCGCACCGGACCACCCCCGTGGGATTGATCCGGGCCCCGCGCAACCGGCGTGGATAATGTCGGGGTGACCGGTATGCAGCGAATCTCGGTGGTGGGGACGTCCGGTTCGGGTAAGAGCACGCTGGCGCGAAACATCGCCGACCGGCTCGCAATTCCGTACATCGAATTGGACGCGATTCACCACCAGCCGGGCTGGACGGCGATGCCGGAGAAGGAATTCCGGGCCACGGTGGCCCGACGCATCGCGGGTGACGCCTGGGTGGTCGACGGCAACTATCTCGGCAAGCTCGGCGACCTCGTCTGGGCCCGCGCCGACACCGTGGTGTGGTTCGACCTCCCCCGCGCCGTGGTCATGCGCCGGATCACCGGCCGGACGCTGCGCCGCGCGCTGACCCGCCGCGAATTGTGGAACGGCAACCGGGAAAGCCTGCGCAACATGGTTTCCCGCGACCCGGACCGATCGGTGATCCTGTGGGCCTGGAACACCCACTCCACCAACCGCGATCGCTATCTGACCGCCCAGAACGCACCGGAATACCGGCATCTGAGATTCGTCCGCCTCCGCTCCCGCCGGGACACGGACGAATTCCTGGACGGCCTGTGACGTCCGCCCTCGCACCGATCCACGGCGCCGATACCGGAGTACAGGCCGAATTCTCCCGGCCACCAGCGGAACTCGGCACCCGATCCGCCACGGGCCGGTCGGCCGGTTCCGAAGCGGCCGGCGCCACGAATTGTCATACGCTGCACTGTGATCATCAGAGCGTCCGAATCCCTCCGCATGCGGTTCATCGCGCTGGCGCCGGCGCTGCTCGTCTGCGCGGGGATGAGCGCGACGATACTCGCCGCCGCAGTCGATCATGCCGCGTACCACACCATGACCTGCGGCGGCACCCGGTCGATGCCGGTGCAGGCGGCCGTTCTCCTCTCGCTGGCGCTGGCGGCCGCGATCCTCGCGCTCACACTCGTATTTCGGCCCGGGGAAGGGCGGTTTCGGGCCGGGCCGAACGCGCTCCACACCTGGACCACCATCGTGACGTTCGCGGCGACGGTGATCCCCGGATGCTTCTGGGGGCCCAGGGATCAGCACGGAATCGATCCGACGGCCGGGCCGCTGTGGGCCGTGTGGTCGATCGCCGCACTGCTCACCGTCGTCACCGCGCGGGGTTGCCGCTCGATCCTGCGAACCCGGGGTTCGAAGGAAGGCCCGTCGTGGATCGTCGTCGGCATCGGCGTTCTCGCCACCGCGGCCGTACTGGGCAAGATCGTCGACAGCTGCTGGCTGGATCCCGAAGTGCTGCAGAAGATCTGCTGGGCCGGGTGACGCCGGACCGCGCGGTTGGGACATACTCGGCACGGTGATCATGGGATCGCGAACCTCGTTGCGGGCCTACTCGGTTGCCCTGATACCGGCCCTGCTCATCTGCGTCGGGATGGCCGCGACGGTCGCCGCCACCGCGCTCGAGAACGCCGCCTATCGGGGCATGGGCTGCACCTGGACCGCACCCCTGCCGATTCCGGAAGCCGTGCTCTCGTCGCTCGCGGTGGCAGCGGGCGTGGCGGCGTTCACCATCGCGCTGTGGCCCCTCGACCGGACCCTTCGGGACGGGCGGTTCCGCGACGTCCACGCTACGTTCCGCACGCTGACCACCATCGTCGCGGCCGCGGGCACCGTCGTCGGCGGCTGGCTGCGCGGCCCGCGCGACCAGCACGGGATCGACCCGGCCGCAGGGCTGACCTGGGCGATATATCTGGTCGTGGCCCTCATCACCGCCGCCACGATCCGGGGAGCCCTGGAGGTGTGGTGGGCTCGCGGCTCGCGGGATCCGGTGCTGTGGATCGTGCTCGGTATCGGCCTCGTGGCCTCCGCGGTCTGTCTGGCGGGCCTCGGCGACAGCTTCTGGCTCGATCCGCACACCCTACGGAAGGTCTGCTGGTACGGGATCGCCCATCCCTGACCGGACGGAGTATTACTCTGTCTGCCGTGGGCATCCGTGAACGAGTTCTGGCGGCCGCGCTCGCCTGCTTCATCGAGGAAGGGTACGAGCGCGCCACGATCGCGCGGATCCGGGAGCGCAGCGGGGTGTCCAACGGTGCGCTGTTCCACCATTTCCGGACCAAGGAGGCGATCGCCAGCGCGCTGTACGTGGACTCGATCGCCTCGGTCCAGGACGGGTATCGGCAGGTGCTCGCCGCGAATCCGGCCGCGCTGGCCGATGCGGTCGGCGGGGTGATCCGTCACCAGTTGCGCTGGATCGAGGAGCATCCCGATCGGGCCCGGTTCGTGTATTCGCAGGGCCGGCTCGACTGGTCGACCGAGGCGGGCCTGCGCCTGCGGGAGATGAACGAGGAGCTGAACCACGAATATCGGCGCTGGCTGGCGCCTTTCGTCGAGCGTGGGGAGGTGCGGGAGCTGCCGATGACCGTCGTCGTCGCGCTCGTCACCGGCCCCGCGCACGCCATCGCGCAGCAGTGGCTGGCCGGCCAGCTACCCGGCTCGGCGAGTGAATTCGCGGAACATCTGATCGCCGCGGCCGTCGCCGGGCTGACGGGCACACCCGCCGCGCCGCCGAGCCGCCCCGGCCCGGTCGAGGGCCGCATCCGGATCCAGTTGCTCGACGCCGACGGTGCGGTGGTCGGCGAGGGTGACGGTGTCGCCCGGCTACACCCGCCGGAGTGACACTCCGCAACCCCTACCGAGCAATACTCCGGAGTGTTACTCTGTCCGCATCGTTGGGGACAACAGGGAGCAGCCCGATGACCGTCGCATCGCCGATCCGGACCGAATACTTCGAGCTACCAGCCGATCTCACCCGGCTACAGACCCGGGCACAACAGGTCGCCGCGACATTCGCGGACCGCGCGGCGGAGGTGCGCCGGCACCTGCTCGACCATGCCGAGATACATCCCGAACTGTGGAATGCGTTCCGCGACAACGGCTGGACCCGCCTCGCACTGCCCGGCGCCGAGGGCAGCCTGCTCGGCCTGGCCCTGGTACTCGAGGCGTTCGCGGCCGAGGGCATCGTGTTGTGGCTGCCGGTGCTGTCCACCGCCGTCGCCCATGCCCTCGCACAGACCGGTCCCCGCGAACTCCGGGACGTGTGGCTGCCGCGGATCGCCGACGGCACGGCGCATCTCGGCATGGCCGCCACCGAACCGCACAGCGGCCACAACCTTTTCGGCGTGCGCACCGAGATCCGCCGTGCCGGTGACCATTTCACGATCACCGGGGTCAAGCAGATCACCTCCGCACTCGATGTGGTCGATCGCGTGCTGGTGTTCGGTCGCGCCGGCACGGGCGCCGGCCACACCTGCGTGCTGCTGGATCCGCGCACCGCGGGTGCGTCGATCACGGAGATACCCATGGGTTTTCGCGAGGGCGTGCGCCAATTCCGGCTCGACCTGGCCGATGTCGTCGTACCCGCCGACGCGCTCGTGGGTGCGGAGGGCCGCGGGACGGCCGTGATGTGGCCGTTCACCCACATCGAACGCACCCTCACCGCCGCATTGTGCGCGGGCACCGCCGCCTACAGCCTCACCCGGGCCGTCGACCGCGCCCGCCACCGCGTCATCGCCGCCGACCGGCCGATCGGCGTCCATCAGGCCGTCGCGCATCCCCTCGCCGCCCTGCACGCCCGGCTGGCCGCGACCCGGTTGCTGGTCCACCGCACCGCCGCCCGCATCGACGCCGGCGCCGACCCGCAGGTCATCGCCGGTGACAGCAACGCGGCCAAGGTACTCGCCGCGGACCTCGCCTTCGACGCCGCCGACCGCGCCCTCCAGGTGTTCGGCGCCGACGCCTGGGACGAGCGGGCGGGCTGGCTGGACGTCTTCCTCGATGCTCGCCTGTCCCGTTCCGGCCCGGTCAGCAACGAATTCGCCCTCAACCACCTCGCGCAGCACGTGCTCGGCCTGCCCGCCGACACCCCGCACTGAGCCGCCCGCGCGGCGTCAGCGCACCCGATCGAGCATCGTGAGATAGGTGTCGAGCTGGGCCGCCCCGGCGAGCAGGTTGCGGCTGCGGGTGGTCAGCCGCTCCTGCCAGGAGGCGAGAAAGATCGCCAGCGCGTCCGCGCCGCCCGCCGTGCGCAGCGAGTCGAGAAACTGTGCCACCTGCGACAATTGGTAGCCGCCCTGACGCAACTGCCGCGCGATCTCGGCATCGCGGATACAGTCGGGCCCGTATTCGCGATACCCGGTCGCCCGGTCCCGTCCCGGGTGCAGGATGCCCTGAGTTTCCCAGGCGCGCAACGTGGCCGCGTGCATCCCGAGCCGCCGGGCCAGCTCGCCCACGGTCAGCGGCGGACCGTCGACCACCGGCGGCGCCGTGCCGGCCAGCGTGCCGAGCGCCGTGGCGACCTCGGCGCGGGTGCCTCGCTCGGCGAGCAGCGCGACGTGCGCGGCGTCGACGAGCCGATAGGCGCATTCCAGATCGCCACGGTTGGTCGCATGCATGATCTCGACCGCCTGCCGGTACCCGTGACCTGCGCGCAACGCCAGGAAGGCACGCAGCGCCTGCGCGTGCAGCGGCGTGTAACGGCGGTAGCCGGTCGCGCTGCGCTCGGCCGGCGGCAGGAGGCCCGCGTCGTCGTAATTGCGGATCGCCTGTGCGGACAGTCCGTGCTCGCGGGCGAGGTCGATCGGGCGCAGCTTGTACCTCCGTTTGAGGGTTCCATCGGAAAATGCAGGCGCGATCGGTGCAAGTTTCACTCGATTCTTCAACGATACCGTCGAGGGGGTAGCCAGTTCCGAAAGAGGTGTCCATTGACCACTGCCGTACCACTGCACGAGATAGCGCGCGGACTCGACGATCCGGCCGAGTTGGCCCGTGCCGTCGACGATCTGCTCGAAGCCCGCACCGAACCGCCGACCGTACTCGCCCTCGGTGAGCCGACGCACGGGATCGAGGCATTCCCGTTGCTGCGCAACGACTTTCTCGTGCACCTCGCCGAACGGGGTTACCGGTCCATCGCACTGGAGACCGATATCGTCGCCGCGACCCTCGTCGACGATCACGTCACCGGGGTCACGAACCTCGACACCGCACCGGCGACCGGATTCAGCCACGGATTCGGCGCGATACCCGGCAATCGTGAACTGCTGCAATGGCTTCGCGCATACAACAACGACCGGTCACCCCAGGACCGCATCCACTTCCACGGCTTCGACGCACCGACCGAATACGCCGCCGCCCCGAGCCCCCGGCGGTACCTCCGCGCCGCCGCCGACCACCTGCCCGAGGCCCTGCGCCCCGACTCGGCCTCCGACCTCGACACCCTGTCCGGCGCCGACGCGGACTGGTCGAACGAGGCGGCGATGTACGACCCGGCGGCCTCCATCGGCGACTCCGACCGCGCCCGGGCCCTGCGCCTGATCGCCGACGACCTGGCCGGGGCACTGCGCCGCGCGGCGCGGCCCCTGCGCGCCGCCGACCCGATCGGCTACGACCGCGCCGTCACCCACGCCCGCACCGCCGTGGGCCTGCTGCGCTACCACGCGACGATGGCCCGTCCCGCCCCCGACCGCATCGCCGACCTGATGGCCGTGCGATCGGAAATGATGGCCGACAACCTCCTCGCGATAGTCGCACAGGAGCAGCACCGCGGACCGACCCTGGTGTTCGCCCACAACGCCCATCTCCAGCGCGCAAGATCGGGAGCCGACATGAACCGTTGCAGCGCAGGCACTCTCGTCGCCGCGGCACTCGGCGAGCGCTACATGTTCCTGGCCGCCGACGCCGCACCGGCGAGCGCACCCGGCACCCTCCACCACCTGCTCGCCCAGGCGACCACCCGCCGCGCCCTGTTCCCGGCACCGGCCCTGCGCGCAGCCCTGCCCCGGTCCCTGGAACCGACCGAACCCGTTGTGCGCGGCCACATTCCACTCACCCTCGCCGACCTGTCCGGCGCCGACGCGGTCGTCTTCATCGCCGACACCGACGGAAAGCAGTTCCGATATTGGTGACCCACCGATGACTTCCGGGTGACCCAGCCGTCGATACTCCGGGTACATCGACAGACAGGAGTCCAGACATGACAGGTTCGATTCGATCGGGCACGACCTCGGTGCGGGCGAACGGCGTGGATCTCGGTATCGAGAGCTTCGGCCGCGAGCACGATCCGCTGATCCTGCTGGCCGGCGGCACGACGATGCTGTCCTGGCCCGACGCGCTGTGTGAGCGGCTGGCGTCGGGCGGGCGGCGCGTGGTCCGCTACGACCTGCGCGACTGCGGCGCGTCGACCAGCGTCGACCCGGCGAATCCGGCCTACGACCTGCGTGATCTCGCCCGCGATGCGGTAGCGCTGGCCGAGGCGCTCGGTGCCGGGACCGCTCATCTCGGTGGAATCGGCGTCGGCGGAATGGTCGCCCAGGTCGCCGCGCTGGACCACCCGGACGCGTTCTCGGCCCTGACCCTCGTGAGCACGAGGCCGGTGGCACCGGGCCCGATCGACGAGGACCTGCCGGACCACGACCACGCGGTCCTGGGCGCGCTGTTCGCCGGCCCGCTACCGGACTGGACCGACCGCGATGCCGTCGCGGCGTTCGCCGCCGCGGGAGCCGCGCCGATGGGCAACGACCCGGAGCAGGCGCGGGAGACGGCGACCCGGATCTGGGACCGGACGCCGTCGGACGATCCCGCCGTGCACCGGGCGAACCAGCTCGGAACGGTCTTCTCCCGCATCGATTGCGGCCCGCGCTGGCGGGACCGGCTCGGCGAACTCGACCTGCCCACCCTCGTGGTGCACGGTCGCACCGACCCGTTCTTCCCGGTAGGCAACGGCGAGGCCCTCGCCGCCGAAATCGCCGGCGCGCGACTGCTGGTCCTCGACGACATGGGTACGGCCCTGCGCCCCAACGCAACCGACCGGGTCGCCACCGCGATGCTCGCCCTGGGGTGACCCGGACCACGGCGGTATGAGGCGAGCAGTCATCGCCTCACGCCGTGGTCGGGTACCGATACGCGATCTGGTGGACGTTGCCGAACGGGTCGCGGACCATGGCCCGAAGGTCACCGTAGGGTGTGTCGACCGGCGCCTCCAGACTGGAAGCACCCGCACTCAACGCCCGCTGATACGTCGCGGCGACATCATCGACATAGATATACAGAAAGGCCGGAAACACTTCGCGCTCACCGGATTCCGACACCATGACCAGAGAGTCCCCGATGCGGACCTCGGTCGGCCGATTCGGCTCGACCTCGCCGACAGCCCCGAACACCGTCCGCAGGAACGCAACTGCGCCAGCGTGATCATCGACCACCATACGTGGTGTCACCGAACGATATCCGGTGGGAGGAGTGGAAGCCGCAGCCATACCGAGTCTCCCACGCGCACGGCCCGCACCGAAGTGGTTCTCATCGAAGCCGACCATCGAGAGCAAATCGCGTGCTAGCGTGACGATTACGAGGCGTCGGCTCCACCGAAACCCGTTCGATCGGCGTCCGCAATTGTTCCGAAAGGATCGACGCATGATGCCCGGTACCCGAGCGGTCCTCACTGTCCTCACGGCCACTGCGGCAGCGGTGGTCGTCACCGCGCCGGCCGCCTCGGCCTACATCACCGCGATCACCCCGACCCCGGGCCTGAGCCTGGGCGCCAACTCCTACGGCACGGGTTGCACCTACCCCGTCACCATCACCGGAGACCCCGGCGACCAGGTCGTCTGGGTCGAGGATCAGGTGTACCGCAACGGCTCGTGGGACCATGCCGCCACCGGCGTGTTCGGACCGGTCAGCGCCGTACCCGGCAAACCCGGCAAGTTCACGGTCAGCTGGACCCCGAACGCCACCGGCGAGCACTACCTCGGAGCCGGACACAACCAATACCGCGAGGGCGCATCGGTCAAGGTGAACGTCGGCACCGGACTGAACCTCGGCAGCAGCTGCGTAACCCTGCCCTGATATCCCGCAACCGTTGCGGCCCAAACCTTTTCATCACCGCAGCGAGCCGCGTGGCTCGTGCAACATCGACGCTGCGAAGCGCGGTCCGAGGCCGGCTGGACCCGACCTCGGACGCGCCCGCGCTCACATCATGCGGGAGGCGGTCTCCAGCATGCTGGAGTTGAGCGCCGCGTGCTGCTTACTGGACCAGATCGGATTGCCGTTCTTCTCGTAGAGCACGAAGTTGCCGTCGTTCTGCACGACCAGCCGGTCGGCTGATGCGCCGTTGGTCTTCGTGGCCCAGGTCGCCCGGTTGTACTGGTCGTAGAGCACGAAGTTGCCGTCCTTCTGGAACGTGGCCCGCACGACTCCCCGCCCACCGGTACCGGTCTGCCAGATCACGCCCCTGACATGCGACAACACCAGATTGCCGTCGTCCTGCAAGGTCACGTGGCACTGGCCGGTGCTCAGGCGATGACCGAGACCGAGCTCATCGCCTGGACGGAGCGTGGTGATGTTCCCCCCGTCCCGCGCCGAATCCGCGATCCTCCTGCCGGTGTACCGCTGCGTGCACCACACCGTGTTGCCCTTCTTGTCCGACAGCACCACAACGCCGTTCTCCACGACCACCTTCACGGCGTTGTCGGTACCCGTGGACCACTTCACCTCGTCGTTCTCGTCGACCAGCACGAAGTTGCCGTCCTTACGGAGTACGCCCCGGACGACTCCCCGACCGCCGGTGCCCGTCCCCCCGACGACGAAATCGCCGTCGGAGATCACCAGGTCACCATCGTCGCGCAGGGTCAGTGCGAACGTGTCGTCGGTCAGGGACCGACCGAGACCGAGCTCCTCGCCCACGTGCAGCGTGTTACCCATGAGAGATTCCTTTCGGAGAAGGGGATCCGCGTCGCTGTGCCCATGCATCTCACATACCGATAACCACGATCACCGAGCCTGTCGCGCGACCACACCGGGCTCACGCCACAAGATCAACAGGCCGTCCCCATGATGCCCGCTCCCCCGGCGCAACCACACCGGTTTGACCTCTCGAACCGGACACAATACCCACCGGCGTGTCTCCGCACGGCTCGATGCCTTCCCGCGGATCAACCACCGGCCACGAGTTATGTTGTGCCGCCGAACATCTGGTCGAGCCGGGTGAAGGGCGCCGCTTGGTCGAGTTCGGTGAAGGTGCCCTCGTGTGCGATCTCCTCGGCCGCGCGCAGGAACGCGCCCCACGCGGCCCTCGCCAGCGCGGACCCGAGGCTCACGCGTCGCACACCGAGGCCGGCCAGGTCCGCGACCTTCAGCCCGATGTCCCGGGAGACCAGAACGTTGACCGGCCTCGGTGCCACCGCTTCGACGACCGCCCGGATATCCGCCTCGGTACGAATACCCGGCGCGTAGAGCACATCGGCCCCGGCCTCGGCATACGCCTGCAGCCGAATGATCGACTCGCGCAGAGGATCCGGATGACCGACGAGGAAACACTCGGCCCGCGCGGTCAGCAGCACCTCCGCGTGCCGCGAGTCGATCCCCGCTCGCGCGGCCCGTATCCGGCCGGCCGCTTCGGCGATGTCGTACAGCGGAGCCCCCGGGTCACCCGTGGCGTCCTCGATCGACAGGCCCGCGACACCGGTATCGACACAGGCCGCGACATTGGCCGCCAGCGCCGCCGGATCGGCCGCATACCCCGCCTGGAAGTCCGCGTTGACCGGAAGATCCGTCGCCGCAGCCAGTTCCGCCAGATGATCCAGCACCGGCCGCAGACTCAACGCCTGTGGGTGGTCCGGGAGACCACGGGAGAAGCCCACCCCCGCACTCGTCGAGGCGAGCGCCGGAAAACCGAGGCTCGCCAACGCAACCGCGGACCCGACGTCCCACGGGTTGGGGATCACGAAACACCCGCTCTCGTGCAGCCGACGGAATGCCGACCGGCGTTGCTGGAGCGAATTCCGTTGCACGGTATGTCTTCCTCTCGACAGCGGTGAGGCGGCCCGCGCCGACCCTCGTTCTCGCAGACCACCATAGGGCCGAAGCACACAGGTAGGGTGTGCGCCGTGCGAGATTTCGGGACAGGCTTCACCCACCTGTTGAACGGTCAGCGATGGATGGCCCGGCATACACGCGACTACGGTTTCGGACTGCTACCCGGCCTCCTCACCCTGGTTCTGTACCTGTTCGCACTGGTCGCTCTCATCACGTGGGGCTACGACCTGTCCACGGCCCTGACGACATTCGCCGACAACTGGTCCAGCCCGTGGCAGGGCCTGGTCCGGGGCTTCCTCACCGTACTGATGTTCGCCCTGTTGCTGCTCCTGGCCGTCCCGGCCTTCGCCGCGGTGACATTGCTGATCGGCCAGCCCTTCTACGAGGTGCTGTCGCAACGCGTCGACCGCTCCGTCTCGCCGGACGGCACCGCCCCCGAATCCGATCTGCCACTGTGGCGCCAACTCTGGATATCGGCCCGGGACAGCCTGCGAATCCTGCTGCGGACCGCACTGTGGGGCATCCTGCTGTTCGCCCTCGGCTTCCTACCGGTGGTGGGACAGACCGTGATACCGGTAGCCGCGATCATGGTGACCGGATTCTTCCTCACCGAAGAACTGACCGCGATCGCACTGCAACGACGCTCGATCGCGCTCCGGGATCGACTGACCCTCTTACGTTCCCGCAAGACCCTGGTATGGGGTTTCGGCGCCCCACTGGCCGCCGCATTCCTCGTCCCGGTCGTCGCGGTATTCCTCATGCCGGGCGCAGTCGCCGGCGCCACCCTGCTGGCCCGAGACCTGCTCGCCGAGGACAACACACCCGGCCCCACCGGTCGGTCATGATCACCGAAATTGTTGAAGGACAACGCCTTACAATGTACCGGTGTCGATGAGCGGAAAGGTCGCCCTGGTGACCGGAGCGACCAGCGGAATCGGTCGCGCCACAGCGACCCTGCTGGCCGAGCGCGGGGCGCATGTCGTTGTCACCGGCCGCGACACCACCCGCGGTGAACAGGTGGTCGACGAGATCCGCGCGATCGGTGGCACCGCGGATTTCCTGGCCGCGGCCCTGACCACCGCCGACGACGCGCGCACACTGGCAGACGCCACACACGAACTCGCGGGCCCGATCGACATCCTGATCAACAACGCCGCAATCGCCGTATTCGGGGCAACCGCCGCCATCGCCGAGGCGGACTTCGACGCCTGCTACGCGATCAACGTCAAGGTACCGTTCTTCCTGGTCGGCGCCATCGCACCCGGAATGGCCGAGCGCGGACGAGGCGTGATCGTCAACGTGAGCACCATGGTGGCCTCGTTCGGCACTGCCGGATCCGCGGTGTACGCGTCCAGCAAGGCCGCACTGGAACTGCTCACCAAATCGTGGGCTGCGGAATACGGCCCCCACGGAGTGCGAGTGAACGCCGTCGCCCCCGGACCGACCCGCACCGAGGGCACAACCGCCCAATACGGCATCGATCGCCTGGAAGCCCTCGCCGCACGGGCCCCGGCCCGCCGCATCGCCGAGCCGACCGAAATAGCCCAAGCCATCGCCTATCTCGCCGACGAACACGCCGACTTCGTCCACGGCATCATCCTCCCCGTCGACGGCGGCCGTACCGCCGTGTGAACAGAAATCAGTGCCGAGCAAAGGGATTGCCACCCAGACGTCCGTCGGCTGTCAGGTTCGGCGACAGGCGACCGGCCCAACTGGACCGTTACCGTTGGAAGGCCGTGTCGACGCGGAGAAGGATTGGGCGGCGGCTCTTCTCGGCGTATTGGGAGGGTATGTAGTGGATTCGAGAGAGGCTGTGCGAATGGCGGCACCCATCGCGGTAACGACGATCATGGCTACCAAGTTGTCGGCAGTGGTGGACCCGGCGACCGCCGCGTCGACAACGACCGGCTTCCCAACCTCATTGTGGCTGCACCCCAGGCAATCTCCGCCCGGGCCTGCACCAGCACAGCAGCGTCCGGCCGACAAGGGCCATACGACCCAGGACGCCGAGGTAACCGGTGAAGGTCATACCGTCACCCGAGCCGGTCGCGATATCCGCCCAACGCCATGACCTCCGCAGACACTCCTGACGCCAGCGGATCCGCGGTGCCGATGTATCAATCTGCACAGGTAACCGGTGACAGCAACTATGTCGTCCAAGCCGGCGGAAATGCGATCTTCCTGACGTCGCAGGTACTGGTCCCGATTGCCCAGGTCGATGCCCCACCCGGGTTGGACAATTTACCGCTGCGCCCGGGCCGGTTCGTCGGCAGGAACCGCGAATTCGAACGACTCGACTCTGTGTTTACCGATGCCGATGGTCGGATGGTGGTGCAGGCGGTGCACGGGCTGGGCGGGATCGGCAAAAGCACCCTGGCCGCAGAGTGGGCCGCCACCCGTGGAGACAGGCACGCCCCGATCCGATGGATCACCGCTGCCAGTGCTGTCGAGGTACGGCAGGGGTTGGCCGATCTCGCTGCCGCGCTGCAACCGATACTGGCGGTGGCGTTATCGGTGGAGCAGTTGGCCGAGCGCGGCCTGCAGTGGCTGTCCACCCACAGTGGATGGCTGGTCGTACTCGACAACGTCAATGACCCCGCCGATATCGCCGAGGTACTGGCTCGTGCTCGTACCGGACGGATCCTGATCACCAGCCGGCTGTCGTCCGGCTGGCAACCGGGCACCACCGTGGTCGCCCTCGACGTCCTGGACCCGGCCGACGCAGTAACCCTTCTGACCAGTACGATCACCGCAACCCGGCCGCGCAACCTCGACGGCGCCGCCGAGTTGTGTGCCGCGCTGGGATTTCTGCCGCTGGCAATAGAGCAGAGCGCCTCGTACCTGGCCCAGAGCCCTGCCACTACACCCCGCGCATACCTTCGACTGCTGAGCGATTATCCAGCGGCGATGTACGCCCGCATGGCCGTCGGCACGGCACCGGAACGGACACTGGCCCGGGTCTGGAGAGTGACTTTCGACCGGATCGCCCAGGTGGAACCCTTTGCAGTCGACCTACTGCTGTCTTTGGCCTGGTACGCCCCTGACGCCATCCCCGCGGTACTCGTGGACGGGTCGGAACCGGAGGATCCACCGACAGTCGACGCTGCGGTCGGGGTCCTGGCCGCTTACAGCATGATATCACCGTGGATCCGATCACCGCTGCGATCTCGATGCACCGGCTGGTACAGGCGGTTGCCCGTACGCCCGACACCAGCGACCCGCACCGCAGTCCGGGCACGATCTCGCATGCACGTGCCCGCGCCACAACCGTCCTGGCCGACGCGCTACCGGACGACTACGGCGATCCTGGAACATGGCCGACGTGGCGAAGCTTGATACCCCACGCGGAAGCCCTTGCCGGACATGCCCGTCCGGACACCGATACCGAAATCACCGCGACCGTCCTCGATAACATCGCAGGCTTTCTCCGCAATCAGGGCATGCCGGTGAGAGCGACCATTCTGGCCGAGCGCGCCCTGACCGCACGGGAACGAGCGCTCGGATCCGATCATCCCGACACCCTCACCTCCCGCAACAACCTCGGCCTCGCCCACCAGGAAGCCGGGGACTCCGCGAAGGCGATCTCACTGCACGAACAGACCCTCACCGACCGAGAACGGGTACTGGGACCCGACCACCCCGACACCCTCATCTCGCGCAACAACCTCGCCACCGCCTACCAGACCATTGAGGACATCGAGAAACCGATCTCACTGCACGAACAGACGCTGGCCCAGTTGGAACGGGTGCTGGGACCGGACCATCCCGACACCCTCAAATCTCGAGGCAACCTCGCCCTCGCCTACCAGCACGCCGGAGACTTCTCGAAGGCGATCCAACTCCACGAACAGACCCTCGCCGACCGGGAACGGGTACTGGGACCCGACGACCCCGACACCCTCACTTCCCGCAACAACCTCGCCACCGCTTACCACGACGCCGAGGACTGGCAACATGCACTCCCGTTGCTGGAACAGACCCTGGCCGACAGGGAACGAGTTTTGGGACCGGACCATCCCAGGACCCTCGCATCCCGCAACAACCTTGCGATCGGGTACCAGCATGCCGGAGACCCGTCGAAGGCAGTCCCCCTGCACGAGCAGTCCCTCGCCGACCGGGAACGGGTACTGGGACCCGACCATCCCGACACCCTCTTCTCACGCAACGCCCTCGCCGACGCCTACCAAGACGCCGGAGACTCGACAAAAGCGATCTCCCTGCACGAAACGACTCTCAACAACTGGGAGCGAGTGTTCGGGCCCGATCACCCCGACACCCTCAAATCCCGCAACAGTCTCGCCATCGCGTACATGTCGACAGGGGATATCGCGAAAGCGATCCTCCTGTTCCAGCGGACCCTCGCCGACGTGGAACGTGTCCTCGGACCCGATCACCTCGGCGCGCTCACCACTCGCAGCAACCTCGCCGCCGCTTATCACGAAGCCGGAGACCGCACACACGCGATCCCCCTGCTCGAGCAAACCCTCACCGATGGGGAACGAATCCTTGGGCGCTACCACCCGTTGACGGCGAAAGCACGAAAGCGACTCGCTTCTCTAGAGGCCGGCGACGAGCCCCCAGGACCGAACCCACCCCACCAGAGCGACCGATAACTCGCCGTCCGACCGAACCGGGCGATGACTGTAGATCCATATGCCTTACGCTGATCTGTTGTCCAGCAACGGGTCCCGCCTAGGTCGGCCATCGCGGTCACACGTCCGAAGTGCCGGCTGGAGTAACGTCAGGACACCATGCGCCCTCTCGAAGATCACGAGATCAGGGAAATACTGAGCCTGGATGTCGTCGCGCACCTGTCCACGATCGACGCTCAGGGCTATCCCCATGTCACCCCGATCTGGTTCCTGGCATACGACGAGCGCATCTACCTGACCAGCTATCCGAGCCGTCCACATCTGGCCAGGATCATGCGAAATCCCAAGGTGGGGTTCGTGATCGACATCGAGGCCGAACTGCGCGCCGACGGTGAGCGGCCGAACAAGCAGGTCCGGCTGATCGGCGACGCCACCGTCTCGGTCGATCCGGACGAGATCTGGACCCAGCGCATCCGGGCCAAGTACATCGGCGGCTCCGTCACGCCGGGAACGGTCGAACGCACCGCGAGCCTCGGCAGAAGGCTCATCGAGATCACCCCGCGCGCGATCACCGCCGTCGCCAGCATTTGACGAAACGGGCGGGCCGGCCACGCGATTCGCGATGTCCCTCCCGGCCACAGATTCGATTGGCCGACAACGTATTCAGGGCATCGTACTGCCGATGAAGCTGCTCAGGCACGCCGAGTTGTGCTGCCCGGTTCGCGAGGGCCGATCACAGGCAGCGCCACCACATCGATCGTGCGACTCACGGCACCGATCTCGTCGGGTACCGAGGCCAGTGCGATATCGACCGTGAATCCCATCGGTGCGTCCAACGGACGGAGAAAATTGTCGTAGTGCATCGGCACGACGGTGGCGGGACGCAATCTGGTCAGGATCCGGTGCCAGTAGTCCGGTGTCACGGATCGCCCCGCGACCCCGGCGAGAAAGATGTCGACGTCGCGGTGCCGGATCGCCTCGTCGACGAGGTCGGCACTGCCCTGGTGGTAGATCTCGATACCGGCCACCGCGATGTGGATGCCCCAGGTCTGCCCGCAGCCGTAGGCCATCGGCGACAGCGCGGCCAGCGATTCGCAACTGGTGTCGCCCGGCGATGGGATCCGGGTGCCGAAGGGGATCTTCGAATGCGTGCTCGGCACGAACGTCACCGTGAACGGTCCGAGTTCGTAGCGGCGGTACGGTTCCACCACCACGCCCCGATCGCCGAGCCCGTGCAGATCCATGAGGTTGCGTACCGATTGCGAGCCGTAGACCGCGCAGCCGAACCGGCGTGCGAGCTCCGGCGCATCCAAGGCGTGATCCCAATGACCGTGTCCCACAACGATTCCCGCTACCTCACCCGGATCGGGCAGGAAGCGGTCGATCGACGCGGGATCGGGAAGCGCGGCACGGCGCCGCACGACCGTCGACAGCGGAACCCGACTCAGGAACGGATCGACCAGCAAGGTCCGGCCCTCGTATGTCATCCGATATCCGGCGGTGCCCAGCCACTCGAGTTCCATACCCGCCGGCAGCGCCAGGGGCCGGGCCTCGAGTTCGCGCAATGCCTGCGCATCCTCACGGTCACGAGCGCTCTTGCCGAGGAAATACCGGGCATAGCCAGCAGTGTGACGGAGCGGAGACAGAGCGGACATCGGTCCATTGTGCGCGCGACCGGGCGACGGCCAGGAGGTGACACGCTCGTCCACAGGGCTCCAGGAATATCCGCGCATACCGCCGATCGCGCGAATCCCGTTGCACCGCACGACATCCACTCATGCCGATGTGCGCGTGACCGATGGCCGGTCGAACGCACCCACCCGCCAGTTTCCTGCGCATGCGCCGCGCCGGCCGGGCCCGCGGCAGCGCACCGACAGCGCCGCCGACTCGGGTCGCCGAGTTGTCGAACATATGTTCTACGAGTGCGGTAGGCTGCCGCGGGTGAACATACATTCGACCGCGCTGGCGCCGGATACTCGAAGCCCAGAATGGCCGGAACTGGCCGATGTCGACCTGCTGCGCACCCTCGTCGAAACCGAACGCCGCCGGAGGCGACTGGACGCCGCCATGCGCGCGGCCGTCGCCGAAGCCGAGCGCCGTGGCCTCGCCTCGGACACCGGCTATCGGGACACCGTGGAACTGCTGACCGACCTGCTGCGGATCAGCGCTCACGAAGCGCGCCGGCGAATCGAATACGCGGCTCCGCAGGCCCGCGCGCGTGCCAGAAAGAAGTGGAGGGTGCTGGCGGCCGCAAGCTGACGCCGAGCCCGGGTACATCGAGCTCCGAAAGATCAACGAGCCGAGCTCATCTCGACCGTAGGCGCCGCACTGTAATGCCGATTGCGGGATGGCTCCGGCCGCCCCCTCGCCCGGATACAATGGCGCGAACGGTGATCCGCAGGTCGATGGCCGATTTCGTGGTGCCGCAGCACTCGGACGTCCGCGCTGGAGGTGTGATGGCTCGGCGTGATCTGCCGATGGTCACGGCCCCGATCCTGGCGACCGCCGTGTGCACGACCGGCCTCGCGGTCGCGGTCAACTACGCGACCGCGGCCGATCCCTCGATCTGGTTGTGGCCCATCGTCGTCGGACTGACCCTGCTCGCCGTTGCGGCGGCGGTGTGGCAGCATCGCGGACACGTCGGCTATCCCTGCCCGAAGTGGTCGCCTCGACCGGCGAATCCGGCGCGGCAGTGCATACGGACCCAGTCGCGGTGGCGCGGAACGATTTCGAAGTGTCGGTGCCGCACCAACTGCCGTTGCGGTCGCCACATTTCGTCGGTCGCAGAGAAGAGTTGCGACGGCTCACCGCCTTGCTGGACGACGCCGATACGGCGGCGCCGGTGGTGATTTCGGCGATCGACGGCACCGCCGGGATCGGCAAGACCACTCTGGCGGTGCATTGGGCGCACCTGGTCGCCGACCGTTTCGTGCACGGGCAGCTGTACGTGAACCTGCGCGGATTCGACCCGGCCGGCCCGCCGGTCGCTCCTGCCGAGGCGATCCGCGGATTCCTGGATGCACTCGGGGTGACGCGGGATCGGATCCCTGTCGAGGCCGAGGCGCAAGCCGCCCTGTATCGGCGCCTGGTGGCAGAGCGCACCATGTTGCTGGTGCTGGACAACGCTCGTGACGGCGACCAGGTCCTACCGCTGCTTCCCGGTACCGCGTCGTGCCGGGTGGTGGTCACCAGCCGTAATCAGTTGGCCGACCTGATCGTTCACCACGGCGCGCATCCGATCACGCTCGACGTTCTGGCCACCGAGGACGCCGGCGCCCTGCTGGCCGGCCGCCTGGGCCGCGATCGGATCGCCGCGGAGCCCGACGTCGCCGCAGTGCTGATCGAGCAGTGCGCCCGGCTGCCGTTGGCGCTGGCGATCGTCGCGGCGCGGGCCGCGTTGAATCCGGAAGTCCCACTGACGGCACTGTCCCAGGAACTGCGCGACGAACACACGCGGCTCGACGCACTGGACACGGGCAACCCCGCCACCGACGCGCGCACAGTCTTCTCCTGGTCCTACCGACAACTCGCGCCACCCGCAGCCCGGATGTTCCGACTGCTGGGAATACACCCCGGCCCCGACATCTCCGCACCCGCCGCCGCGAGCCTGGCCGGAATCGACCTCCGGCACGCACGGCAACTGCTCAACGAACTGACCCGCACCCACCTGGTCGCCCGAAGCGGTGAGAGCCGATTCGGCTTCCACGACCTGCTACGCGCCTACGCCGCAGAACTCGCCCACACCCACGACGCCAGCGAGCAGCAGGCAGCGCGGCGCCGCATGCTGGACCACTACCTGCACACCGCATACGCCGCCGAGATGTCGATGCATCCTCGCCTGCCGCCGGTAACCCCATCGGCGCCCGCCGACCCGATCACCACCGAGCCGATCGCCGACGAGGCGGCCGCGCTGGCCTGGTTCGACGCCGAGCACGCCGTGCTCCTGGCAGTCCTGCGGCTGGCCGCGACGTCGGGACAGGACGCGCACACCACCCAGCTTCCCCACATGCTGGTCGAATTCTTCAGCAGCCGTGGACATTGGCGTGACTGGGCCGACACCCAACACCTCGCCTTGGCCGCGGCCCAGCACAGCGCCGAGACGTCCGCGATCGCGCGAGCGCATATCGGCCTGGGGCGCGTGGGCGCGTATCTGGGCAACTACGCTGTCGCCGAAACCCATCTCGACCAGGCCCTCGGCTTCTTCCACAGCGTCGGAGACCGCACCGGCGAGGCCTTCGTCCATCGGGGATATTCGACCCTGTACGAGTTTCAGAACAGGCACGCGGACGCAATGCGATCGGCCGAGGAATCGCTGCGGCTCTTCCGGTCGACCCACGACCCGCGTGGCCAGGCCATGGTTCTCAACAGCCTCGGCTGGTTTCACGCCCTGCTCGGCGACTACCGGCAGGCCGTGTCCTGTGCCGAGTCGGCGCTCACGCTCAACCGGGAACTCGGCAACCGGCGAAGCGAGTCACGCACCCTCGACACCCTCGGCTACGCCCTCCACCACCTCGGTGACCATCGGCAAGCGATCGTGTACTACCACCTGTCGCTCGATGCCAATCGAGAACTGGACGACCGCTATCACGAAGCCACAGTTCTCGATCACCTCGGTGAAAGCCATTTCGCCCTGGGCGATCTCGCCGCCGCTCGCGAAGCCTGGCGGCAGGCTCTCGACAACATCGACGACCTCGCCCCACCCGGCCGGCAAGGCTTCGGGTACGCCGACGCCGACGAAATCCGCGCGAAACTCACCGATTTCGGCCGACAGCCCGCATCGACACAGTTCGCTTCCACGCCAACCTCGTCATCCGAGGCGCCGGCCGACGGCCAGGGCCCGTAGCGCGCATCGAAACCGGCCTCCGCACACGGCTTTCCGTCGGTCACCCGAAGCAGAGTCTTCTCGCCGCGGGCCGGTTTTGTCATGAGGTCCGCCCGATACCTCGGCCCGTCTACGTCACCTCCGCCCCGGCCAGGTGACGATCCGCTGCGGACTGCTGGGGAACGTGGCCGCCGAAACAAGCACCGCCCCTGTGCAATTCAGTGATCAGGTGCAGACTGGCGTCCGCGTCACCATCCGCTTCATCGTGAGAGCAAACGAAATTCGTTCCGGCACAGCCTGTTCCAGGTACCGAGCGGCACTGTGTGGAGTTGCCGCCGGGACCGTGGTGCCCGGTGTCCACCCCGAAATCGACCGCGCGGATCAGTTCGGCGGGAACTGTCCCTGCGCGGTGACGGTGGTGCCGTTCAGCGTGAATGTCACCGTGCTCGTTCCGGTCGGGCAGCACAACGGGTCCTGTGGTTCGGGCCATTTGTACTGTACCGAGACGGTGTCGCGGGTCTTCCCGAGAACCGTGGTGTAGGCGTACGGCTGCGCGGTGGCGGTGCCCAGATAGGTTCCGCCGGTGAAGAACAGGATGTGCGTGACGGGATGGATTCCCGGGCCTTTCACCGTCAGCCACGACAACACCCCGGAGCAGCCGGCCGCGATCGGATCGTCGCTCGCAGCCTGCACGACCCACTGATCACCCGGCAGCTGCGGTGCGAGACTCACGACCGCGGAGTGAGCGAGCGCCGAATTCAAGTCCAGGCACAGGCCGTGGCCGCTGCCGTTCTCGGTCGAGGACGCGGTGACCGGCGACGCCTGTGCGGTGGCCGCCCCGGAACCGGCCGACGGCGCGGGAGTGCTAACGATGGCGATCCCGCCCGGCGACGGAGCCCGGCTCGTCACCACAGTGCTACCCGGCGCCGCAGCCGGTTGTTCTGTCGTGTTGCATCCGGCGACGGCGCCGGCGATGACAGCGATCGCGGCCGCGATCGACAGCTTGACCTTCATGGTTCCCCCAAGTATTTCGTCGATCCGAATCCGTCGTGTACGCGAAGCGCCGCGTCGGCCCGGGATTCCGGGCCGTAATCGATGGCAACGAATTCTGTTGTCCAGCAATATATTGGAACTATCGAGACGAAATCGGCCGACGTTAACAGGTGTCGGCATCGAGATCCAGAACAGCGAGCTCGAGGTCTTCGTCCATCGAGATCTTGTTGAAGTCGACCACATTCGGAATCAGAGCCATGATCAAAACCTGTGGATGACCGGGGAGGGAGTACCTTCCCGGATGATCTAGAAATCAACGGTTTTGATCAGTCTGGCGCGCCAACGCCGGGTGGGAAGGTACGTTCAGATGCTCGAGGTAGTCCAAGGTGGCGAGGAGCCCGACGGCGGTGCGGCCGGGTTTCGGTCGCTGCTCGATGAGATCGTGCGTGATGGTGCGCGGCAGATGCTGGCGGCGTCGTTGCAGGCCGAGGTTGCGGCGTATGTCGAGCAGTTCGCCGGCCAGGTCGACGAGAACGGCCACCGGTTGGTGGTGCGTAACGGTTACCACGAGCCGCGGACCGTGGTGACCAGCGCGGGCGCGGTCGAGGTGAGGGCGCCGCGGGTGAACGACAACCGGACGGACACCGAAACCGGTGAGCGCAAGCGGTTCTCCTCGGCGATCCTGCCGGCGTGGGCACGGAAGTCGCCGCAGATGAGCCAGGTGTTGCCGCTGCCGTACCTGCGGCCGCAAGGAGCTCGTCGCGTTGACCGACGGGTTCCGAGAGTCGAGTGAGTCGTGAGCGGATCTGCGGCGCGATGCCCGCCGCCGTGGCATGCGTGCCCCGGTCCTGGCCGTCGGCGACGGCGCGCTGGGGTTCTGGAAGGCGCTGCGCGAGGTGTTCCCCGCCACGAAGGAGCAGCGTTGCTGGTGGCACAAACAGGGCAATGTTCTTGCGGCGCTCCCGAAGTCGGCGCATCCGGGCGCGCTCGCGGCGATGAAGGAGGTCTACAACGCCGAGGACGCCGACATGGCCCGCACGGCGATCAAGGCGTTCGAGCGGGACTACGGCGCGAAGTTCCCCGAAGCCGTGGCGAAGGTCGTCGACGACGCCGATGTGCTGCTGGAGTTCTACAACTACCCGGCCGACCATTGGGTACACCTACGCACGACGAATCCGATCGAATCCACGTTCGCGACAGTGCGATTGAGGAGCAAGGTCACCAAGGGGCCGGGCTCGCGCGCCGCCGGCATCGCGATGGTGTTCAAGCTGATCGAGTCCGCTCAGGCCCGCTGGCGCGCAGTCAACGCCCCACACCTGGTCGCCCTTGTCCGCGCCGGAGCCACCTTCGAGAGAGGCAAACTCAAAGAACGACCGGCCGACTCGTCCGAGCAGGAGGCCGCCTGAAACTCACCCATTCACAGGATTTGACAAATTCTCCAGCAGGCATGTCACGCAATTCGTGTCTGCGCCGCTCTCTCGACCGCGGCTGAGAACTGCTCGGGTCGAGGTACAGATCCATTCGGTCATGATTCGAGCCGCGCTGCCTTCGTGACGAGATAGCGCCGCTCGGGTTCGCTCAGTGTCCTGTGTGCTGCCGAACGGTATTGCACGGCAGCCAGTTCCAGATCGCCTGCGAGTTCCGCGAGATGCGCTTCGACTGCGGCGAAACGATGATGCTCGGCAAGGATCCGGTCGGTGCGCAGTTGCTCGAGCAACGTGAGCCCGGTGGCCACGCCACGTGCCATCGCCAGGGCGACAACACGATTCAGCGTCACCATCGGATTGTCCGACATCTGGTCGAGCAAGGTGTAGAGCGCGAGGATCTGCTCCCAGTCGGTCGCGTCCGGTGTCGGCGCCTCGTCGTGGACTGCCGCGATCGCGGCCTGAATCTGATAGGGACCGGGCTTGTTTCGTGACATCGCGGCAGTTACCAGCGCAACACCTTCGGCGATCTGCGCGCGGTCCCACAACGTCCGGTCCTGCTCGGCCATCGGAATCAGCATGTCACCCGGCCCGGTCCGCGCGGCACGGCGGGCGTCGGTCAGCAGCATCAGCGCGAGCAGGCCGGCAACTTCGCCGTCGCCGGGCAGGCTGCGGTGCAGCATCCGGGCGAGTCTGATGGCCTCGGTCGACAATTCGACCCGCGCAAGCACCGGCCCCGAGGTGCTCGTGTAGCCCTCGTTGAAGATCAGGTACAGCACCTGCAGCACGGCGTCGAGGCGTTCGGCGTGCTCGGCCGGCATCGCGAACGACACGCCGGACTGCTTGATCGTCTTCTTGGCCCGGCTGATCCGCTGCCCCATCGTCGCTTCGGGCGCGAACAGCGCGCGGGCGATCTCTCCCGTCGTGAGGCCGCCGACCGCGCGCAGGGTGAGCGCGATCTGACCGGTGCGCGGCAACGCGGGATGGCAGCACATGAACAGCAGGAGCAACGAATCATCCTGTGCCGAAACGGGTCCGGACGGTGCAACCGGCACTTCCTCCCGCTCACGGCGCGCCTGCTCGCTGCGCAGCAGGTCGATCAATTTCCGCGAGGCCACCCGGATCAGCCAGGTGCGTGGTTCGTCCGGCAACGGGGGCCACTGTGTCGTCGCCGCAACCAATGCCTCCTGTACCGCGTCCTCGGCAAGGTCGAAGTGCCCGTACCGGCGGACGAGCGCACCGAGGACCTGCGGCGCCAGGTCGCGCAGCAGGTCCTCGATCTCCCGGGCGATCACAGGTCTGCGGGCGGTCCGTCGGGAAGCGGCCGGACCTCGATCGTGTCGCCGATGTTGTCGGCGACCCGTGCGGCGATTGCCATCGCGCGGTCGTGGGAGTCGACGTCGACGACCGAGAAGCTCGCAAGGACCTCCTTCACCTCGGCGTACGGCCCGTCGCTGGCGACCGGACCCGAAGCCGTCTTCCGCACGGTCCAGGTCAACGACGGATCGGCGAGCCCCATCGTCGTGACCAGCTCGCCGGACTCGGTCAGCTCGGCACCGAGCTCTTCGTAGAACTTGCACATCGCGGCGAACTCGGGACTCGAGTAGTCGACCGACGCCCAGTCCGCCGTGTTGGTGTAGGCCAGCAGGATGTACTTCACGGCTCCATCCTCCCGCTATCCACCGACGCGCGTCATCGTCGCCTCGTAACCGCCACCGGGCCACACCCACGCGCCGGACAGCGTGTTGCCGTCGGCGCTGAACGTGGTCCGGCAGTACGCCGGCGAGCCCTTGCGGCCACCCCAGATCGTCAGCACGTCGCCGTCGAGTTCGTACTCATAGTCGAGCGTTTCGCCGTCGCTCGAGTAGAAGCGTGACGTGACCGCCTCACTCGTCTCGCCGTCGAACGGCCGTTCGTGGCCGATGATTTCGAGTCCGGTGATGTGGTGCCCGTCGCGGTCCATGTCCACGCGCTGGGACAAGAAGGCACGGCCGTCGAGCCACGCGTACGTCGTGGTGCCGTCGGCGCCGCCGGACACCCGCCAGGTACCGACGAGACGATCGAGGTCGGAGATCGAGGTACTCATGACGAGAGTTCCTTTCGGTTGATGGTTCCTTCGCCGGTACCACGGAGCCAGCGGACGGTCTTCGACATTCGGTCGTCGAAAACGTGCGCAGCGGCGCCGCGCACACAGCTTCGACAACGGCAAGCTCGAACACCCCGACCAGACAACCGAGTAAACGCCCAAAAGGTGATCATGATCCACAGGTCTTGACAATTGCTCTTCGAATCACGAAATACTTTGCAAGCTAGCATGATTCGCCGCGACTACAGGATAGCGGCGACCCTCGAACAGGCTTCCGGCCTTCACCAGCCGACGACGTGGCAGGGACGTGCGGGCCGGCGGTGGCGTGCTGGGTGTGTAACCCCGGTGCATACCTGGATCCGAGGGTCGGCCGGCGGTGAACCCGCACGACGGTCCGGCGCGAGGTGGTTGACACGGCGGCACGAGCGCGGTGTCACGACCAGCACGAATGTCCCGTCCCGCAGTGCGGGACGGGATCGAGGAGGACACCTTCACGGGACCGGGGGTGTCCTCCGGGCCCCTGCGTCGGGGTCGAGGATCCCGACGTTTCCGCCCAGGCCGGCGCGGCCGGCAGTCCGTCACCAGAGACGAGGAAGATGAATATTCCACCCGGCGGAGGATCACAACGGCGGTCACGCCCGCGATATTCAGGCATGGTCGAGATGATGGCGAACGCGAGAAGAGCATGGCGGGTATGGGCTTTGGTCCCGGTTGCGATACTGACGGTCGCGGGGTGCGGGCACAACACGCCCGGGGATGCCGCGGCACCCACGGCGACGCCGGCAGCACCGCTGAAGTTGACGAGCAGCGATTTCAAGGGCGTGTGCCAGGGCGCTACCGTGTCGCGCGCCGCACCGTATTCGGCGACGGGGTCGCACAAGGTGGTCATGCTGTCACCGGACAACAAGGCGAGCCTGGTGGAAGACACGTCGACCCTGCCGGCCGACTGGATGGTGCAGTTCGACCCCGCCGGCGACGCCTACGCCCGGATCGACACGGTCGCCTGTGTGCAGATCGATACGTCCGACGAAATCCGGACCTGCGACGGCTACAAGGACGGTGACAAGCCGACCGGGAACACCGTGAAGCTGAACTCCGCGACATACCGCGTATCGGTCCGTGAGGCCACCACCGGAAAGGTGCTCGGCACCACCACATTGACCAGCGCGGACGAATCCTGCCCCATGTTCGTGTTCTTCGACAGCAACTCGCAGGTCCAAACCTATTACGCGCCACCGTCACCCGACGAGGTGATCGCCTTCCTCAAACCCTTCGTCCAGCCCTGATAACCACCGTCAACCTCCGGCTGTCCGCTTCCCGAGCCCGGTCTACTCGAGGATGCGGGTGAGCAGCTGGGTGAGCATGTCGCGCTCACTGGCCGACAAGGCACGCAGGATGTCGTGTTGAACCGCAGTGAGTGTCGTGTCCAGCTCTTCGAGCCGTCGTCGCCCGGCGGCGGTGAGGGTGATCCGGTTGCGGCGCCTGTCGCTGGGGTCCGGGGTGCGCGCGACATGGCCTCGTTCTGTCAGCTCATTGAGCATCGTGTTCATGTCGCTCTGGTCGATTCCGCACCGCTGGCCGATCCGCACCTGACTGTCCGGGCCGAACTCGTCCAGCGCGGCGAGGATCGCGAAGTGATGGGCGTGCCCGTCGAAAGCGGCCATCGTTTCTCCGATGACCCGATGTGCTCGCGCGGAAACCTTGTTGATCAGCCAGCTCGGTTTGCGGCGCAGGCGGGTCGGCGCTTCGCCCATCTCCATGCGCGCAGTGTAGCCAATCTCTTGGTGCCACCAATGAACCCTGTTATCCTTGGTTCGACCAAGCTTGGTCGAACCAAGTTATCGAAGGTGGAACGATGTCACTCACTCTGGACGAAGCTCGGGCCGTCAGCGACCGGGTCCGCGAACACGCCCTCGGACTCGGCGCGGCAGTCACGATCGCCATCGTCGACGACGGCGGGCACCTCCAGGTTCTCGATCGCATGGACGGCGCATCTCCCATGTCGGCTCGTGTCGCCCCAGCGAAAGCTTCCAGCGTTGCGCTGTTTCGTCGCGACAGCACTGACCTGATGCACCTGCAGGAGGCTTACCCTGCGGTGTTCGCGCAGATAATCGATGCGGCCCGAACACCGATTGTGGCGGGCGGTGCCGCTCGGCTGATCTGGCGCGACGGTGCGGTCGTCGGTGCGATCGCCATCGCCGGCGGGTCACTCGAGCAGGATGACACGTGCGCCGACGTCGGGGTCGGCTCCCTGCCGTCCGCCGCGTGAACTCAGTCGACCGGCCCGGCCGGGCAGGGTGAGCAGCACCGATCAGCGCTCGGGCCAACTCCTTCGGACGGTCCATCAGAACGCCAGAACTTCATCGGGTTGCCGTCGATGTCGATGACCGTCGCCATCCGCGACGGCGGCTCGGACAGCATCACCACGAACCGGCCGACAGCTCGATGTACCATGCCCAGCAACCACTTTCACGCCAACGCGAAGCCCCGAACGTTCCAGAATGCCGCTGGTCGAGCGAATCCCTGTGCGCCGGAACGACGTCCGCTCATGCTCCTGAGCGAGCGCCGACGTGGATCACGCCGCTTCCGGTCCGTCACACGAGTTGAGCGAGCGCGGAATCCTGGTCGTCCAGCAGGCGGCGGATCCCTCTGTCCGGGTACAGGGTTGCTCCGACTCGTCTGCTGGAACGCACGCATGAACGGGGACACCGGCGCGGCTACCGGGCCGTGGCACGTGTGACCGATCCGATTCAGCGGGCGAATCCGACGGTGTGGAACCACCACAGTGACGCCCCTGCCCAAGCGAGCACGAAGGTTCCGAAGACGAGTCCACCCAGCACCGGTACCAGCCAGGAAGGTGTGTTGCGCAACCGCAATGCCAGCATCTTGGCGGCGAACGCGCCGTAGAAGGCGGTGCCGGCGATCGAGTGCACGACGATGCGCATCGGGATTCCGGCGTCGAGGTGGAAACCGAAGCTGTAGAGGCAGTAGTAGCCCACCGGCAGGCTGGCGGTGAAGGTCAGCGCACCGGCGATGCGGTGGTACCGATGAACCCATCGGCCCGCACGAAATCGGTAAATCCATACCGCCGTGCACAATTGGGCGACGATCAGGATCAGCACCAGGCTGCTCAGGTATGCCTTGAAGGTTTGTGGCGCGGAGAAGCCCCAGGTGGGCAGCGGCCGAGGGGCGGGTCCGAAGTGGGTGCCGAGCACGCCGAGTGTCACTGCGATCGCGGCGCCGGTCAGCAGCACCGCCACCGCGATCAGTTGACGGACAGCGTAAGTCGGCACGACGACCGCACGGCCCGATGTGGTTGCCTTCATACGGGCAGATACGACAACGGGTTACGAGTGTCGGTCGCTACCGTGTCACACCCCGAATCTCGCGACGGCCTGCGCGGTGACCGGGGTGAAGAGGTTGATGAGGTTGTCGTCGGGGTCGCGGAGCAGCAGCGACCGGTTCCCCCACGGCATCGTGGTGGGCTCGTTGACGAAATCCTCGACCTGGCCCCGCAACCGCCGGTAATCGGCATCGACGTCGGCGACCAGGAATTCGATGATCGCGGTGTGGTTGTCGGCCGGGCGTGCGCTGCCTGCCCCGAAAAGCGCCACGGTGCGGGCGCTGCCGATCGCGAGTGTGCCGGCCGGTGTGACGATTTCGGCGAAATCCGGTGTAGCCCACGTTGCTTCGACACCGGTCACGTTCTGATAGAAGCCGACCAGCCGCTGGATGTCATCGGTGATCAGGCGGATCGAGACGAGCTTCATGGTGTGCTCCTGCTGTCGGATGCGGCGGGAGTTCCGCCACCACATGCCACCGTAGAGTCGATACCGGACAGTTTCCGCCCGGTATGGATGCGAGAATTTCCCGATGACGCGTCCCACCGCCCGAGTGCTGGCCCTGCTCGAGCTGTTGCAGGCCGGCGGTACCCATACCGTCGGTGAACTCGCCGGACGGCTCGGCGTCGACGAACGCACCGTCCGGCGATACGTCACCCACCTCACCGACCTGGACATTCCCGTCCGATCGGTGCGCGGCCGCTACGGGGGCTACCGGCTCGCCGCCGGGTATCGGATGCCGCCGCTGATGCTGACCGACGACGAGGCTGTGGCGGTATTGCTCGGGCTGCTCACCAATCGTGGCGCCGACCGATCGGCAGCTGCCGCCCCCGCGGCCCACAGCGCGACGGCCAAACTCCGCCGCGTCCTGCCCGCCCGCCTGACGGCCCGGCTGGACGCACTGATCGACACCGCCGAGTTCACCGCCGACGCTCCCCCGGAGGTCGCTGTCGAGGGCGCCGTCCTGCTCCGGCTCGCCGAGGCCACCCGCGAGCACCGGCCGGTCGCGATCGGCTACACCGACCGGCACGGGCAGTCCAGTGAGCGGACCGTGCACCCCTACGGGCTCGTCGATCACGCCGGCCGGTGGTACCTCACCGGGCAGGACAGCAAGAGCGGCGAACTACGCCAGTTCCGGGTGGACCGCATCACCGCGGTGACCACATTGTCCGGAACATTCACTGTGCCTGCCGATTTCGAGCCGGCCGCCGCCCTGCTCGCCGCACTTGCCACCACTCCCTACCGACACGACATATCGATCCGGGTGCAGGGCACGCTCGGCCAGGTCCGCCCGCTGCTGCCCGCGACGATCGCGACCGTGCACGAGATCGACTCGCCGCCGGACGACACCCGCCCCTGGGTCCGGGTCCGAATCCGGGCCGAGCAACTCGACTGGATTCCCCTGCTCCTCTCCCGCGTGGATCGCCCGTTCGTCATCGAACACCCCGACGCCCTCAACGACGCCGTCCGCGCCCTCGGCCGCCGGCTCATCGCGGCCGCCGACGGCCGAGAACTGTAGGTGGCCTCGGACACTCGCGGTCAGGCCGCCGGAAACGCATAGGGCAGATCGTGTTTGATGATCTGTTTCGCGATCCGCCATCGACCGGCTCGGCGCCGCAGTGTCGACTCGAGATACCCGGACTCGACGGGGACGATCGTGCCCTGTGCGCCAACGGATCCGGCAGGCCAGCCCGCACTCGGTCGGGCTCGGCCGAGCACGTTGTAGACGAGGAATTGGGAGTCGTAGACGGCATCGTCGCCGTCGACGGTGACGATCGGATTCAGCGAAGTGTGATGACTCCAGCCCAGTTCCGGATGCGGCGCCATCCCGGTGGCGATCGCCGCGGCGATGGTCTCCACACCGGTCAACCGGGCCAGCAATTCGTGCTGCCCGGCACCGGAATAGTAGATCTCGACAACGGCGTCGTCCCAGAACACGGCGGCCATGGTCACGGGGTCGCGGTGGTCGGCAGCGCGGACGTAGCGTGCGATCACCTCCGCGACCAGGCGGTGATCGTCGGGGATGCGTTCGTTATTGCTCATAGGGACCACTTCAGCCGGAGACGGCAGGTGCGGCCATGCACATCCGAGCATCCAGCGATACCCTCAGGGTATGGATCGTCTGGAGACGAGGGAAATCGAGTACGCGTTGACCCTGGCCGACGAACTCAATTTCACCAAGGCAGCGGCCCGGCTCGGGATAGCCCAGCCACCGTTGTCACGTGCGATCGGACGGCTCGAGCGCCGGTTGGGTGTCGAATTGTTCTACCGGACAAGCCGATCCGTCAGTTTGACGGAGGCCGGTGCGGTCTTCGTGCGGGAAGGCCGGGCGATACTCGATTCCCTGGACAACGTGGTCCACCACACCCGATACGCCGATCGCACACGGCCGTTGGTCGTGGCTGCGCGACCGGCGACCGGCTCGGGCCGACTGCACGCGATCATCCGAGGCTGCGGGGAACTTCGGGAGCCGTTGGCGATTCGCATTCACTTCACCCGCCGGCCGACCACCGCTGTGCGCGAACAGGTGGCGGACGTGGCGTTGGCATGCACGACCGAAGATACAGACGAACTCACGGTCGAGGAACTCGATGAGCAGCCGACCCTGGCGTTGACCGCGGCTGCGCATCCCCTCGCCACCCACGCCACCGTCACTCTGGACGAATTGCGTTGCACGGACGGGTTTCTCGAGGATTGCCCCGATCTGCCGCTGGACGAGATCGTCGATCGCGTTCTCTTGCAGAATGCCGTGATACTCGTGGCCGGGGATCTGCCCCTTCCGCTCGATGATCGGCTACGCACGCTCGCCGTCCCGGACGCCCCGGCCACTGTGCTGTGCCTGGCCTGGGCGCAGAACGGACCGCACCCCGGCCTGCCGACCTTCCTGAAGCAGGCCCGCCGTGCGGCCTACCACCGATAGTCGTCGGCCGATCCGCGGCGCACTGTGCGAATAACCTGGGCCGATGGATCGCCGTACTCCCATGCAGCTGTATCGCAACCAGGAACTGGCCGGCCTGCCCCGCATACCGCAGTGACCGGCGCTCTGCCCGGAGATCCCTTGTCGGCCATACCGTATGGCCGATCGGACAGCGCCGTCACGCCGCCGGTCCTACGATTGGCGTCGTGCCCGTTCCGCAAGACGGCGCTGCCCTGATCGAAGGGCGGGTCGCGCACAAGAGCTCCAACGCACTGAGGATCGTCTTCGCGGGCGGCCCCGGTGAATCATTGGCCACCGGCATCCAAGGCGCCGGCGACGGCCTCGCCGCGAAGACGGCGGTCCTGTTCGGTTTCAAGAACGGCGGTACCGGCAAGCACCGGCTCACCTACGGCAACGGTGACATCGTCTGGGTGGAATCCAAATCCCGGCAACCCACCGAGATCACCCGCGGCGACGGCTCTCCGGTGGCGAAGATCGAGCGAGGCGAGACCTCGACCGCACTCGGACCGGACGGGGCGACACTATTGAGTTTCGTGCCCGACCCCGCCGACGCCCGCACACCGGACCTGTTCCGGATACTGCTGCGCACCGCGAACGAGCAGGAACTCGGCCGCCTGGACGTGGTCCGCCGGGCAGCCGGTTGGAGCATCGCCGACGAGCTGTGGAACACCTACATATGGTGGGACCACGCCGGCGAACCATTGCCGGTACCACTGCTCGGCACCCGCCTCATGCTGCACACCGAACCCGACCCGATCGTGCGTGACATCCTCCTGGCGGCATGTGTCGACATCACCCTCGGCCTGCGCCCCTACATCTCCGCGATGAACTGATCCCAGGCCGACGCTTTCACGGAAATCCTCAGCGGCTCGCCCGCAGCATGCGGACCGGCCGCAACGACCGAGGTGGTTCGCCCGCGAATTCCGTTGACCCGTCGAGGTATCCGGCGATGAGGTCCGCAGCGGCGTGGTCTTCGATGCCGGTGAAACCGAGCGCGCGCAACTGTACGGCGATGCCGTCGGGAGCGAAGTAGCTGAACCAGGGTTCGCCGACAGCCGCCGCTCGATTCGCGCGGTCCCGCAGTTGTGCGCGGTCTTCGTCGGTGTCTGCCAGGTAGTCGAAGATCACCTCGACCCGCTCGGATTGGCCGGCAATGTATTCGAGCGTGGAGCGGGCAGCATCCGGGGTCAGATAGAAGACGACTCCGAGCCACACGAATACCGCCGGATCGGCCCGGCTGAACCCGGCGTCCGCCAATTGTGTTGCCAATGTGTCGGTTTCGAAGTCGACCGGCACGAACGTCAGCCGCTCGGGCAGGTCGATACCGGACGCGGTCAGGCGCTCGATCTTCCACGCCTGGGTAGCGGGATGGTCGACCTCGAATACCCGCAGGCCGGGATGCGGATTACGGTAGGCGAAGGTGTCCAGGCCCGCGCCGAGGATCACGACCTGCCGTGCACCGGCCGCGACCGCTGCGGCCACCCGATCCTCGGCGAACCGGGCACGAGCAGCGAAGAACAGCCGGCGCGGCCGATCACTGACACCCATCCGCAGGAGTCCCAGGCCGCCACCGCTGTCGGGACCATCCGCTTCGGGCCGGCCGAATTCGGACAGCTCCTCCGCGGTGACACCCAGCAGACGCGCCGCCAGTGGATCGGTGAGAATCCTCGGCTGGTCTGCGATCTGGTGATAGGCGCGGGCGTAGGCAGTCGTGAGCGCCGTCCGGCTGGGTCCCTCGTTCTCCATGATCGAGAAGCTACTCACGAAACGACGCAGGCACCGCGAATTCGGCCACACCGGCGCGGGGCGGGATCGCACCGTGTGCGCGATGGCCGCGGAAACCCGCGTGGCGCAGCGTCAGCCGAGGTCCCAGCCTGCCTCGGCGGCGTGGACGTGAAATGCCTTCCAGGCCTGCCAGACTCGCGTTGCGCCGATTTGGGCGTTGAAGCGCAGTACGTCTCGGACGTTGTCGATGGTTGCGCCGGCGCCGAGGGCCCGTTGGGTGTGGATGCGGAAGGTATCGCCGAGAGTTTGGTAGTGGATGTCGATACTCATTGTGGCGAAGGCTCTTTCGCGGACGGTGAGGGTTCCCGGGCCGGTGGGGGTGCGCATTCGGGACTGGAGGTCGAAGTAGTCCAGGAAGTGTGGATCCAGTTGGGCCAGGGTGGTGCGGACCGGGTCCGGGAGCGGTGTGGGTGGGGCGTCGGGGCCGCTGGTCAGTAGTTCGGCGGGTAGTTCCCCGGTGTCCGGGTGCGGGAGGCCCAGGGTTGTTTCCAGTTCGGCCAGGCGGTCGAAGGCGGCCGAGGCGGTGTGATAGCCGCTGTCGTAGGAGATCAGGCGCAGCAGGGCGCGGATGTCCGCGGTGGTGACGCCCTGTTTCAGGCCGGTGCGCAGGTGGAGTTCGAAGGGGTGGCCCAGGGCCTGGGCGCACACGTCGGCGGTCAGGCGCAGCAGCACCTTCTCGCGGTCGGTCAGGCCGGACAGCTCGTCGGCGTGCCGGGCGGTGGCGACGGCCATCTGGGCGAACATCGCGTCCAGCGTCGCGACATCGGCGCCGGAGGGCGGGGTGATTGCGGTCATGGCGACCACTCCTGATTCTATGAACATGTGTTGCGCTACAGCTGTAGCGCTATGAATGTAGCGCAATGGCTGTCCAGTTACAATGCGGGTCATGGACGAGATGCCGGCCGCGCGCCGCCGCCCGAACGCCCGGGGGCGCGGTGAGGTGCTCCGTGAGGAGATCGTGGGGACGGCGATGGGCATACTCGAGGAATTGGCCGACGACGAGTCGCTGTCGTTGCGTGCGGTGGCCCGCACGGTCGGGATCGCCGCCACCTCGGTGTATCTGCATTTCCCCGACCGGGATTCGCTGGTGATCGCGGTGGCGCAGCGCTGCCATGAGGAACTGGTGGGCGTCGGCGACGCGGCCGATGCCGCCGAGCCGGATCCCGGCCGCGGCCTGCGCGCGCGGATGCTGGCGCAGGTCGCCTGGGCTCAGGAGCATCCGGGGCTCTACAAGGTGCTGCACGAGAGTTCGGTGCATCGGCGGCTCGGTATGCCGTTCAAGGAGGTGATGGTCACGCGCACCGTCGACGCTGTTCAGCGGTGTATGGACGCGGGGCTCGCACCTGCCGACGACGCGCTCACGGTCGCGATCGATCTGCGTACCGCTGTCAATGGCATGCTCGCCCAACGCATCAACGAGCCCGATATGCCGTGGCCGCCCGCTGCCGAACAGCTCGATCGTTTCCTGCGCAAACTCGTCGGGCTCGAGGTTCCGGGAGCATCTCGATAACCGCGCCGGGACCGCTTCAGCGAGTGGCGGCCAGCACTGCCGCGAGACCTTCTCGCAGGTCCTCGACGAAATATTCGGGAACCTCGAGCGACGGGAAATGTCCGCCGGTTTCGGGAGAATTCCATCGGACGATCTGCCGGTAGCGCTGCTCCGACCAGGGGCGCGGATATTTCTCGATATCGCGGGGATAGATGGTGACGGCCGACGGGATATCGACCCGTAGTTCGGGGTCCAGCGAGTTGTGGCTCTCGTAGTAGATGCGGGCCGCCGAGGCGCCGGTACGGGTCAGCCAATAGAGGGTGACGTCGTCGAGAATGCGGTCTCTGGAAATGGTTTCGAAGGGACTGTCCTCGGTGTCGCTCCATTCGGCGAATTTGTCGAGGATCCAGGCCAGCAGTCCTACGGGTGAGTCGACCAGTGAATAGCCGATGGTCTGCGGGCGGGTCGCTTGCTGCTTCGCGTATGCCGCGCGGTGGCGCCAGAAATGGCGGGTTTCCTCGGTCCAGCTGCGCTCGACCGCTGTCAGGCCGTCCGTTGTCAGCCCGGGAGGTGCCTCCGCGAATGTGGTGTGGATGCCTAGAACGTGTTCCGGGAATCGGCCGCCGAGGACGGTGGTGATGTTGCCTCCCCAGTCGCCGCCGTGGGCCACGAACCTGTCGTAGCCGAGCCTTCCCATCAGTTCCACCCATGCGGCAGCGATCTTTTCGGTTCCCCATCCGGTGGCGGCCGGTTTGTCGCTGTAGCCGAAGCCCGGTAGCGACGGCGCCACGACGTGGAAGGCGGGCGCGTCTGCTGCTTTCGGATTCGCCAGATCGGCCACCACATCGACGAATTCGGCGATACTTCCCGGCCAGCCGTGCGTCATGATCAGAGGGGTGGCGTCGGCCCGCGCGGATCGGCGGTGCAGGAAGTGGATCCCCAGATCGTCGATGGTCGTGCGGAATTGGCCGATCCGGTCGAGGCGGTCTTCGAACGACCGCCAGTTGTACTCGGTGCGCCAGTAGTTCACGACGTCGGTGAGGTCGGCGAGCGGAACGCCCTGGTCCCAGCGGCGCGGGCCGGGTGCGGCGCGATGGACCGTCTCGGCCTCCGGTAGCCGCGCCGCGGCCAATCTCGCGCGCAGATCATCGAGGTCGGCGTCGGTTGCGTGGGCTTCGAATGCTTGCACCTCGATCGGGTTGGGCTTCAAATCCGGATTCATGTCTGCTGGGTTCCCCGGCTTTCGCCTCGGTAACCTCGTGGCTACCGGCTGCGTGACCTGCCGGAGTGTTGGGGCGATGCCGCGGGAGGCATTCCCGCTGTCGTGAACGGGTTCTGTCGGCGATCAAGCTGCGCGGGTGCGGGTGGCGGTCGGAGTCTCACCGGTGTGCCGGCGGTAGATGCGGCGGAAGGCGGCCGGATCGGCGTAACCCACGGCGCCGGCGATCACGTCGACGGGGTCACGGGTCGTGGCGAGCAGGGTCGCGGCGTGGCCGACGCGCAGGCGATGTACGTACTCGGTGGGTGAGACCCCGAGTTCATCGCGGATACGGCGGGCCAGGGTGCGCGGGGAAACCGCTGCGGCTCCGGCCAATTCGCCGAGGGACAGTTGCCGGTCCAGGTTGGCGTGCACGTGTTGCCGGACCGCGCGCACCACCGGGTCGGTGCCCCGCAGATGCTCGAGCACCATGTACCGCGACTGCGACATGCGTGCGTCGAGCACCAGATAGCGGGCCACCTGCTCGGCGAGGGCGGCGCCGCCGAGGCGGGCGACCAGGGTCAGCAGCAGGTCGGTGTGGGCGAAAGCCGCACCGGCGGTGAGCACTTCGCCGCTGTCGACGACCATGCGGTCGACGTGCACGGTGACGTCGGGGAAGCGGCGGGCGAACAGGGGCGCCAGCCACCAGTTCGTGGTGGCGGCGCGGCCCGACAGGAGTCCGGTGGCGGCGAGTACGAACGTGGCCGAGCAGGAGGCGGCGACCGTGGCACCGGAATCGGCTGCCCGCCGGATGGTTTCGACTGCCCGCATCGTCTCGGGCCGGGCCAGCAGTTCGTCCACGAGCTTCTCGTCGGTGGCGGACGGGCCCGGTATCACCAGGATGTCGCCGGTTCCGAAATCGACCGAGCCGAACGGTGTTTCGGTGTCGACATTGACGAGTCGCCCGCCGCCGGATCGGACCGGTGCGCCGTCGAGGGATACGACGCGCTGCCGCAGCGGGTTTCGCGGTTCACCATCTGCGGCAGGTCTTTTCCGCCGGGGGCCGGATGCCGACGGGATCGGTCGTGCGGCGATGGCGGCGGCCGTGTCGACGATGTCGATTCCCAGGCCGAGTGCGCCCTCCAGCACACCGTCCAGTGCGAGGTGGGTGATCATGTGGCGAGATTAGACCGAATAGTGTCGATCACGCCACTGGCGATGCGCTGACCTGCTGCGGGAGGGTTCGTATGTGCAGCAGACTCCCCCTCAGGACTCCCGCGATGACGACCTCGCCGATTTCACAGCCCGGTCGATCACGCTCGACGGAGTCACCCGGACGGTGTATGTCGGCGGCTCCGGACCGGCGGTCGTCGTGATGGCGGAAATGCCCGGCATCAGTCCGGATGTCGCGCGTTTCGCCCGCTGGGTGCGTGCTGCCGGGCTCACGGTCTATCTGCCCTCGCTGTTCGGCCGCGACGGGGCCTATCCGGAGGCCGAAGCGGGTAGGGAGGTTTTCCGGCGCGCCTGTGTCAGTGCGGAATTCCGCGCCTTCGGCGCGGGCAGGTCCAGCCCGGTTGCGGTGTGGCTGCGTGCTCTGGCGGCCTTCGCGCACGGCGAATGCGGTGGCCACGGTGTCGGGGCACTGGGGATGTGCTTCACCGGCAATTTCGCGCTCACCATGATGCTCGAGCCCGCGATGCTGGCGCCGGTACTGTGCCAGCCGTCGCTGCCACTGGACCGGCCGGACGGGCTGGAGATCTCCCCCGGTGAGCTGGCGGCGGTGCGGGAGCGGCTCGATCGCGAGGATCTCGTGGTGCGGGCTTACCGATTCGAAGGCGACCGCTTCTGTACCGCACAGCGTTTCGCCGCTTATGCCGCGGCGCTGGGCCCGCGTTTCGAGTCACGGGTTCTGCCTGCTGATGCCGCGAATCCCGCTCCGCCCCCGTTCTTCTCGGAGATCGTCGGCTGCCCGCACAGTGTGGTCACCGCGCATCTGATCGATGCGGCGGGCGAGCCGACCGTCGCGGCCCGCGACGAGATCATCGGCTTTCTCGTGAAGCGGCTCGGTGGAACCGGGGAGCAGCGGCAGGACGTCCACTGAGTGGCCTGTTGCCGATGTCGGCTGGCCGCGGATCCTCCCCCACGGATCTTCAATGGCGCGTAGCCGTGCCGGAACTCTCCACGGGAGTGGTTGTGCCCGTATCCCCCACCGTCGCAGGCGGTTCGGCACCGCGCACCGGCGCAGCAGATTCGGCACCGCGGACCAGCACAGCAGATTCGGCACGACGCAGCAGCGCAGCAGATTCGGTGCGGCGCAGCAGCCGGGTGATCAGGAACGACACGATGCGGTAGGTGAGGACGGCCGGGACGACCGCCAGCAGGACCACGCGCAGAATCACCAAGGCGGCGGCGACGGCCGGATAGGGCAGGCCGAGCCCGCCGGGTGATCCGAGACCGTGCCGTCCCGACAACATCGTCAGCAGCACATGCAGGGCTGCGTACAGCAGGACCAACAGCAGGAACAGGACCAGCGGGCGGAGCCGCGCGAGGCCGGTACGTCCGGTCATGCCACCTCCGGCCCGGAGGTGAGGAAGGCGAGCAGCAATGCGTTGCCGATCGCCCCGCCGGTCGCGAAACGCAGCCGGGAACCGCTGCGCAGCGGCACACCCACCAGATCCGTGGTGCGGAACAGGCGGGTGAACACATCGCGGCGACCCAGCGATCTGGCCAGGGCCAGCGCGAAACCCGTTGCCGATACCGATATTCCGAGGATCACGGGACCGCTGTCGATATCACCGGCGCCGCGGTATCCGCTGCCGTACTCGTGGATCGCGCTGAAGCCGAGGACGGTTCGCTCCTGACGGAACAGCGCGGCCGCGAGGTCCCCGGCGAGGGCGCGGTCGGCGAAACCGGCGAAATACGCGGCCAGTCCGGTTCCGGACGCGCGGGGGGCGTCGTGCATCCGTCCGTCGGTGCCCATGCGCTGCACGATCAGTCCGGTGCGGGGATCGATCTGGACCGCGCGCACCTGCTGTGCCCAATGTGCCAGCACCACAGCGTGATCGGTGCCGGTCTCGCGGCCGTGCACCGCGATCGCGGCGGCGACCGCGGCCACGTCTGTGGGGTAGGCCTCGCCGGGGAAGGTGTCGAGCAGGGCGGTCGGTGAAGCGAGCAGGCGTCGTTCGTAGGCGGCGACCAGCGCGTCCTGCCGCCGCGCGAGGTCGGGCGGGAATGCCGGATCGACCATGCGCGCCATCCCCAGTGCCAGAGCGGGATACGCGAGATAGGCGTGGCCGTGCGGACCGTCGAGGCCGGTTTCGCCGTCCTCGCCGTGCCAGGTATCGGTGAACAGGGTGCGCAGGGCGGGTGAGAGGCTCTTGGCCGCCGCGCGAGTCGCAATGGGGGCGTACCGATTCCGCCATTCGGGATGAGACAGGCACACCTGCGCCAGACCCAGGGCCGCCATCTGATGGGTCAGCAGGCCCCACATCCCGTCGAGTGCGCCCGGCGATCCGGTGGCGCGGAGGTGGTCGTCCTCGTCCTCGAAGGCCGCCAATTCCTCGGCGAGACCGTGCACCCGGGTGGCCTCGCCGCGGTACCAGCCGTCGGCGTCGCGGCCGCACCACCACGCCGGCACCAGGGCCGCCACCACCAGCGCCGTGACGATCCCGAACACGATCGCGAACGGACGGCGCCACCTGGTCGGCCGCAGCCCGGACCGCTCCGATTCCGCACGGCCCGAACGGGAATCCATATCTCACCGTACCCGATCCGGGCATCGCCGACCCGCGCGGTCGGTTTCCGGTCCGGAACAACCGGATTCGCGCCTGAGCAGGTGCGATTGCCCGAACTTCACGAAATTCAGGGGACAGTTCCGTGGCGGCGTGACATCGTCGGCATATAGGCCGCGCCGATCGGTGCGCCCGGAATCGCGTCGCCAGGGGAGGAATTCGGCCGATGGTGGAGAACGAGACCGTCGAGAGGGATCATGCCCTGGGTGGCCTGCTGGCGCTCGCGGGCACCATCGCTTTCCTGTGGGGCCTGTGGTTGCCGGGTGCCGATATCGGCGGCCCCGACTGCCAACCTCGGCCGACGCGGACCGCCGACATCTGCCACCCGCAGGCGGCCGAACCGCGCGACCCCGGCGCCACCGATGCCGCGGTGGCGCCACGCCGGGACGGGGATGCACACCGGGACAAGACGATCCTCGAATTGGGCGGCGGCGTGGCGGCGATGGTCGGCGCCGTTCTCGTCTTCACCGCCACGAAGAGGTGAGCCGGGCGGCGGCCGCGAAAGAGATTGCGGCGCCGCCGGTTCACGCGGGGAGGTGCTCCGGGATGCCGAACAGTTTCGCCAGCGCGGTGTCGGTGAACACCACGTTGACCGCGACGCGGCCGCCGGTGACGGTGAAGACCTGCAGCGAGTGGAATTCGTAGCCGCCCTCCGGCACCCCCGCGTAGGCGGCCAGCGCCGGCTGACCGTTGGCGGTGAGCGGCCGTGCGCGCCAATCCGTTCCGCGCATCGCGTACACCCGCTCCATGAACCGGCCGTAATCGTCGCTGCCCCGGTACCACAGCGGCACGGGCGGCATCTCCATGATCGCGTCGGTGGTCACCAGCCGGACCAGCGCGGGCACGTCCGCCGCCTCGAAAGCCCGCGCGTAGCGCGTGATCACCGCGCGTACCTCGGGATCCTCGGGTTCGCTGATCCGGTCCGGGCCGGGCACGTCGGTCAGCGCCGCCCGCGCCCGTTGCAGAGCGCTGTTCACCGCCGGGACCGTGGTCTCCAGTTGCCGGGCGACCTCCGCGGCGCTGAATTCCAGTACCTCGCGCAGGATCAGCACGGCCCGCTGCCGCGGCGGCAGCACCTGCATCGCCGCCACCAGGGCCAGGCGCAGGTCGGCCGCGATCTCGAATCGGGCGTCCGGATACGGCTGCAACCACGGAATGTCGAGCGCCGGAAGCAGTTCCGCGGCGGTGTTGTCGGAGGCCTGGCCGAGGCCGGACGGCAGCGCCCGCCGCCCGCGTCCCTCGAGTGCGGTCAGGCAGGCGTTGGTGGCGATCCGGTACAGCCACGTCCGCATCGAGGCCCGGGTGCTGTCGTACCGATCCCGCGCCCGCCACGCACGCAGCATCGTCTCCTGCACCACATCCTCGGCCTCGTGGACCGAGCCCAGCATCCGGTAGCAGTACGCCGCCAGCTCACCCCGGTAGGGCTCGAACTCCGTCGACATCTGATCATCGAAGCATCTCCGCGGCGCCGGGGCCAGCACCGGCCGGCGCTCCGCGGCGATACTTACCCGTGAGGTACTCGCGCTCGGTCACCACGGGCATGCGGGCATCGGTCGAAAGGCTGTCGATGCGTGGCGAATTGATCACCTGGCTCCTGGACGTCTGGCCCGACCACGACTGGGAGCGGGCCACCGTCCGGCAGGGCTGTTTCCACGATGTCGCGGTGACCGGCTCCGCGGTCGCGCGAGTGTCGCGGCACGGTTCCCAGCCGCAGCGCCTCGCCCGCGAGCACGCCGCGCTCACCGCCGTCACCGCGGCGAATCTGCCCGTCGAACACCCCCGCCCGCTGTCGGAGGTGGTCGACCGCCGGGACCGTTCGGCGATGCTGGTCACCGTCGCACCCGGAGCCGAAGGGCCGCAACCGGATTGGGACACCGTCGCGGACGAGCTGGGTGCGCTGCTGCGTGACCTGCACGGCACGGCCGTGGGGCCGATGCCCGCGCCGCGGAGTTGGTGTGGCGGTGCGCGGTGGCCGGATATCGTCACCGACTCCGTGATTCCGGAGTTACCGGCCGAAGGCGTCACCGCCGCGCACCGGGTGGTCGCGGACATCCTCACCGCGGAGGCGGCGGTGCCGGCCTGTTTCGTGCACGGGGATTTCGGGCCGCACAACATCCTCTGGCACGGTTCGAAGATCCGCTCGCTCATCGATTTCGACCACAGCTGTGTCGGCGATCCGGCCATCGACTACGCGTCACTGATCAGCTTCTACGGCGCCGCCGCGGTCGGCGCGCTCAGCGGGGACCCCGCCCTGCTGGATCGGGCCCTGCGCCATCGTGCCGGGTTCACTCTGCAATTGGCTGCCGCGGCGATACTCGTCGGTGACGAGAAGCTGTTCCGCCATGCCATCGGCAATTTCGGGTCGCGGTTGCGGGCGGGCATCCTGCACGATCCCGGCGGCTGGACGCCGCGGCGATGGTGAGTGCTACCGAATTCGGTGCAGCAGTTCGGAGTTGAGGCGGCGGACCAGGGCGCGCAGGCGTTCTCGGGTGGCCGACTCCGGGTCGCTGAGACGCAATTGCAGCAGTTCCCGGCCGGAGGCCTGCAATACGCGGGCGGTGTACTCCGGGTCCTCCAGATCCGGGTTGATCCGCAGGAGCTGGCCGACGAAGTATTCGCAGACCACGGCCTGCGAGATGGCCAGGCGTTCATACAGTTCGGGCGGTGCGCCCTCGGGCGGGAACAGGAACAGGCGCCAGGTTTCGGGGTGGGCGTCGACGGCGCTCACCACGCCGTCGAAGGCGTGCAGCAGCGGGTCGTCGCCGGAGTCGTCGTCCGCCGCGATCGCGGCGGTGAATTGTGCTGCCGCCCTGGCGGCCTCGCGGTCGATCAGCGCGACGAACAGGCCGGGGAGGTCACCGAACTGCTGATACAGCAACGAGCGATTCACACCCGCCGCGTCCGCGATGCGATGCGGGGTCGCGGCGTGGAAGCCCGCCGCGGCGATGATCGTGTGGGCCACATCCAGAATCTGCTCGCGGCGCGCCTCGGCGGTCATCCGGCGTCGGTGCTGCGAGGTCATGCTTGACAGCATAACTAACACTGCGTGAGTATCTTACTAACACCTTGTTAGTTGGAGGATGCGGTGACCACGCACTACCCCACGCTCGCTCGACGTGTTCGCAGTCAGCGCGAACTGCAGCCGGATCTCTACGGAGACATGGATTTCGACAAACAGCCGTATCGGCTGGCAACGCAGCCGGGTGTGCCGTCGGCGTTGCCGCGCTGGGTCGCGGACCGGGAACCGATCCTCGCCGACGAGCGGACCATCGAGCTGATCTCCACCGCGACGATGCTCGGCGACACCGTCGCCGATCCGCTCGCGGCGCTGACCGCCGGCCACGGGGTGACCGAGCTGATCGCCATGGTGCGGCTGGCGTGTCGCGAAGGGGTCGACGCCGTGCTCGGCGCACCGCCGGAGCTGGTGTCGTTCATCGAGGCCATGGCGGCCACACCGGACTGGGTCGACGCCGAGCTGGTCCGAGAGGGCGCGCGGCAGGCGCGCATCGACGCGGCGCTGCTGGCGCCCTTCGTGACTCGCGGCGCGTTCATTGCCACGTTCACCAATACCTATGCGGCACTGCCGATGGCGCTGACCGGAGCGTTGTCCGGAAGGCGCGCGGCCCGCCGGGTCAACGAGACCGCGAGCTTCTTCGCCGTCACCACGCTGCCCGGTGCACTGGACCGCCACGGCCCCGGTTTCGAGGCCGCGGCCATGGTCCGCCTGATGCATTCGATGGTGCGCTACAACGCTTTGCGCCGCTCCGGCCGCTGGGACCCCGACATCTACGGGATGCCGGTCCCGCAGGTCGACCAGATGCCCGCCGGGATGATCAACCTCTACCTGCTCGCCGTCCGCGCGCGCCGGCAGGGCCGCACCGAATTCACCGACGAGGAACGGGCTCTCGTCGAATTCGGCCGCTACCGGTGCTTCCTGCTCGGCCTGCCCGAGGAGTTGCTGCCCACCACCGCGGCAGGCATCATCCACGTCTTCCACGCACGAGCCGCGTTGCTGCGCGACGGATTCGACGACGCCACCTGCGGCGAACTGATCCGATCCACCATGGACGCCTACCTCCGTCCCGGCCGCACCCCCTTCGACCGGATCGCCGACGCGGTCGAGAAGAGTTACAGCAGAGCCGGTTTCATCCTCGCCTTCTGTAACGGGAACCGGGACTCGGCCCGCGCCATGGGCGTCACCATCGGGCCCGGCGACATCGCCCGGATCGCCGCGACGGCGCCGTTCCTCATCGGACGGCTACTGGCCGTCCACGGTGCGGATCGGATTCCCGGATTGCGCTGGGCCGTCGACCGTTACACCACCGCGCTGGTCGAACGCCGCCTGATCACCTACGGACGAGCCGAGTACGTCACGGACGCCCGCCACTACACCCCGGCGGGGTGACCGGCCGGCGGATTCAGTCGTGATCCGAAAGCCGTTGCGTCCGAAACTGGAACACACGGTCCGGCGCCGCGGTCTCGATCGCCTGCTTCATATCGATGATCCCGAATCCGGTGCGCCGCCGCACCGCAGGAGCGGCGCTGTCGGGCAGGATGTCGGTCGTCCAGACCAGTCGTCCTCGCTCCCCCGCCTCCTGCACCTCGAAGCTGGCGTGGTGATGGTCCAGCGCCGGTCGCGCACCGTCCACGACGGTATAGGCCAGGCGCCGCGCCTCGTCGTCGACGGCGACGATCAGTTCCCGGACCACATGCCCGTCCGGAAACGTCAGGAACCGTTCGACGCCCTCGATCCGGGTGCCGACCACGCGGCCCGGCAGCAGCCGCCGATGCACGGCGCCGACATCGCGGATCACATCCCAGATGTGCCGTGGCGACGCATCGATCAGAACTTCGTGGCGGATGGTCGCCATATCGGCGCAGACTCCCCTCGTTCCGGACAATACGCTCAACCTATCCGATCGGCGGCCCGATCGTGCCGGCGCCGCCTCATCCGCATCCCTCGTGGTGCCGGCTGAATTCGACTGTGGTGGTGGCATTTCGGGGAGCGCCGGCGCCGCGGTAGGCGACGGCGGTCGCCCCCTCCGGCGGCGGGCCCGGGGTGGCGCTGAAGACCAGGACCGTCTCGGTCCCCCGGTCGAGCCACCAGCCGACGGTCCGGCACCGCCCCCACTGCCGGCCCTCCAGCCCACCGGCGATCTGCGGCAGGTCGAGGCCGTGCGCATCATGGAGGTGGCGGAGCACCCGGTCGGCGACCTCGGCGTCCGGCGTGCCGTCGGTACTGTCCACGGAGAACGTCCGCGTACAGAACGGACCCCACATACTGCCGGCGCACACGGTCGAATCCGACCGGACCCCGAGGCCCGCCGGAAGCGGCAGCAACCCGTCCGCATTCGGCACCGGCGGCCGGGCGCCACCCTGACCACCGGGCCCGTCGACGATTCCGGAGTCGATCGCCGCGACCCACAGCACACCGAGCAGACTGCCGGCACAACACAACACCGTGAAGATCTCACCCGCCCGGCCGCGCACGCCCGATCCCCGATCGACCGCGAGACCCGCTGCCAGGACGCCGATTCCGGCGAGGATCAGCAGCACCTCGACACTGTCCCGGCAGTACCGCAGCGGCCAGGGCAGCAAGGTCACCACGAGTTCGACCGCGACGATCGCCGCCAGGATCAGCCCGGTGCGCGGCCGGGACCGCCGCGACCCCGTCGCGAGGATCCAGCAGACCAGCGGGACGAAGAACAGGACTCGGACCACGCCGAGAAGTCTAGGGTCGCGCGGTCCGGACGGATCGGACCTCGGCCGGAACGCCCGATACGACTGCCTCCGGTTTCGGATCCGGCACATCCGGGCACCACGGTCGGGTGGATGCCCCGATGGCCCGTCGCCATGGCGCTGATCAGCGCGGTCGTGCCGGTGACCGCCGTGCGGCGGCGCGCACGACGCTGGGCCACTTCGATTTCCGGCCGGGGGCCACTCGGTGGTCCACCCGCATGCGGGAATTCGGCACGGGCACCAGCGGAGACCGGCCACGAGTCACCGGACGTCCTATGTATTGCCCGCTTTCGGGTAACCTCCGAACATCCCGTGCTTGCGGGTGGCGAAAGTGATAGCGACAGAAGATGTTTCAGATTTGCCGTCCCCAGGGGCGGTGCGGAACAGGAGAGTTCATGCGAGTACGAGGCATTCTGGGTGCGGCGGTCGCGGCGACCGGACTGGCGGTCGCCGGCGGTGCGGTCGCGGGCGCGTCGCCGCTGCGGGCGACGGATCTCCAGGTCGACCCGGGGCCGTACCTGGTGGGCGATACGGCCTACTTCAGTGCGGGCAGCGCCGACTGCGCCATCCACGCCGACGGCAGCGTGGGATGCGATATGCCCGCGGGGGTCGCACGCTGGTACGACATCCTTCCCGTCACCGACCTGGCGATCGACATCCCGTTCCTGCCCGCGCATCCGGAATGGGTCCGGCACGGCCGGCCGGGCAGTCCGTCGCTGCCCTCGGACGCCAACGGATACGACAGCACGATCTCCTATGCGGGGGCCAGCTGCAACGGCGGCGGCCGGGGCGCGATCAGCTGCACCTCGAAGGGGCACTCCTTCAGTTTCGGCTGGTCGGGGACCCAGGTCAGCTGATCGGGCCGCTCAGCCGAGCCGGGTGACGCGACGCGTGGCGGCCAGGTCCTGTTCGATGCCGCGGGCGGCCGCCCGCAGGTGCGGGACCAGGTCGCCGCGGATCTCCTCGACACCGCGCCGGGAGGCGTGGGTGGAGATGTTGATCGCGGCGATCACCGCACCGGCATTGTCGCGGACCGGGGCGGCCACCGAGCGCAGGCCGGCCTCCAGCTCCTGATCGACCAGCGAATAGCCCTGCACCCGAACCTTTTCCAGTTCCGCGCGCAGCTGCGCCGGTTCGGTGACGGTGTTGGAGGTCAGGCCGGCCAGCGGGGTCACCGCCAGATAGCCGTCCAGTTCCTCGGGGGTGAGGCCCGCGAGCAGGATATGGCCCATCGAGGTGGCGTGCGCCGGGAACCGGGTGCCGATGTTGATGCTGACGGTCATGATGCGCGACACCGCGACCCGAGCCACGTACACCACGTCGGAGCCGTCGAGTACCGAGACCGAACTCGATTCGTGGACCGCGGCGGACAAGCGCTCCAGATGTGGCTGGGCCACTTCCGGCAACGTCATGCTGGACAGGTACGCATAGCCGAGTTCCAGCACCTTCGCGGTCAGCGAGAACCGCTTCCCGTCGGTGCGGACGTATCCGAGATCGGTGAGCGTCAACAGGAATCGGCGCGCGGCGGCCCGGGTCAGGCCGGTCAGGCGCGCCACATCCGAGAGGGTCAGATCGGGGTGTTCCGCGTCGAAGGCACGGATGACCGCGAGGCCGCGCTCCAGCGACTGCACATAGTGCGCGCCGCGGCCGCCGTCGTCATTCGTGTTGTCCGGCTCGGTGCTGGTCATCCTCATCCTCCTCGGCCGGGCGTATGCGCGCGGCCTCGTCGCCCAGCTCGGCCAGTACCTGCTGGCCGATGGCGAACGCGGCGTTCGCCGCCGGCACACCCGCGTAGGCCCCCGTGTGCAGCAGCACCTCGGCGATCTCCGCGGCGGTCAGTCCGTTGTGGACGGCCGCACGCACGTGCATCCCGATCTCTTCGTGCCGCCCGAGGGCGGTGAGCACCGCCAGGGTAACGCAACTGCGGGTGCGGCGATCCAGGCCCTCCCGGGTCCAGATCGAACCCCAGACCGATTCGGTGATGTATTCCTGGAACGGCCGGGTGAACTCGGTGGTCCGGGCCACGGCCCGATCCACGTGGGCGTGGCCGAGCACCTCACGGCGCACCCGCATACCCTCGTCGGCGCTGCTGCTCACGAATTCTCCTTCAGGTGGCCGAGAATCAGGTCGCTGACCGCGTCCGCCGATTCGGCGGTGGCCAGATGTGCTCCGGGCGAGACGATCTCGAACCGGGCCCGCGCGATGCCCGCGGCGATGCGCCGGCCGTGCTCCGGCGGTGTCGCCGGATCCTCCGCACCCGAGATCACCAGGGTGGGGGCGGTGATGTCCGGCAGGCCGCCGGCGATGTCCATCCGCTCGATCGCGGTGCAGCAGGAGGCATATCCCTCGGCCGGGGTCGCCGCGACCATATCCTCGAACCAGCGGATGCGGTCCGGGTGGGCGGCCCGCCAGGCCGGGGTGAACCAGCGCTGCACGACGGCCTCGGCGATCGAGCGCATCCCCTCGGCGCGCACGGTCGCCGCCCGCGCGGCCCAGCTCTCCGGCGGTCCCAGCGCGGCGGAGGTGCAGCACAGGGTCAGCGTCCGGATCCGTTGCGGCGCATACTCCCCCAGCCACATGCCGACCATGCCACCCATCGACAGGCCGACCACGTGCGCGGCCGGCACGTCCAGCCGGTCGAGCAGGGCGACCACGTCGGCGCCGAGATCGCCCAGGGTGTACGGCCCGCTCGGCACCGGCGAATCCCCGTGTCCCCGATGGTCGTAGCGCACGACCCGGTATCCCGCGGCCGTCAATGCCCGCACCTGCGGTTCCCACATGCGCAGATCGCTGCCCAGCGATCCGGACAGCACCACGGGCGTACCACCGGCCGGGCCCGCCACCACATGGTGCACGGCAACGGCGTTCATCGGACCACGTCCTCTCCGGACTCCGGCACGTCGCGAATCTCGTTCCAGTGCCGCACCGTTCGCGTCACGAACGCCTCGGCCGAACCGAGATAGCCAGCGGGATCGAGCAGTTCGCCGATCCGGCCGCGGCTCAGATACTTTCCGATCGTCGCGTCGGCGGCCAGCAGGTCCGCCGGATCGCCCGCGCCGGAAAGGGATTCGCGGCAGCACGCGGCCACGGCGTCCCCGGCGGCCTGCCGGCCCACCTCACCCCCGGAGGCCGCGAGCACCTCGACGGCGACATTCTCCGCCAGCAGCAGACCGCCGGTGCGATCGAGGTTGGCGCGCATGCGATCCGCGTCCACCCGCAGCCGGTCGAGGCTCACCCGCAGCCAGTGCACGGCGGAACCGGTGGTACGCAACAGTTCCCGATACGGCCGCCATTCGGCGTGCCAGGACCCGGCGGCGCGCTGATGTTCGTGGACGGCCGCGGCCAGCAGATCGGCGACCAGGCCCGGCGCCTGCCCGGCGGCCGCGGCGGCCAGTACCGCCGCGACCGGATTGCGTTTGTGCGGCATGGTCGACGAGCCGCCGGTCCCGGCCGGGCCCTGTTCGAACACCTCCGCGACCTCGGTCTGCGCGAGCAGCGCGATATCGCGGGCGATCTTCGCGACCGCCCCGCAGGTCTGCCCCAGCGCGGCGGCGACCTCGGCGATCCGGCTGCGCTCGGTGTGCCACGGCAGCAGCGGCACGGCGAGCCCGAGCCGCCGCGCGAGCCGGGCCGACACCTCGATCCCGTGGTCGCCCAGGGCCGCGAGCGTGCCGACCGCGCCGCCGAACTGCACCGCGAGCCGCTCGGCGCGGACCGCGGTCAGGCGGTCCCGGCCGGCCAGGATGCCGCCGAGCCAGCCGGCCGCGGTGAATCCGAAGGTGACCGGCGTCGCCTGTTGCAGCAGGCTGCGACCGGCCAGCACGGTGGCGGTGTGGGTTTCGGCCAGTTCGGCCAGGCGCGCGGCCACGGCCCGCAGGTCCTCGTCGAGTACGGCCAGCGCGCGGTCGGTCACCAGCATCGCGGCGGTGTCCATCACGTCCTGACTGGTCGCGCCGAGATGGACGTAGCCGGCGGCCGCACCGCCGACCCGCTCGGTGAGCGCGCGCACCAGCGGCCCGGCCGGATTGCCGATGCCGGTGGCTCTCGCGCCGAGCTCGCCGATGTCGTACAGCTCTGCGCGGCAGTGGTTCCCGATCTCCGCGGCGGCCGCGGCGGGGATCAGCTCGGCGTCCGCCTCGGCGTGCGCGAGGGCGCTCTCGAAGTCGAGCATGGCCTGCACCCAGGCCCGGTCATCGACCGCGGCAGCGACCGGTCCGGCGGCGAGGACGCCGTCGAACAGGCCCCGCGCCGCCGGATCAGACATCGAAGAAGACCGTCTCGCCGTCGCCCTGCAGGTGCACGTCGAAGCGGTAGCCGCCGGGCTCGGCCGTCGCGATCAGGGTCGAACGCCGGTGCACCGGAACCGAACTCAGCACCGGGTCGGCCGCGTTGGCGGCCTCGTTCTCGGGGAAGTACAGGCGGGTCACCACCCGGTGCAGCATACCCCGGGCGAACACCGAGACATCGAGATGCGGCGCCTGCGCGCCCCGTGGTCCCGGCACCACACCCGGATGCACCGTGTGGAGGGAGTATTCACCGAGCCGGGTGTCGCTGCGCCCGAATCCCCGGAATCCGGGCACCCGACCGCGCGGATCGTCGGGATGATCGAACCGGCCGTCCGGATCGGCCTGCCATGTCTCGATCAGCGCGTCCGGAATCCGTTGTCCCGCACCGTCGAACACCTCGCCGTGGATCCGGAACGAGCCCGCGGTCCCCTCCGGCACCACGAAACGGCCGTAGCGGTCCCAGTCCAGGCCGATGTGCAGGTACGGGCCGACGGTCTGCGACGGCGTCGTCGGCAGCTGCTCAGTCATGGTGCGGCTCCTCGAACGGGGTGGCGTCGCGGCCACGCAGCACGATGTCGAATTCGTAGGCCAGGGCCCAGTTCGGCTTCGTGCGCTCCAGGCTGAACCGCGAGATCAGCCGGGGCCGTGCGGCTTCGGGCACCGAATTGAAGATCGGGTCCTGGAAGAACAGCGGATCGCCGGGGAAGTACATCTGGGTGACCAGCCGCTGCGGGAACGCCCGGCCGAACACCGAGAAGTGGATGTGTGCCGGTCGCCAGGCGTTGTGGTGATTACCCCACGGGTAGGCGCCGGGCTGGATCGTGACGAATTCGTACCGGCCCTGTTTGTCGGTGATCGTGCGCCCGACCCCGTCGAAGTTCGGATCCAGCGGCGCGTCCCAGCGGTCACCGATGTGCCGATACCGGCCCGCCGCGTTGGCCTGCCAGATCTCGATCAGCGAATCCGGGATCGGCCGGCCGTCGCTGTCGAGCAACCGGCCGAACACGATGATCTTCTGCCCGATCGGATCATCGCGATGCCGGAAGGTCAGATCGTGATCGTCCGGGCGCACCAGATCGCCGCCCAGTACCGGCCCGGTGATCTCGGTGAGGGTCTGCGGCAGCAACAGCAACGGCTGCTTCGGATGGCGCAGCGCCGTCGACTTGTAGCCCGGAAAGTCCAGTGGCGGATGGGTTTCCGGTGGATCCGGGCGGTAGCCGGCGACGGCCGGCCCGTTCCCGGTGTTCGGGTGGTCGCTCACTGTGCCTCCAATACCACGGCCAGTCCCTGCCCGACGCCGATGCACAGCGCCGCGAGCCCCCACCGGCTGCCGCGCCGCCGCATCTCGCGGGCGAGCTGGATGATCACGCGGCCGCCGGACGCGCCGAGCGGATGCCCGATCGCGATCGCGCCGCCGTTGACGTTCACGATCTCCGGATCGAGTTCCTTCCAGTCGGCCAGGCAGGCCAGCGACTGGGCAGCGAACGCCTCGTTCAGTTCCACGACTTCCACGTCGCCCCAGTCGATTCCGGCCCGGTGCAGCGCGAGTTCGGCGGCCCGCACCGGGCCGATGCCGAATACGTCGGGGTCCACACCGGCCGCGCCGCGCCCGGCGATGCGGGCCAGCGGCGCGCGGCCGAGCCGGTCGGCGAGCGCCTCGTCGCCGAGCAGCAGCGCCGAGGCGCCGTCGTTGAGCGGGGACGCGTTACCGGCGGTGACGGTGCCGTCCGCGCGGAACACGGGCCGCAGTTTCGCCAGCTTCTCGGCGGTGGTGTCGGGACGCAGCGATTCGTCGCAGGTGAGTTCGGTGCCCGGGACCGCCACCACGTGGTCGTCGTAGAAGCCGTCCTGCCAGGCCCGCGCGGTCAGGCGATGGCTGCGGGCGGCGAACGCGTCCTGTTCGGCGCGGCCGATTCCGTAACGGGCCGCGAGGATTTCGGTGCTCTCACCCAGCGATACGGTCCACTGCGCGGGCATGGCCGGGTTCACCAGCCGCCAGCCCAGCGTGGTCGAGTGCAGGGTCTCGTTGCCGGCGGGAAAACCCTTGGCGGGCTTGGGCAGCACCCAGGGCGCGCGGCTCATCGATTCCACGCCGCCGACGACCACCGTTGCGGCGTCACCGGTTTCGATCAGCCGGGAGCCGGACATGGCGGCGTCCATACCGGATCCGCAGAGCCGGTTGACGGTGGTGCCGGGCACCGAGGTGGGCCAGCCCGCCAGCAGCGCCGCCATCCGGGCCACGTTGCGGTTGTCCTCGCCGGCCTGGTTGGCGGCGCCGAACATCACCTCGGCGACGAGGCCGGGATCGAGGTCGTTGCGCTGGGCGAGGGTGCGCAGCACATGCGCGGCGAGATCGTCGGGCCGTACCCCGGACAGTCCGCCGGAGTACCGGCCGAACGGGGTGCGCAGGCCGTCGTAAAGGTATGCGGCAGTCATGATCTCGCCTTCAGGTCGCGCAGGGTCGCCAGTTCGCCGGCGGTGGGAGCGGGGGTGACGGTCAGATCGGCGGCGACCTTCAACTCCCAGCCGGTGGCCGCGCGGACCTCGTCCACGGTGACGCCGGGATGCACGGCGCGCAGGATCAGCTCACCGGTCTCGTCGGGCCGCATCACGCCCAGATCGGTGATGACCAGGGTGGGTCCGGCGCCCCGCAGGCCCAGCCGCGCGCGTTCGCCGTCGCCGCGGCCGTGCCCCAGCGAGGTGACGAAGTCGACCCGATCGACGAACGACCGGTGCGACTGCCGCACCACCACGAACACCTCACCGCAGGAGGCCGCGATCTCCGGAGCGCCGCCGGCGCCGGGCAGCCGCACCTGCGGATGCGCGTAGTCGCCGCCGATGACGGTCGTGTTGATGTTGGCGTACTTGTCGATCTGCGCCGCGCCGAGGAAACCGACGTCGACGCGGCCCGGCTGCAGCCAGTAGTTGAACACCTCGGGCACGCTGATCACGGCGTCGGCGGTCTCGGCGAGCACGCCGTCACCGATGGAGGCGGGCAGCCGGTCCGGTTTGGAGCCGAGGGTGCCCGATTCGTAGATCAGCACCAGGTTCGGGGCGTGGGTGGTGCGGGCCAGATTGGCCGCGGTGGACGGCAGGCCGATGCCGACGAAGCAGATCTGCCCGTCGCCGAGGGCACGAGCGGCCGCCACGGTCATCATCTCGTCGGCGGTGTACTGCTGATCGGTCACGGGATTCTCCACTGTGGTCACGGCCGGACTCCGATCGGCGCCGCGTACACGTGCTCGTCGAGCCAGCGGGTGAACCCCTCGCGGTCGCGGCCGATCGGATCCCACGCGGCGTAGTAGGCGTTGTCGCGCTCGGAGTAGCCCTGCGCGTAGGAGGGATGCGCGCCGCCGGGCACCGCGGCCACGGCGGTCACGGCCCAGGACGGCAGCACCACGCCGCCGGGTACCGGGGTCAGCTCGTCGACGATCTCCTCGACGGTGACCAGGCTGCGCCGGGCGGCCAGCACGGCCTCCTTCTGCACCCCGACCAGGCCCCAGAGCTGCACATTGCCCTTCCGGTCGGCGCGCTGCGCGTGGACGATCGAGACGTCCGGATTCAGTGCCGGCACCGCCATGAGTTCCTCGCCGGTGAACGGGCAGGTGATCGGCTTGACGGTGTCGGTGACGGTCGGCAGATCGGTGCCCACGTATCCGCGCAGCACCGCGAACGGCAGTCCGGAGGCGCCGGCGACATAGCGATTGGCCATGCCAGCGTGGCTGTGTTCCTCGATCGCCAGCGGGACCGGCCAGGAGTTCTGCACCGCGTCCCGGAACCGGTGCAGCGAGCCGACCCCCGGATTACCGCCCCAGGAGAAGATCAGCTTCCGGGCACAGCCGGCGCCGATCATCTGGTCGTAGACGATGTCCGGAGTCATCCGGACCAGCGTCAGGTCGCGACGGCGCTGCCGGATGATCTCCTGCCCGGCGGCCACCGGAATCAGATGGGTGAAACCTTCCAGCGCGACGGTATCGCCGTCGTGCACCAGATCGGCCACCGCCTCCGCCAAGGACGTAATCCTGGCCACGATCGCTCCCTCGTTCCTGTTCATCCGAACTCGTCGCCGCCCGGCCCGTTCACCCCGAAAGGGACCGTGCCCCACTCGGATTCGACGGATCGGCAGCCCGATCCCGGACACGGCGGGACCCTCGGCCACGATCGCGGCTCCCGTCCCGGCACAGCCGAGCGGTCGCGAATCGGCGACTCCACAACCCAAGATGTTCGGTATGCGTACAAATGGTTGCTATACGAACATCGTAGGCCGACTCTACTCGCGACTCAAGTCGCCCGCATCGATATCCGGCATCGACGCCGCCGGGAGACGGCCCGCCCACACGTCACCGCGGCAGTGATCGGCGTCACTTCAGCCTAACCGGCCGGGGACGCACGAATGTGCTGCTCGGGAACTCCGAGATCGACTAGGGATGCGCCGGGAAGAACGACCGCGCGATCGCGGTGAACTGCGCCGGCGCGTCCAGATGCGTGACGTGCTCGGCGTCGATCCGCTGATAGAAACCGTTGGGCAGCAACGACATCGCCCGGTCGGCATCCTGCTGATCCATCGCGCCGTAGAGGATGTCGCCGTCGACCCACGAATAGTTCGCGTGCAGCAGCATCGTCGGCGCCGTGATCCGCGCCAGCGCCGCCGCGTGATCGAAGCCCTCGTTCCAGGTACCGCGATAGAAGGCATCACCGAAGGCCGGGTCGTACTGGTGGTCCATACCGCGCAGGAACAGCCGGATCATGTCGTTGCCCACGATGTCGAGTTCGACGGGCACCCCCGGCCGCAGCAGCCGTTGCGCCCGGACGGCGTCCGCCAGTACCACGTTCGATCCGGGAAATACGTTGTTGTCGAAGAACTCCCGGCTGTCGTCGATCCAGAACAGCAGGAAGTCGTCGACGTGCTGCCCGATCGCCTTGTGGCTGGAGGCGAAGTCGCGATAGGCGATGGTCTGCTCGATCCGTGGATATTCCGAGGCGAACAACGGCGGATCCTCGAGCAGGACCGCCGTCACCAGATCGGGACGTTCGGCCGCGAGCCAGGCGGCCAGCAGGCCGCCCGAGGAATTGCCGGTGACGTAGGCCGGGCGCCCCACCACGGAGTCGAGCAGGGCGGCCAGATCGGCCCCGATTCGGTTGGCGGCCATGGGATATCCCGCCGGCGTGCGGGTCCCGCCGTGCCCCTGATAGTCGATGTCGAAGACGTGGTAGTCCGCCGCCAGCGCCGGGAGCACCCGGCTGTAGCTGAACCAGTCCATCTGCTGTGCGTGCAGCAGCACCAGAGCGGGGCCGGACGCCGGACCCTCCCGGTAGCCGAACCGCACGCCGTCGATCTCCGCGGTCTTCGCGACATAGCCGGCCTCGCGGACCTTCGCATGCCACGGCGCGTCGACCGCGATCCCCTTGGGCACGATGTCGCCGGCCGGCGGCGAGGCCGGGGCCCGGCCCGCGGCGCGCGCCGACAGCACGCCGGCGCCGAGCAGGATCCCGCCCGCCGACAGGGCCCGCCGCCGGGAAACCATCCGGGGCCGATCCGCCCGCGACTCTTCGCCGTGCCGTCCGAACATGGGCTCGACATTACAGCCGATATCGCCAACAGTGGCGGTTTCGTACACTTCTGACGATATTCTCAGACATATGACCGAGCTGATCGATGTGCACAGCCATTTCGTCCCGGATTGGTACTCCGAGCAGGCACGACGCGCGGGCCACGACACTCCCGACGGGATGCCGGCCTGGCCGGCGTGGAACGTCGCGGACCACCTGCGGCTCATGGACGAGCGCGGGATCGGCCGATCGCTGCTGTCGCTGTCGACCCCCGGCGTGACCGTCGTGGATCCCGCCGCGGCGCCGGCCCTGGCGGCGCGGGTCAACGACGCGGCGGCGGCGGTCTGCGGCAACCACCCCGATCGGTTCGGATTCCTCGCCTCGCTGCCGCTGCCCGACGTCGGGGCCGCGCTGGCCGAAGCCGAACGGGCCCTGGACACCCTCGGCGCGAGCGGCGTGATCCTGCAAACCCATTCGCGCGGAACATATGTCACCGACGCCACGCACGACGAACTCTGGGCGATGCTCGCCGCGCGCCGGATACCGGTTCTCCTGCACCCGACCTCACCGCCGGGCTGGGAGGCGACCGCGCTCGGCTACCCCCGGCCGATGATCGAATTCCTTTTCGACACTGCACGTGTCGTCTGCGGACTGCTGCTCGGCGGGGCGCTCGACCGGTATCCCGGCCTGCGGCTGGTGATCCCGCACAGCGGCGGCGTCCTGCCGTTGTTGGTCGCCCGCGCGAGCGTCTTCCAGCAGGGTCTGCGGTGGCTCGCGCCGCCGAGGCATCCGACGGCGCAGGCCGCGGATTTCCGTGCCGCCCTGAGGGAGCTGTGGTGGGACCTCGCGGGTTCGCCGGACGAGACCGCGCTCGGCGCGCTGTCGGCGTGCGCGGACGAACACCGGCTGGTCTACGGCAGCGACTACTGCTTCACCCCCGCGCACGCCGTCGGCGTGCAACAGGACGTACTCGATCGCTGCTGGAAAGCGTTCGGCGGCAACGGATCCTGGCGGTCCACCACCGCGGCGAACGCCGCCGCGCTACTGGATCCGGCGCGGTGAGCGCCTCGCTCACCCCACCTCGGGCAGCGGACGGGAGCACAGATCCTCGACGTCGGCGTCCGGTAATCCCATGCCGCGCAACACCTGCCGGGTGACCGCGTCGGTGGTCTCGGCGACATCGCGCTCGGGTTGCGAGAGCAGCATCTGCCCGAGCGACAGGGAGGCGCCGACGATCACGGCGGCGGCCAGATCCACATCCTCGACCCGGAAGCGGCCCGCGGCGACCGCGACCCGGATATCCCGGGTGGCCCGCGGCACGAGACCGCCCTCCGACAACAGGATTCCGGTGCCGCGGCGCAGCACGACGAGGGTGAGTTCACGATGGCGGCGATAGAGATGCCCGGTCATCCGGAAGCTCTGCGTGAACGCCTCCGCGGGATCCTCGATGCGAGCGGTCAATTCGTCCATCAGCGTGCCGTGGGCCTCGAGGACCGCGTCCACGGCCGCGTCGAACAATTCCGTCTTGGTGGCGAAGTGGTTGTAGAAGGAACCGTTGCCCACGTCCGCGGTCGAGGTGATCTCGAGGACCGACACATCGGTCCGGCCCTCGGCGAGCAGTTTCTGCCCGGCCCGGATCAACGCCGACCGGGTGGTGGCCTTCCGCCGCTCGGTACGACTGAGGCCGTCGCGCAGCACCACGTCAACCACCGCCCTTCGTCGCACACGTTTCCGAGAATAGATCAGCCTATCACTGACGATATCGTCAGATAATCTCTTGACTGACGATAACGACGGATGTGACGATATCGTCACATGCGTATCGAGGAGAGTGGCGATGACCACGTTCGGGGACGTACACGAGGGACTGCACGCCGACGGTGTGGCGCTGCGCGGCGAACATCCGGGCCGGCATCCGAATCCGGTCGTCAAGGTGGTCGATCTGGCCTGGCTGGAATTCGGGAAACCCGATCTGACCCGCACCGCGGCATTCGCCGCCGACTTCGGTTTCACCCCGGTGCTGCACACCGCCGACGAACTGCACCTGCGCGGAACGCATGCGGGCCCGCCCTGTGTGGTCGTGCGCCGGGCGGCCCGTTCGGCATTCCTCGGCCCGGCGTTCCGGGCCGCGACCGCCGACGACGTCCGCCGCTTCGCCGAGGCCGCCGGGGTGGGCGTCGAACCGCTGCCGGAAACCCTCGGCGGCGTGTCGGCGACCACCCGCGATCCCGGCGGCGCCCGGGTCCGGGTCGTCACCGGATGCACCGAACACCCCGCCCTGCCCGCGCAGCCGGCCTGGACCGACCACAACACCGGCGACCGGCTCGTCCGGATCAACCGGGGTCAGCGCGCCCCGCGCGAGGCCGCGTCGATCGAGCGCCTCGGCCATGTCGTACTCCAGTCCGATCGCTACCTCGAGGCGCTCAACTGGTATCTCGCGCAACTCGGGCTGATCGTGAGCGATTTCCTCTACTACCCGGGGCAGCGCGACCGCGGCCCGGTGATGAGCTTCCTCCGCTGCGACCGCGGGGACACCCCGTCCGACCACCACACCCTCGCGCTGATGCTCGGCCCGGCGAACCGCTACGTCCACTCGGCGTATCAGGTCCGCGACCTCGATGTGCTGGCGGCCGGCGGAGAGTACCTGCGGGAGCGGGGATATCGCCGATCCTGGGGAATCGGACGGCACATCCAGGGCAGCCAGATCTTCGACTACTGGCGGGATCCGGACGGCCTGATCGTCGAGCACTTCACCGACGGCGACCGCTTCGACCGTTCGGTCGCACCCGGATGGGCGCCGATGAGCGCGTCCGGGCTGGCCCAATGGGGACCACCGGCGACCGCCGACTTCCTCGGCACACCCCCGAGCCCGCGGTCACTGGGAGAACTGCGCTCGATCGTGTCCGCATTGCGGTGCGCCGACAACGAATTCGACACCCGGCGCCTGCTGGGATTCCTGAAGGTGGCCAACTCGTGAGCCTTTCCGTCCTGCGCACCCGGGACCACTGGTGGGTGCTGCTTCCCGGCGGCGCCCGCGAGATCGGCACGGCCGCAACCACGACCGCCGAACTCCTCGCCGATCGGGCGGCGATCGCGGCGGCGGCCCGGGGCACCGGTCCGCTGACCGATCCGGCGGGCCTGGCGCTGCTGTCGCCGGTCACCGCGCCCTGCCGGGTCATCGCGCAGATGACGAATTACGTCTCGCACGTGCGGGATTCGGGAATGAATCCGGATACCGTGCCGCTCACCTTCTTCCGCAAGTCCTCGGGTTCGATCAGCGGTCCGCACGACGACGTCGTCAAGCCCCCGCATGTCGCGCTGCTGGACTACGAGGTGGAGATCGGGCTCGTCTTCGGGCAGACGATCGAGGTGGGCACGAGTATCGGCCCCGCCGACCTGCCCCGGGTGATCGCGGGACTGGTGATCACCGACGACGTCTCCGCCCGGGACGTGCAACTGCCGAAAACACAGTTCTACGAGGCCAAGTCGTATCCGACGTTCACCCCGACCGGGCCGGTTCTCCTCCTCCTGGAAGACGGGGAGTTCGACCGCTTCACCGACCTGCGGCTGACCCTGCGGGTCAACGGTGAGATCCGGCAGGACTCGACCGTCGCCGACATGATCCATCCGCCCCTGGACGCCCTGCGCACGCTGTCCCGGTTCCAGCGGGTCGATCCGGGCGACCTGCTGCTCACCGGCACGCCGGGCGGGACCGCACTGGTGGCCCCGCCGAAACCGATCGAGATCATCGGCGCGCTGCTGCCGCCACACATCAAGTGGCAGAGCTTCTTCCGGCGCCAAGCCGGCAATCCCCGCTATCTGCGGGACGGCGACATCATCGAGGCTTCGATCGCCACCGGCGACGGAATCCTGGACCTCGGGATCCAGCGCACCCCGGTGCGGTACGCATGACGGTCCCCGCCGGCGGGGATGCGGCGTCACCCCGCACCGGGACAACGGCATTCGCCGCGCACCGGCAGGTCGTGATCGTCGGCGCGGGGCCCACCGGTCTCACCGCGGCGGCGCTGCTCGCCGATCGCGGTGTCGAATGCCTGGTGCTGGATCGCCGCGACGAGGTCCATCCGCAGCCGCGGGCCGTGCACCTCGACGACGAGGTCTACCGGATCCTCGGAATGCTGGACGTGGCAGCCGAATTCGCGGCGATCTCGCGGCCGGGTGCGGGCCTGCGGCTGCTCGATGCCCGGCATCGGGTGCTGGCGGAGTTCTCGCGCGCGACCACGGCGGGCCGGCACGGTTTTCCGGCGGCCTCCATGTTCGACCAGCCCGAACTCGAGCGGCTGCTGCGCCGCGCCGTCGCGCGCCGCCCCCGGATCACGCTGCGGACCGGGGTCGAGGTGGAGCAGGTTGTGCACGAACGGGATTGCGCTCGTGCCGCGCTGGTCGACCGACGTACCGGTGATCGCGCGGTGGTACGCGGGCGGTTCGTCCTGGGGGCCGACGGCGCCAACAGCATCGTCCGGGCGAGCATCGGAAGCCGGTGGGAGGAAAGGGGGTTCACGCAACGGTGGCTGGTCGTCGATATCGGGACCTCGGCCGGCCTCGGGCAGTGGGAGGGTGTCCACCAGGTGTGCGATTCGTACCGGGCGGCCACCTTCATGCGCATCGGCGCCACCCGGTATCGCTGGGAATTCCGGTTGCGCGCAGGCGAATCGGTGACGGATTTCGACGACCTGGACCGGCTCGACCCGCTGATCCGGCCCTGGCTGGGCGAGACGGCCGGTGCGGATCTCGAGCTGATCCGCGCGGCCGAGTACACGTTCCGGGCCTGTGTCGCGGATCGCTGGCGCGACCGCCGGATCCTGCTGCTCGGCGACGCGGCGCATCTCACCCCGCCGTTCATCGGCCAGGGCTTGGGATCGGGCATGCGGGACGCCGCGAATCTGGCCTGGAAACTGGCCGGGGTGCTGCACGGTGATCTGCCGGCGGAAAGCCTGGACAGCTACCAGGCCGAGCGTAAACCGCACGCGGCGGCGCTGATCCGGCTCGCGGTCGGGATGGGCGCCACGATGACCCGCGGCGGGGTGACCGGCGACCGAATGCGGCGGCTGGCGGTGCCGCTGCTGGCCCGGTTACCCGGTTTCGCGGCGATGGTGACCGACAGTGCGACGCCGCCGCTGTCGCCGTCGATGTTCGTGCGCCCCGGGCCGCGCACGGTTCCGTGGCGCGGCAGGCCCCTGACCGGAACCCTGTGCCCCAACCTGCCGATCGTGCCGGGCGGGCCGCGGCTCGACCGGTCCGGGGAACGCCGATTCCTGGTACTGACTCTGGATTCTCCCAGTGCTGCACAGGAATTCGAGATCCGGCGGCGCGGCGCGGCGGTGGTGCGGGTAGGCCCGGACAGTGAGCTGGGAGCCTGGCTCGGCAAGGCGGCTGCCTGCGCGGCGATCGTCCGGCCGGACCGGACCGTGCTGACCGCCGGTGGATCGGTGGCGGCGGTCTACACCTGTCTGCCGGTGCTGCCGGATCGGGTCCCGCACCCGTCGTGATGCGCGAAAGACGCTGAGCCGCAACCCGGCTCAGCCTCCGTGCACGACATTCCGATCTGCGGCAGGCCGCGAAATCGTCCGGCGGCGAGCTCGATGCGATGTCACGCGCGCCGGTCGCCGGTGAGTGCGCGGCGACCGGCGACGAGGTACTCCCGGAACCGGTCGCGGTCGGCCGCGTCGAATCCCACGAGCATGCGTTCCTCCAATTGCGCGACCAGCGGGTTGTATTCGGCCAGGAACGCGTGTCCCTGTGCCGTCAGGCTGATCACCAACCGGCGGCGGTTGGCCGGATCGGCGGACCGCTCGATGAGTCCGTGCCGTTCGAGCGCGCTCACCAGATCCGAGGTCGACTGGGCCCGTACGAACGAGGCACGCGCCAGATCCGCCGCCGACATCGTCCGCCGCCGTTCCAGGACGGTGAGCGCGGTGTACTGCAGGGCGGTCACGCCGGACGGTTTCAGCACGGCATCGAGTTGTGACCGAGTGGCCAGCTCGAGCCGCTTGACCAGGTACAGCAGCAGCGCGGCGGTGGGCTCGGGGGATGGGGTCACCACGTCATTCAACCAAACCGGGCCGGGGCGGTCGTACGCTCAGCCCGCCGCCGGCACCGCGCCGGCGTCGCGTTCGGCGACCATGGTGAGCGCGATGTCGACGATCATGTCCTCCTGACCGCCGACCAGGCCGCGGCGACCGGCTTCCATGAGCAGGCTGCGGACCTCGATCCCGTATCGCTGCCCGGCGGCTTCGGCGTGCCGCAGGAAGCTGGAGTACACCCCCGCGTAGCCGAGGGTCAGCGTCTCACGGTCGACGCGGACCGGACGGTCCTGCAAGGGGCGGACCAGATCGTCGGCGGCGTCCTGCAACGCGAACACGTCACAGCCGTGCTTCCACTCCAGCAGATCCGCGACGGCCACGAACGCCTCGATCGGGCAATTGCCCGCGCCCGCACCGTGTCCGGCCAGCGACGCGTCCACCCGGTACACGCCGTTCTCCACCGCCACCACCGAATTCGCCACGGACAGTGAGAGATTCTCGTGCGCGTGGATACCGATCTCGGTACCCGCGTCGAGGATGTCCCGGTAGGCACGGACCCGGTCGCGGACACCGTCCATGGTCAGGCGCCCGCCCGAGTCGGTCACGTAGACACAGTGCGCGCCATAGGATTCCATCAGTTTCGCCTGCGCGGCCAGTTCCGCCGGCGGGGCCATGTGGCTCATCATCAGGAAACCCGAGACGTCCATACCCATCTCGCGGGCGGTCGCGATGTGCTGCGCGGACACGTCGGCCTCGGTGCAGTGCGTCGCCACCCGCACCGACCGCACACCCAGCTCGTAGGCGCGTCGCAGATCCGCGACCGTGCCCACACCGGGCAGCAACAGCGTGGTCAAGCGGGCGTCGGTCAGGTTGGCGGCGGCCGCTTCGATCCAAGCCCAGTCACTGTGCGAGCCGGGACCGTAGTTCACCGAACCGCCGGCGAGCCCGTCGCCGTGCGCGACCTCGATGGCGTCGACCCCGGCCGCGTCGAGTGCGGCCACGATCCGGCCCACGTTCTCCGGGGTGATCCGGTGCCGCACCGCGTGCATACCGTCGCGCAGGGTGACGTCCTGGACGAAGATCGTCGTGGTCATCGGGTGGTCTCTTTCTGTTGCAGGTCGTGGGCGATCCGTTCGGCGACCCGCAGCCCGGCCGAGGTCATGATGTCGAGGTTGCCCGCGTAGGCGGGCAGGTAGTGGGCCGCACCCTCGACCTCGAGGAATACCGACACCCGATGGGTCGGCACGGTCGCGGTGCCGTCGGCGAGCAGGGTGTGCACCGGCTGGTCGGCGGGAATCGGGTCGATCTGCACGTCCTGTTTCAACCGGTAACCCGGCACGTAGGCGGCGACGTCGGCGGTCATCTCGGTGATCGACTCGCGGATGCGGTCCTGGGTGTCCGGGTCCGGGGCGTCGACCAGGCAGAACACGGTGTCGCGCATGATCAGTGGCGGCTCGGCCGGATTCAGGACGATGACGGCCTTACCGCGTTCGGCGCCGCCGACCTGTTCGATGGCGTGGGAGGTGGTCTCGGTGAACTCGTCGATATTCGCGCGGGTGCCCGGTCCGGCCGATTTCGAGGCGATCGACGCCACGATCTCCGCATACGCCACCGGCGCGACCCGCGACACCGCGGCGACGATCGGGATCGTGGCCTGGCCGCCGCAGGTCACCATGTTCACGTTCACCGCGTCCAGGTGGTCGGCGATGTTGACGGCCGGTACCACGAACGGGCCGATCGCGGCCGGGGTGAGGTCGATCAGTCGCTTGCCCAGTGGGGCGAGCCGCGCGTGAGTGGTCGTGTGCGCCTTCGCGGAGGTGGCGTCGAAGACGATCTCGATCTCGTCGAATCCGGGCATCGCGAGCAGGCCCTCGACACCCTCGTGGGTGGTGGGCACCCGCAACCGGGCCGCGCGCGCGAGACCGTCGGAGTCGGGGTCGATGCCGACCATGGCGGCCATCTCCAGTACCTGGGAGTGCCGCAGTACCTTGATCATCAGATCGGTGCCGATATTGCCCGACCCGATGATCGCGACCTTCGTCTTCGCGCTCATCGCGCATCCTCCTCCGGAGCAGTGGTCTTCGTCGCGGTGAAGGAGGCCGAAACCGAGCCCAGCACACCGATGTTCGCGGTGACGGTGGCGCCGGCGTGCAGCGGCCGCATCGGCCCCAGCGCACCGGAGAGGATCACCTGCCCCGCACGCAGCGGGTCACCGAATTCGCGGGCCCGAAACGCCAGCCACGACAACGCATTCAGCGGATCACCCAGACAGGCGGCGCCGTTGCCGGTGGACACGACCGCACCGTCGATCGCCATACTCATCGTGACGTCGACAGGATCGAATTCCGCGAGACTCGAACGCTTTTCACCGAGTACGAACAGCCCGCTCGACGCGTTGTCGGCGACGGTGTCCGCGAACGAGATGTCCCAGCCGGTGATGCGGCTGTCCACGATCTCCAGCGCCGCCACCGCGTACGCCACGGCCGCCCGGCACTGCGCGACATCCAGCGGGCCGTCGGCCAGATCGGCGGCCAGCACGAACGCGACCTCCGCCTCCGCGCGCGGCTGCAACAGCCGGTGCATCGGGATCTCGTCGCCGTCGCGGTAGGCCATATCGGCGAACAGCACCCCGAAGTCGGGCTGATCCACCCCCAACTGCTGCTGCACCGCCGCCGACGTGGCACCGATCTTGCGCCCCACGACGGCGCCGCCCGCGACGCGCACCGCATTGAACCGCTCCTGCACCCGATATGCCGCGGCGATGTCCTCCGGGCCGATCAGGTCGCGGACCGGGGCGCAGGGCACACCGGAGGCGGCCGCGGCGGCCAGCCGCTGCGCCGCACTCTCGATGACCGAGTCGTCGACCCGCGCCGCGGCGGTATCGCCGAGCCGCGCCGCGGCGGTATCGGAACTGCTGGACACGTGGACCTCCTTGTTCGGGTGTGTGGACCCAGTTGACTCCGGGCACCCGCGGGTGGGCCAGTAAACTGGTCCACTCAGTGAACCGACGACGGAGAACAGCGTGGTGACGGACCGGAAACTCGACGAACGATCGGTACTCGGCCGGGCGATCCTGATCCTGGAATCGTTCGGCGTCGAGGACCGTGCCGTGGGGTTGTCCGAACTGGCCCGCCGCACCGGCCTGCCGAAGGCCACCGTGCACCGCATCAGCCAGGATCTCGCCGCCGCGCGTCTGCTCACCGCCTCCGCCGAGGGCTACCGGCTCGGCCGCGGCCTGTTCGAACTCGGTATGCGCGCCGCCGCGGAACGCACCCTCCTGGAGGTCGCCGTCCCGTTCCTCCAGGACCTCTACACCCGCACCGGCGAAACGGTCCACCTCGGCGTCCGCGACGGCGACGAGGTCGTCTACATCAGCAAACTCGGCGGCCACCGCCAGGCCCGCTCCCCGTCCCGCGTGGGCGGCCGAATGCCGTTGTACTGCACCGCAATCGGCAAAGCCCTGCTCGCCCACTCGGACCCGCTCACCATCGACCGCATCCTCACCGGCCCACTCCCCCGCCGCACCCCGCGCACCATCGTCGCCCCCGGCCTGCTCCGCACCCAGCTCGAGCACATCCTCGACCAGGGCATCGCCTACGAATACGAGGAATCCGCCACCGGCATAGTCTGTCTCGCCGCCCCCATCCTCGACGGCACCGACCCCGTCGCCGCGATCTCCGTCACCGGACCGGCCACCCGCTTCCGCCCGGAATCCCACGCCGTCCCGGTCCGAGCCGCCGCCACCGGCATCGCCTCGATCCTCGCCCGCCGCGCCACCCGCAACGACCCGAATTCCTGACCAGCGGAACCGGTTTCACCAGCGACAGGTGTTCCGAGTGAGGTGGACCGTTCGACGCTCCCGCCGCGGATTCCCCGACACCGATTAGTTTCGGGTGGACGCTCGGTCGATACCTCCGGAAGTACCGGCAGACAGGAGTCCAGAGATGAAAAGACCGTTCCGGTTCGGGGTGGTCGCCCCGCTGCGAAGCGACGTGGCGACGTGGCGCGATCGGGTGCGCCGCATCGCCGACAGCGGCTACTCGACACTGCTGGTACCGGATTTCCCGCTGACGCAGCCGGCGCCGGGCCCGATGCTGGCCACCGCCGCGGCAATCACCGACCTGCGGGTGGGCACGTGGGTGTACGCGTCTCCCCTGCGTCCGGCGTGGCTGACGGCGTGGGAGGCGCACTCGCTGTCGCTGCTGACCGACGGCCGGTTCGAGATGGGCATCGGCACCGGCCGGCCCGGAATCGCCGAGGAACTGCGCGACAAGGGGGTGCCCGGCGTTCCCCCGCCGGGCGAGCGGCTGGCGCAGGTACGCGAAACCGTCAGCAGGCTACGGGATTTCGACGGCCCCGACCGTCACACGCCGGTGGCGATGGCGGTATCCGGTCCGAAGGCCCGCGCGCTGGCGGCCGAGGTCGCGGATACGGTCACCTTCCCGCTCGACGATCGGCCCCGCAGTGAGGTCGCGAAGCTGATCCGGGAGTTCCGTACCCTCGGCGACCCCGAGCTCGCGCTCGCCGTACCGGTGATCGGCGACACCGTCGCACCGCACATGGCCTCACCGGACACCGACCCGGCCGCGCTGCGGGCGGTGGACGCCCTGACCGTCCTTCCCGATGACCCGGCGGCCGCCATCGAGGAGATCCAACGGCGACGGGAGGAGTTCGGCTTCTCCTATATCGTCTTCGGCGCCGACTTCGCCGAGAGATTCGCTCCGGTCGTCGCCGAACTGGCCGGTCGGTAGCCCGGCGGCGCGGGTGGCCCCCGGTCCCGGGAATGTCATGATCACCGGCGTTGTTGGCAGAGGGGTTTGCGGCCGAGCCCCAGCGTGCAAAGGATATGTTCCATGTCAGACGATTCGATCGTTCTGCCGGTGACCCTCGACGGTCTGTTCGACGAGTTCCGGATGGGTTCGCTGCGGTTGCGCAACCGATTCGCGATGGCTCCCATGACCCGCGGGCAGTCGCCGGAGGGGATTCCGAACGCCGAGAACGTCGGCTACTACCGTGCCCGCGCCGCCGGCGGTGTGGGCCTGATCATCACCGAGGGCACCTATATCCGCGGCCCGGCGGCCGGTCCGTCCGCGGAGGTGCCGCGGATCTATGGCGAGGACAGCGCCGCCGGTTGGCGGGCCGTGGTCGAGGCCGTCCACGCCGAGGGCGCCGCGATCGTGCCGCAGCTGTGGCATCTCGGCGTGGCCCGTGGCGATGCTCCCGCCTTCGAATCCGCGACGCCGTCCGTGAGCCCCTCGGGTGTGGACCATGACGGCCGAGCGGTCGGCCGCCCGCTCACCGGTAACGATCTCGAGACGCTCATCGGCTCGTACGTGGAGTCGGCGGTCCTGGCCCGGCAGCTGGGGTTCGACGGCATCGAACTGCACGGCGCGCACGGCTATCTGCTCGACCAGTTCTTCTGGGCCGCAACCAATCACCGCACCGACGAACACAACGGCGCGGCGCGCGAACGGGCGGCGTTCCCGGCGCGGGTGGTGGCGGCCGTCCGCGCGGCGGTCGGCTCCGACTTCCCGATCATCTACCGCTTCTCGCAGTGGAAGGGTGTCGACTACACCGCCCGGATCGCCGAAACCCCCGGCGAGCTCGAACAATTGCTGACCCCGCTGGTCGACGCCGGCGTCGACATCTTCCACACCTCGCTGCGGCGGCACTGGCTGCCCGAATTCACCGACCACGCAACCGATTCCAGCCTCGCCGGCTGGACCAAGAAGATCACGGGCCTACCGGTGATCACCGTCGGATCCGTCGGGGTCGACAGCGTCTTCCGCGGCGACCACATCGACGAGAGCCAGGCCGACCGCTTCCGCGTCCTCCAGGAACAGTTCGAACGCGGCGAATTCGACATCGTCGCCCTCGGCCGGGCACTGCTCGCCGACCCGCAGTGGGTCGACAAGATGCGGACCGGACGCCTCGCCGACATCGTCCCGTTCCGCACCCTGACGCGGTAGGAAGCGAGCCGGCGCGCCGCTCACGAAGCGGGGAACCAGGTGGGGATGGTGTCGCGGACGAAGGAGCTGATGCATTCGATGGTGGGGCCGGAGAGGATTTCGCCGACGAAGTAGATGCCGTCGCGGCCCTGGACGGCTTCCACGCGGTCGAACCAGCCGTCGCGCAGGGCTTCCGCGCTGGGGTAGGCGGGCCATTCGGCGATCGTCTCGGCGAGCAGTTCCGGTTCGCGGAACAGGAACAGGGTGTCCTTCGCGATGGACCAGGCTTCGGCGTCGGTGATCGTGGTGTCGGAGTTGCTGAAGCACACCCAGTTCCGGCCGGGGTGTTGTTTGTTGGCCGCGGTGATGCGGTGCAGCGCCTGGTCCGGATCGGTGTCGGTGTAGCTGCCGTAGGGGTCGATGACCCAGAAGCCCAGTGGCTCCGGGGAATCGGGGCGGCGGGGGAAGGCGATCGGCTCCTCCCCCGCTCGGATCAGGTAGCTGCGGGTCCAGGCCCGGGGGCAGTTGCGTTCGGCGAAGAGGTCGTGAATATCGCCGGTGGGGAACACCTCTCGGATCTGGGAGGGGCGGCCGGTCATGACGACGCGGGCGTAGATCCGCTCGTGGTCGTGGCCGTCCGCGCGCCAGGTGACCCGGATCGCTTCGGGTGCACGGGGTTCGATGCGGGTCACCGTGGCATTCAGGGTGATGCGGAGTCGCTGGTCGTCGGCGATGCGCTGGAGCAGGCTGCGGAATCCGTGGGGGAAGCCGAGACTGACCGGGCGGCGGGATCCGATCTGGGCCACCAGTGAGGGTGGCATGCGCTGCAGCAGGGCTTCTCGGTCCGCGGGGTACAGGCGCAACATCATCTTGGCCAGTTGGGAGACGTGGCCGTTGATGTGCGCGTTGATGTTGACGACGGTTTCCGCGGGCTGGCGTGGCCGCCGCATGTTCGCGTACAGCACCAGGCCCTGGAGGATTTCGCCGACCAGGGGTGCGTGCCTGGCGCGGTAGCTCTCCCAGGTCTCGCCGGGAATGCGGTCGAAGGCCAAGCCGCGCAGGCCCGCTCCGGTTCGGTCGCGGCGGGCCCGCTCGAGGATGGTCCATGCGGCGGCCAACTGGTCGGCGGCCTGCTCCGCGGTCAGGGAGGACAGCAGGGGCACGAAATGTGGTGGCACGGCCGGTTGTGGTTCGCCCGACGGGGAGCGGGCGACGAAATGCAGGATCTCGGGCTGGGTGGGGACGGGGTGCCGGGTGATCAGTTCGTGGATGGCGGTGCTCGCCATATCGGCGCCGAAGTCCTGCTGCACGATGAGATGCGCGTGGAAATCGTAGATTTCGCCGTCCGCCTCGGCGGTCCGGCACAGTCCGCCGAGGTGCGGCGACGCCTCGAGGATCTCGACGTTGCGGTAACCCTGGTCGTGCAGCTTCGCCGCGGCGAGGATGCCGCTCTGGCCTGCGCCGACGACACAGATCGGTGCCCCGCGGTCCATGACGGCTCCTCGCTCGATGTCCGGGCCTCAGTATGACCGCGAATCGCCGCGCGCACAGGCGGTTTCGACCGCGCCCCGGTCAGAACTTGCCGGTGTGGCGTTCGATGCGGTGCCCGAGGCGGGTGGCGAGTTCGGCGAGGAATTCGTCGGTGAGCGGCGGCCAGCCCCAGAAGTCGAAGGCGAGGGCGCCCAGGGCGAAGTTGTCCGCCCATGCCCAGGCGGTGACGGGGCTCGCGGTTGCGCAGGAGGGGCAGGTCACCGTGCCGGCGCCGGTGCGCTTCCAGGCGTCGATCGCATCCGAGAACGGTTGCCAGACAGCGGGATCGGCCTCCCATCGTTCCGGGTAGTCGATGATCACGGTGGTCGCGCGGCAGTGCGGGCAGTCCGCGCCGGACGGTTCGACGGCACCCTGGCCGGCGTAGTGCTCGTGGCGGCCGACGATGACGGCGACGGGGCCGGGGATCCAGTCGGCGCCCCATTCGCGGGTGATCTGCGGCCAATCCGGGCCGGGCACATGGCCTTCGTCGACCTGGAGGCTGTACATCGAGTCGCCGGAGGTCTCCCGCAGCAGCCACCGCCGCGACACCATCCAGTCGATCATGTGCTCGGCCAGCGTGTTCGCCTCGGCCGCGGTCACCTCGAGGTCGACGATACGTTCGAAATAATCACCCACACCCGATATCCTGCCATCGGCGCCGACTATCGCCGGGTGGCCGGGTCCGGGCCCGGCTTGCGGCCGTGGACCATCGAGGTCGGCCCGATCAGCCGGCCGGTCCGGATGTCGACGAAACCTGTTTCGTGCAGCCAGGTTTCGCATTCGGGAAGGGTGGCCTCGAAGCCGCCGCGCATCTCCAGCATGATGTTCAGGCTGGACAGCCGGCTCATCAGGTTGTTGCGGCGGCGGGGGTCGATCATCGCGTCGTAGACGAGGACCGCGCCGCCGGGCGGAAGTGCGTTGTACGCCTTGGCCAGCAGGTCCCGGCGCACGGATTCGCCGTAGCCGTGCAGGATGTGGCCGAAGGAGATGACGTCGGCGCTGGGCAGCGGTTCGTGGAACATGTCGCCGGGGATGAACAGCAGGCGGTCGCCCAGGCCGTAGGACTCGACGTATTCCCGGAAGATCGGCTCGACCGCCGCGAGGTCGTAACCGGCGCCGGTGAGGTGCGGATGGGTCAGGGCCAGGCGGACCGGGAGCGCGCCCTGTGCCGATCCGATATCGACGAAGGTGCGGAATCTGCGCCACGGGAAGCGGGACGCGATGAGCATCGCCTCCCCGGTCGCAATGCCCGTCATACCGGTCAGGAAATCCCGCAGCGCGGCGGGGTCGCGGTAGAGGGTGGAGAAGAATTCGTTGCCGCCGCGTTCCTCGCCCGCCTCGGGGATGCCCGTGCGCAGCAGATCGCTCAGGCCCGCCCACAGCCCGTACAGGCGTTTACCCGACAATTCCAGCAGGCCGCCCACGTAGTTCGGGCCGGCGGGACGCAGGAACAGGGCGGCCGCGCGGGAATTCGCATAACGGCCGGAGCGGCAATGACGCAACAGGCCCAGATCCACCAGAGCGTCGAGGAACGGGGCGGCCGCGCGCGGATGCCAGCCCATCCGCTCGCACAGTTCGGGCATGGAACGGCGGGCGGTCGCCAGTTCGGTGAACAGTCCGAATTCGACCGCCGTGACCACGACCTGTGCCGCCGAGAACGCCGTCCCGGCCCGGACGATCGCCTCCGGATCGGCGAGGCGGCGCAACAACGCGGCGCCGATCCGGTTCTGGAAGATCCGCATGATCAGCTTCTCGCGGCGGAGACGGACGCCGCAGCGGACCTCGGGTCCGGCCGCGCTCCCGGAATACGACACCGTTCTCGCCCCTCACTGGCCGCCCCGGGCGGCCCCTTCGGACAACGGATGGATCGGTCACAGGCTGGGTGGGAACGCTACCCGTCCGGCGCATCGGCACGGTCGCGACGGCATCGATCGAGCCGGAATCGAGCAGTTACCGAGGCCGGCGGGATTCGCGGTATTCCGTCACGGACGGGTATCGAAGCACCGGAACCGATCCGAGTTCAATCGGTGACCACGACACGCACTCGGGCGAGGTTGTCGACCCGGGCGTAGCCGTCGTCCGGGTCGCCGTCGGGGTGCGAGGAGACCCGCACGGTGACGAAATGCGTTGCCGGTCCGGTGAATACGTGCTCCCGCTCGACCTCGACGGTGCCGGCCGGGGTGAATTCGTCGTATTCGGTGAAGTCGCCGGTGCCGTCGAAGTCCCAGGCGAGAGCCACGATCCGCCCCGCGCCGGGCGGGGTTTCGGCGATCGCCCGCAGCCGGACCGGACGTCCCGCGACGGTGTCGGCGCGGTCACCACCGTCGGCGGTCAGCGTGACGACCGGCTGCACCCCGAGCCGGTCGGCGGCGCGCGCGGGAACGTGTACCTGCCCGTCGTCGACGGTGTAGCGCGTGGTCGCGGCGGGCGGGCGGCCGGTCTCGACCCAGGCGCTGAGCTGCCGCAACGCCTGATGCAGCACGCCGAGGTAGGTGACGGTCCGGGTCGGATACTCCTGACGTTCGTCGTCGCCGTGCAACGCGTGGTCGACGTACCAGAGCCGGAACCGGTCGTCGGTGCGGTCGCCGAGATGTTCGCGCACCCGGGCCCGGTACCAGTCGGCCTGCCACGGGAACGCCTCCCGGTCCAGCAGGCAGGCCACCACGATCATCTTGCCGGTGAACCGCCCGGTCGGCAGGTGACCGGAGGCGGCCGCGGTGAACAGCGGGCCGAGCAGCAGCGGCCGCTGCGGATACCGCGGTGTGCCGTCCGCGTCGCGGAACTGGTCCCAAACCGCGTAGGACGCGTCGGGGACCTGGTGCCGGTGATAGGTCTGGGCGGCGAGGAACGCGCTGTTGTCGATCTCGACGGTGTCGCCGGGGGCGAGCCCGGTCAGCACCCCGGCGTGATCGGGTGCGTCCAGAAGCGCTGTGTCGCCGTGGAATCCGGAGATCGTCACTCGATTACCCGCTGCCGCACCGGTTCTCACGAACAGATCGGCGCCCTGCGCGGGCGCGGCGGCGGCGATACCGGGCACCTCGACGGCCACGATCGCGTCCGGCTCCCCGGCCGGGCCCTTGAACGCGTCGTCGACACCCCCGTGCGGTGTCCCCGCCGCGTGGTGGTCCGGGATCCCGCGATCCCGGGCCTGCGCACGGGTGAGCGGACCGGTGGTCTCGCAGCGGTACCGCACGCGGTCGCGATGCACCGAGGCGCCGGGGTCGGCGCCGAGATAGCCGGGGCTGCTCCAGAAGTCGGCCGAATAGGTCGGATCCACCAGCAGCACATGGGGATACAGCGTGCCGAACGCGTGGAAACCCATGGTGCGGTGACCGAACCAGGACCGGACCGGGAATCCCATCCGGGTCACCTCGGCGAGAGCCGCGCGCTGCTCGTCGGTCAGGCCGGTGTCGATCGCACGGCCGGAGCCGGCGTCGGCGGCGTCGGCGATCGAGTCGAGCCGGTCGCGCAGGACGCGCTGCGCGTGCATGCGGACGGTGAACACGTTGGGAATGGCCATGGGACTGCCGATCACGTACGGCACGAAGCCGTCCCACGCGCCCTCGGTGCTCTCCGCGCCGCCGATGGTCCGGTAGCCGCCGCCGCTGCCGCCGTAGGCGTATCCGTAGGTGCGGTGCTCGCCGTACAGCCGCCGCGCCACGACCCGCGAGTACCGGGCCACGGCGGCATTCGCGCGATAGGCGGTGACGGTCGGATCCGTCACCGCGCCACCGGGTGTCGCCGGACTGCCGCCGCCGTTGGTCTCCACGAAGTACGCGCCGGAGGAGAACGCGAACCCGATCTTGTCCGCCCGGCCGGTCGCGCGCGGGGCGAGGTGCTTGCTGTCCGGGACCGGGGTGATGTGCTGGAAGAACCGGCCCCGATAGTCCCCGGCGGGCGGGAAGTACAGCGAGAACCGGGTGTCGGTGCCGGTGAAACCGCCGTGCACGTACCGATGCGGCACCGGACCCGTGCGCCACTCGTCGATGTCGAGGTAGGGCGCGGCGAAGTCCGGGTCGGCGGGGTTCGGTTCCACGGGTCTCCTCGGCGTCGAAATTCGAGCAAATACATGCTCTCGATGCGCAGGCATCGCTTGACCGGACCATTCAAGCGCAGCGTCCGCACGAAAACCAGTCTTTACTCAGAATTGGCGATGCGTAGAGTCGGGGGCGTGTCGACAGCACCGGTCCGCAACCGCGGCAACTACGCCAGGACCGCGCAGCGGCGGCGGACGATCGCGCGCGCGGTCCTCGACCTCGTGCTCGAGAAGGGGCACGACGGGGTGACCACCGCCGAGACCGCCGCCCGCGCCGGGATCAGCGAGGCAACGGTCCTCTACCACTTCCCCACCCGCGACCATCTGCTGGTCGCGGCACTGCGGCGGGTGTTCGAGGAGGACGACGAACATCTCTCGGCCGGGCTGACGGCGCTGGATCTGGACCGGCTGCGCACCTATGCCACCGGCGGCCCGCGCGAAATCGCGCTGCTGTACACGACTTTGGCGGGTCACGCGGGCACGTCCGGCCATCCGGCCCGCGAATTCTTCGCCGAGCACTATGCCGAGGCGCGCGACCGATGGACCGGCATCATCGCGGCGCGGCAACAGGACGGCCTGGCCCATCCCGGCCTCGATCCGGCCGAGACCGCGCGGCAGTTCCTGGCCACCTGGACCGGGCTGCGCGCGCAGTGGCTGGTCGATCCGGATTTCGACCTGGGCGCCGCGCTGATCTCCGCATTCCGCCGACTCACCGGGCAGAATTGGATGGAGGTTCGGCAGCGACTGCTGGAGCCCGGTGCGGGCCTGTGACATCCGGCCGGAAACCCTTGACCAGCAACCATATTCCCAGCGACAGCTCCCACAGCGCGATCGGCAGGGCGGCGACGGCGGCCGCCGGCGAGCCCTGCGGGTAGGCGCCGAACACGCTCGCGACCACGGAGGCCAGCAGCAGCGGAGCTCCGACGAGCCCCAGCAGCGGGATGATCCGCGGCACCAGACGGTACCGGTACAGCACCGAGCCGAGCAGCAGCGCGTTGGCGACGGGCATGAGACTCTGGCCGAACAGGAAGCTTCCGTCGTGTACGGCCACCAGTGCCCGGCCCGCGGTGACCAGCGCCGCCGGATCCGCGCCGCCGTCGTGGCGCAGCGTGACGATCGACCACAGTGTCACGACCCCGACGAGGATCAGCCCGGCCTCCAGCAGCCGCGTGCCCACGAAGCCGGCGGCCGCGGTCTCGCTGTACCGCCGCGTCACCGGGAACAACGCCACGGCGGTGCCGGCGCAGGCGAACGCCAGCACCACCTCGAGCAGCGTCCCCCACCGCACGCTGGCTGAATCTCCCACGCCGAGAACGAAATCCGTGTGATGGAGCACCGGCTCGTAGAGCGCGAGCGTGGGTATCGAGGTGACGAAGGTGACGAGATACAGCGCGCCGGCGGCATACGCGTTGTACCGCGATGTGTCACCGGCCGGTCGTGGGGCTGCGAGTGCGGTGGTACCCATGGCGAACTCTCCCGAACGTGAGGTGTACGACGTACACCTGCGATGCGGCCAAGGCTAAGGTGTACGCTGTCCACCTGTCAAGCGGACGACACGCGCGAGACCGCGACGGAGAGGATCACGATTGGTTCGGCCGGCACCCGAGCAGAACTCCGGCGGCGCGACCGCGGGGGAACCGAAGCGCCCCCGGCGCATCCCGCTCAACCGCGAGCGGGTACTCCGCGCGGCCGTGGCGCTGGCCGACGAGACCGGGCTCGACGGGGTGAGCATGCGCCGGCTGGCCCAGCATCTCGGGGTCGTCCCGATGGCCCTCTACAAACATGTCGCCGACAAGGAGGAACTGCTCGACGGCATGGTCGATCTCGTCGTCGCCGAATTCACCGCTCCCGCTGCGGATTCGGGCTGGCGGGAGTCCGTGCGGCAATACGTGTTGTCGGCGCGGCAGGTGGTGCTGCGCCACCCGTGGGCGCGCGCGGCGATCGAAACCCGCACGCGCCGAACGCCGATCGTGCTCGCCTACATGGACGCGGTGACCGGGCTGTTCCTCGCCGGCGGATTCTCCGCGGACCTCACCCATCACGTGATGCACGCACTGGGCAACCGCATCTGGGGATTCAGCCCGGAACTGTTCGACGAATCCGGCGGCGACGCCGGGCCGCCGCCGGACCCGCAGGCGCAGGCGGCGGCGATCGCCGAATTCGGCCGCCACTACCCGCACATCCTGCGGATCGCGACGGTCGCGACCGGCGGCGATCTGTCCGGTGTCGGCCAGGGCTGCGACGAGCAGTTCGAATTCGAATTCGCCCTCGATCTGCTCCTCGACGGCGCCGGCCGGCTGCACGACCGCGGGTGGAATTCCCGCGCCCCGAAGGGGTCCGGCTCAGCGCGATGAGGCCGCCCCCGAGATCGACTTGGTGTCCAGGTAGGCGTCGATCCCCTCGGGGCCGAATTCGCGGCCGATCCCGCTGGCCTTCACACCGCCGAAGGGCGCGAACGGATCCATGCTGTAGGCCGCGTTGATGCCGAGGGTGCCGGTGCGGATCTGCCGGGCCAGCGCGACGCCGCGGTCGTTGTCGGCGGTCCAGATCGAGCCGGACAGGCCGTAGTCGCCGGTGTTGGCGACCGCGACCGCGTCCCGGTCGTCGGAGTACGGGATCGCGGTCAGCACGGGACCGAAGATCTCCTCCCGCGCGATGCGCATCGCCGGATCGACCTCCGTGAACAGGGTCGGCCGGACATACCAGCCGCGCTCGAGGCCGGCCGGCGGGTCGCCGCCGCCGGCCACCAGCCGCGCGCCCTCGCGCCGCCCGGTCTCGATGTATTCGCGCACCCGATCCTGCTGGCGCCGCGCGACCAGCGGGCCGACCTGGGTGGCCGGATCGGCCGGATCGGCGACGGCGAGCCCGCCGACGGTGGCGGCGAGGGCGTCGAGGAATTCGTGATACCGCTTGCGCGGCAACAGGATCCGGGTCTGCGCGACACACGCCTGGCCGCTGTTCATCAGGCCCGCGACGACCATGCCGTCGGCGACGGCCGCCGGATCGGCGTCATCGAGGACGACCGCGGCGGATTTGCCGCCGAGTTCGAGGTTGACCTTCTTCAGGGCCGCGCCGCACGCGGCGGCGACCTGCCGGCCGGCGGCGGTGGAACCGGTGAAGGAGACCTTGTCGACACCGGGATGGGCGACGAGGTATTCGCCGATCTCCCGGCCCGCGGGCAGCACGCTGACCACCCCGGGCGGCAGGCCCACCTCGTCGAGCAGGTCGGCCATCAGATAGGCGTCCAGCGGGGTCTCCGGGGACGGTTTGAGCACGACGGTGCACCCGGCCAGCAGCGCCGGCACGAGTTTCACCACGGTGAGGAACATCGGCATGTTCCACGGGATGATCGCGGCGACCACGCCGACCGGCTCCTTGCGCACGAGGATGTCCGCGCCGAGGAAACCCGGGCGCGCCCGCTCCCACGGGATGCCCGCGGCGAGGGTGGCGAACGCGTCGATCAGCACACCGGGCAGCCGGGCGTGCGCCGAGCGCGAAAAGGTGATCGGCGCACCCATTTCCGCGGTGATCAGCTGCGCGAGCTCCTCCTGCCGCGGCCGATACCGCTCGGCCAGCGTCCGGACGATCCGGATCCGCTCGGCCGGGTCGAGCCGCGGCCACGGGCCGTGGTCGAACGCCGCCCGCGCGGCGGTGACCGCGCGGTCGACATCGGCCCGGGTGGGTTCCGGCACCCGGGCGATGGGCTGCTCGGTGTGCGGCGAGATGACCTCGATCGTGCCGGTGCCCGCGGGGGTCTCCCACCGGCCGCCGAGGTAGAGGTGGTGTCGTGTCAGCATCATCGTCCCGGAATCGGTTGTGGTGTCACGGTTTACCGGCTGGAACTACGTGTTCTTGTACACGCGGCCGTCTTTCATGACGAACCGCACGTCCTGCAGCAGGTTGATGTCGGCGGTCGGATCGCCGGGGACGGCGATGATGTCGGCCAGCAGTCCCGGCGCCAGGCGCCCGCGATCGTCGACGTTGATCAGCTCGGCGCTGGTGACCGTGGCGGCGCGGATCGCCTGCAGCGGGGTCATCCCGCGATCGACCATGGCCCACAGTTCCTTCGCGTTGTCGCCGTGCGGGACCGCGGGTGCGTCGGTCCCGCACGCGATCCGCACTCCGGCCGCGATGGCCTTGGTCAGCATCGCGCGCGCCTTCGGGAACACCTCGGCGGCCTTCTGCTGCAGGGCCGGTGCGGCTTTCGAGACGTCGAGCCCCTCCGACAGGTAGCTGGTCGGCACCAGGAAGGTGCCGTGCTCGACCATCATCGCGATGGTGTCGTCGGTAGCCAGCGAGCCGTGCTCGATGCAGTCCACCCCGGCACGGATGCACGCCCGGATGCCGGCATCGCCGTGCGCGTGCGCGGCCACCCGGATACCGGCGCGGTGCGCCTCGTCGACGATCGCGGCGAGTTCCTCGTCCGAATACTGTTGCGCGCCTGCGACGGTGCCGTGCGACATCACCCCGCCGGAAGCGGAGATCTTGATGACTCCGGCCCCGTATTTGATCTGATAGCGCACACATTCGCGGACCTGCGGGACGCCGTTGGCGCGCCCCTCCTCCACACTCAGCGGCATGATGTGCGGCGCCAGGCGCTGGAACATGGTCGGATCGAGATGTCCGCCGGTCGGGGTGATCGCATGCCCCGCCGAGACGATGCGCGGGCCCTCCACCCAGCCCTGCTCGATGGCCCGGCCCAGATCCACATCGAGCAGATAGCCGCCGGTCTTCACCATCAGGCCCAGGTTGCGGACGGTGGTGAACCCGGCGTGCAGCGTGGTGCGCGCGTTGACCGTGGCCCGCAGCGTCCGGTAGACCGGATCGTCCTGCACGCCGTGCATCGGGTTGGGCAGCCCGGTGGGGTTGTCCGGCCCGCCGATGAGCAGGTTGATCTCCATATCCATCAGGCCGGGCAGCAGGGTGACGTCGCCCAGATCCAGCACGGTGGCCGAGGCCGGGATCGCCGGTGGTTCGGCGGTGACGCGATAGCCCTCCACCTCGAACGAGGCCGGTTCCCGCCGGACCGAGACGATCCGGTTGCCCTGCACCACGACCGTTGCGGGCGAACGCAATTCGCCGGAGTCGACGTCGAGCAGGCGGGCCGCGCGCAGCACGGTGATCGGTTCGGTCACGGCTGCGGCTCGATCACGCAGTCGAGGGTCGCGGCACCCGAATCGGGGACCCGCGGCTGGCTCCACACCTCGACGGGGAAGGACACCATGATCATCGAATACAGCAGATACAGCAGGTTCAGCGCATCGTCGGGCTGCTCGTCGAGCGGGAACCGGTCGCAGTAGTCCATCGCGTCCTGCGCGCGGGGGGTGATCGCGTCGTAGAACCGCTGCATCTCGGCCATGGAACTGGCCAGCCGCCGCGCATAGCGCTCGGGTTCGGTGGGCAGACTCCAGGTGGCGGCGAAGGATTCGAGATCGGCGAAGTCGGCCGGCAACAACGGGGTGCTCATCGCTTCGTCACCTCCAGATCGCCGCCGAGGTAGTCCGAGACCCAGTCACCGGCGACCTTGTGCAGATGCCGCAGCAGGATCTCCTGATCGTTGAGCGGAAAGGCCTCGACCGCACGGGATTCCAGCATGGTCTGGGTGGCCTCCAGCGTATTGCCGTCCTGCAGTGCGTATTCCTTGAACGTCACCGCCGCCATCTCGTGCGCAACGCGTTCGCGGATGGTCCGCGCGGGCGGGAAGTACAGATTGCCCTCGAACACATGGGTGTTGTACGAGGTGGGCCAGTAGTGGTACGTGAGATACCACCCGCCGGACCAGATGAGGATCACGAAATTCGGGAACAGCTGGAACGAGTCCAGCCCCCACGGGTCGCACTTCGCCGGATTGAGCCCGGCCGGCATCGGCCCGAGATCCGGTGTGTCCCAAGGCCCGAACAGTCCGCTGCGGGTGATGTCCTCCATCGGCTTACGCATCTCGGAGTCCAGCTCCCAGGTGACCACCCCGGAGGTGCTGACCAGCCGGTGCGGGCCGTCGAGCTGGTAGTGCGGCGCCTCGAAACCGGCCTGCTGCGCGGCGGCGGAGTACTTCGCCGGACTCTGCTTACCGTGCAGGACCGGCGCGTGGTAGAACTCCTGGAACGCGTCCAGGTACAGCTTCCAGTTCGCGCCGACCTCGCTGCGGTAGTACCAGCGTTCGCTGAGCCGATCGAAGGGATAGCCCTCCAGCCCGGTGACCATCGGGCCGAGGAATTCGTGCAACGTCTGCCGCGGTTCACGATCGAGGTTCACGAAGATGAATCCGGACCACACGTCACAGGCGACCGGCACCAGCCCGTAGGAATCCTTGTCCAGGTCGAAGAATTCGCCCTCCTGCTGCACGAAATTCAGTGCGCCGTCGAGGCCGTAGCGCCAGCCGTGGTACTTGCAGGTGAACTGGCGGCAGGTGCCCGAGACCTCCTCGTTGGGAAAGTCGTTCCACACCAGCTTGTTTCCGCGATGACGGCAGATGTTGTGGAACGCGCGCACGGTCCCGTCACCGTCGCGCACCACAATCACCGAGGTCCGCGCGACCTGGATCTCCTTCGTGAAATAGCTTCCGGTGCGCGGCAACTGCTCCACGCGGCCGACATTGAGCCAGGCGCGCTTGAAGATCGCCTCCCGCTCCAGCTCGTAGAACTCCGGCGAGATCGAGTCGGCGTACGACATCGGGGCGGTGCCGAGTTCCGAATAGTGCTGCGTCCAGCTGCCCTCGGGGGGTTTGGGCCAGCGAGCCATGGTGAATCTCCTGTGATCTACGGCTATCGGATGGGTTCGTCGCCGAGGACGGTGGTGCGCAGCATTTCTCGCGGCGAGTCCGGCGCATAGGGGGCGGCGCGATGGATGACGCCGCGGTTGTCCCAGATGACGGTGTCGCCGACGGACCACTCGTGCCGGTAGACCCGGTCGGGCGCGGTGCAGCGGTCGAGCAGGTCGTCCAGCAGCGCGCGGCTCGCACCGGATTCCATGCCCACGACGTGATCGGTGGAGGCGCCGAGCACCAGCGAGCGGCGGCCGGTGGTGTGCGTCCAGATCAGGGGATGTTCCTTCGACGGCCGCCGCCGCCACACGGCCAGCTGCTCCGGCGTCGGATCCGGGGTGACCAGCCGCTGCGAGGCCTCCAGTGAATGCAGTACCCGCAGCGTGGCGAACTCGGCCCGCTCGTCGTCGCTCAGCGCGTCGAAAGCGGCGTAGGTGGAGGCGAATTCGGTCTCGCCACCGGACGCCGCGACGGCGTGCGCGGAGAGCACCGTGGCCTTCTGCGGGTAGGCGTCGTCCGCCGGGGTGCAGCCGTCGATATGCCAGTCGAAGGTGGCCCGCAGATAGCTCGCCGACGAGTTCTTCGTGGTGTCCAGGCTGACCCGATAGATTCCGCTGACCGGATGATGGCCCGGCGAGGTGTCCAGCTCACCGAGGTGCCGACAGAACTCCACCTGGGTTTCCGCGTCCAGGTGCAGGCCACGGAACAACAGCACGCCGTAGGTCTCCAGCGCGTCCAGGATCGCGCCCGGCACGCCGGGATCGGTCAGCAGCCGGTCGGTGTCCACGTCGGTGATCTCGGCCCCGACGTCGCGGCCGAGTTTTTCGACGGTGATGGTCATGGCTGCGGCTCCTTGGTGCGTTCGAGTTCGGCGTCGGCGGCGTCGGTCGGCGCGGGCTGATGGAAGATCTCGACCGCCATCGCGACCATGACGAGCGAATACACCAGCCACAACAGGTTCGTGACGTCCTCGGGCAGATCGTCCAGCGGGAATTTGTCGCAGTACTCGATGGCCTCGTCGAGCCGCGGGAAGAACGCCTCGTAGAAGTCGAGCAGCTCCGGCATCGTGGAATCGCGGCGGCGATTCCATCGCTCGGTTTCGGTGGGCAGGCACCAGATCCGCGCGTAGGGTTCCAGTTCGGCGTAGGCCGGGGGCAGCAGGCGATCGGTCGTCATGCGCGTACCCCCGTCCGCTCGGCGCGGTAGGCGTCGACCCAGTCCGCGACCGTCTTGTGGAAGTGGCGCACCAGAATTTCCTGATCGCCCACCGGATATTCGGTGATGCCCGCGGTGGCGTACGCGGACTCCAGTGCGGTCTGGGTGCCGGTGAGCATGCCCGCGTCCTGCAACGCGAATTCCTTGAACACCACCGAGGAGACCTCGTGCTCCACGCGCTCGCGCACGGTACGGGCCGGCTGATAGCACAGCATGCCCTCGAAATGATGCGTGTTGTGCGACGTCGGCCAGTACCGGTACAGCAGATACCAGCCGCGGTAGATGAGGATTTCGATATTGGGGAAGATCTGGAAGTTGTCGATACCCCACGGCTCGACCTTGCCGGGGTTGAGTCCGGGCGGCATCGCCACGTCGAGTTCCGGCGACTGCCACGGACCGACGAGCCCGCTGCGGGTGACCCGCTCGATCGGATACATGTATTCCGGCGCCAGGGTCCAGCGCCGCGGGCCGGCCGTCGACGTCACCCGGTGCGGGCCGTCGAGCTGGAAATGCGCACAGGTGAAACCGTTCTCGGGGCGGCGCACCGCGGCCGGGACCTGCTGGGTGTGCAGGGCCGGCACGTGGTAGTACTCCTGGAACGCGTCGGCGAACAGTTTCCAGTTGCTGCGATTGTCGGCCGAGAATTCGTACCACTCGGTCATCCGGTCGAAGGGATACCCCTCGAGGGCGGTGATCATCGGGCCGAGGAATTCCCGCAGCGTCTGCCGCGGCTCGCGATCGAGGTTGACGAAGACGAAGCCCGCCCACACCTCGCAGTGCACCGGCGCCAGGCCGGTGGAATCCTTGTCCAGGTCGAAGAATTCGCCCTCCTGCTGCACGAAATTCAGTGCGCCGTCGAGGCCGTAGCGCCAGCCGTGGTACTTGCAGGTGAACTGGCGGCAGGTGCCCGAGACCTCCTCGTTGGGAAAGTCGTTCCACACCAGCTTGTTTCCGCGATGACGGCAGATGTTGTGGAAGGCGCGCACGGTCCCGTCGCCGTCGCGCACCACGATCACCGAGGTGCGGGCGATCCGGATCTCCTTCGTGAAATAGCTTCCGGTGCGCGGCAATTGCTCGATACGGCCGACATTGAGCCAGGCGCGCCGGAAGATCGCCTCCCGTTCGAGTTCGTAGAACTCCGGCGACACCGAATCCTCGAACGAGATCGGGCCGGTGCCGAGATCCGGATAGTGTTGTGTCCAGCTGCCTTCGGCGGGTTTGGGCCATCCGCTCACGGTCGAACCTCCGTTTCCGGTGGGGCGGGTCGGTCACCCGGACCGGCGTCCGGGTCGGGTTGCAGGGCGACGCTGTTGAAGACCAGCGCCAGGCACAGGTAGGAACCGGCGACGAACAGCAGTTCCAGCAATTGGCGGGCGTCGAACTGCCCTGACAGCGCGGCCCAGGTGCGGTCGCCCAGGCGGTGGTCGTCGAGGAGTTCGTCGGTGGCGGTGAGCAGCAACGCCTCGACCGGCGACAGCGCCGGACCGCCGGACGGCGCGCCGATCGCGTCGATCTGCGCGGCGGCGAGCCCGAGCTGCGTCCCGATGCGCACGTGCTGATGCCACTCGTAACCGGAGCCGGTGCGGGCGGCGACACGCAGGATCACCAGTTCCCGCAGCAGCGGATCCAGCGCGGGTTCCTGCAGCAGGACACCGTTGTAGGACAGCCAGGCCGCCGCGAGTTCCGGATGATGACCGAGTACGCCGAGTACGTTCGGCATCCGCGGCGCGTCCGGTTCGCCGGACAGGTAACGATCGGCGAGTCCGACCCGGCCGCGCAGCAATGCCCGCGCGTTCTCGTCCCACTGTTCGGGGGCCAGCGGCGCGAGCCGGGGCACCGAGGTGGTGAGGTCGCGGGTCATATGACCGAGCCACCGTTGACGCCGAGCACCTGACCGGTGATGTATCCGGCCTGTTCCGAGCACAGGAACACCACCGCCGCGGCGATGTCCGCGCCGGTGCCCAGATGTCCCACCGGGATCGCCTTGGCCATCACCTCGTTGTCCGGCAGGTTGCCGGCGGCCTGCGAATTGCGCGACATCGGGGTGTCGATCCCCGACGGCGGAATCGTGTTCACCGTGATACCGCGCGAAGCGTATTCGCGCGCAAGACCTTTCGTCATCGCCACCACGGCGCCCTTGGACGCGGTGTAGTGGATCATGCCCGGCGAGCCACGCTGCGCGCTCGACGACGAGATCGTCACGACCCGGCCCCAGCCGGCGGCGAGCATATCCGGGATCGACGCCTGCACACAGTGGAAGGTGCCGTTCAGATTCACGTCGATCACGCGGCGCCAGTCCTCGGCGGTGATCTCGGTGAACGGCGCGAAACCCACCAGACCCGCACTGGTGACCATGATCCGGACCGGGCCGAACTCGGCATGCACCTTCCGCAACGCCTCGTCCACCACCGCCCGGTCGGTCACGTCGACCTCGGCCGCGATGGCGGCTCCGCCCGCGGTCCGGATGTCCTCGGCCACCCGTTCGGCGGCGGCGCCGTCGATGTCCCAGACCGCCACACTGTCGCCGATCTCGGCCAGCGCGTGGCAGATCGACAGTCCCATGCCGGACGCGCCACCGGTGACCACCGCCACCCGGCCGGCACGGGCCGACGGCACGCCGGGGGTACCGGCGCTCGGAGTCGGACTGTTCATGGTGATCTTCTCCCTCTACTCGTAGACCACGTGCACGACCGGGCTGGTCGGGAACGCCTGGCAGGTCAGCACCCAGCCGTCGGCCACCTCGTCCTCGCCGAGCGCGTCGTTGTGGCGCATCCGCGCACTGCCGCGAACGATCCGGGCGATACAGGTCGCGCAGCTGCCCGCCTCGCAGGAGGACGGGGGCGCCACGCCCAGTGCGCGGGCCGTCTGCAGGATCGTCGAGCCCGCGCGATGCGCACCGCTGACGCGGCGGCGGCCGTATCGCACGGTCACCTCGGCCGCGGTGACCGCTTGCGGGGCAACGGGTTCCGGTTCGGCCGCCGAGGCGAACCGCTCCACGTGCACGCGCGCCGGATCGGCGCCGCGCTCGGCGAGCACCCCCTCGACGAGGTCCATGAAGGGTTCCGGGCCGCATACGAAATACTCTGCGTCCGTTGTCGATTCGAGTACGCCACGGATCCCGTCGGCGCCGACGAGGCCGGATTCGGTGTCGTGGTGCCAGGTGATCGTGAGCCGCCCGCCGCTGCCCTCGGCCAGTGCGGCCAGTTCCCGCGCGAAGATGACCGAATCCCGGTCGCGGTTGGCGTACAGCAACCGCACCCGGCGAGATGTGGTGGCCAGCACCGTTTTCAGTACGGAGAACACCGGGGTGATCCCGCTGCCGCCGGCGAAGGCGACGAGATCGCCACTGCCGTCACGCAAGACGAAAACCCCCGCCGGCACCGTCACCTCGACCTCGGCGCCGGCGCCGAGCGTGTCGATCATCGCATTGGACACCACCCCGCCGCGCACGCGTTTCACGGTGACCTGCAACCGATCTCCCACCGCCGGCGCCGAGGACATCGAATATGAGCGGTAGTGGTCGACCCCGCCGACCGTCACCCGGAAGGTGAGGAACTGACCCGCCCGGTAGTCGAAGCGCGACCGCACCGCCTCGGGAATGTCCAGTACGAACGACCGCGCGTCCGCCGTCTCGGTGATCACCTCCGCGATCCGCGCGCGGTGCCAGCCGCGGACCGGCCCGGCGACGGCGGCCGGCACGACCTCAGCCGACGGCATATCCCACCGTCCCACGCGACCGGACGGGCGACGCCTGTCGCGAGCTGGTTGGCGGAAGTCCCATGAGCACACCACATTCCTGGTCCGGCGCGCAGCGGGCACAGGGCCGGGCGCACCACATCGGAACCGTTCGGAGAGCACTGATCGCAGTATTAACCGGGTGATTAATTAATCGAGTGCTTAAGGTTATACGGGAGGCCCTTCGCGACTGTCAAGGGTTCACATCCGCGCAGGTCACGAGAGGTGTTGCGGGACAAGGAGGCTGATCGTGCCCGCGTGCGGCCCGTTCGGCACGCCACGTGGTCAGCGCGGCCGGACCGGGAAATGAGACAATGCGCGTCTGCGGCGAAGGCTCTCGCCACGCACACCTCAGGAGGCACGATATGAGCCCGAGCCGCGGAGACGCCGCCGAGAATCCCACCACGCGCACCGCGCTGCTCGACGCGGCCGAGAAGATCATGATGGACGAGGGCTACGCCGCGGTCAGTTCCCGCCGGCTCGGAACTGCGGTCGGGGTCAATCCGGCGCTGGTCTACTACTACTTCGAGAACATGGACAATCTGTTCATCGAATTGTTCCGGCGCGGGGCCGATCGCAGTTATCAGACCCAGATCGACGCACTCGCCGCACCACAACCGCTGTGGTCGTTGTGGGAGGCCATCCACGATCGCTCGCACACCGCGCTGACCATGGAGTTCGTCGCGCTGGCGAATCATCGGAAGGCCATCCGGGCCGAAATATCGGATTCCTCCCGGAAATTCCGCAAACTGCAATTGGACGCGGTCGCGAAAATACTCGACGGCTACGGGGTGCGGGACGAGACGCGCACCCCGGAAACCATCGTGCTCACCATGTCCAGCATTTCGCGTTTCCTGCGGATCGAGGAAGCCTTCGATGTCGACGCCGGACATCGGCAGGTCATCAATCTGGTCGAGATCTTTCTCCGCGAACTCGAGGGCGAACGGCAAGCGCCGGACCCGCCGCGGTGAATTCCGTTGCGGCCGGCCGCTACTCGCCGCCGGTCTGCGGTACGTCGGAGAAGCGCACGGTATGCGCGACCGCGGTGACCCGCAGGCCGTCGGGACCGGGCTGGATCTCGGTCAGCTGCGCTCCCAGCGGCAACTGCCGCAGCGGCACGACGAAGGTGAGCATGCTCTGCACCACCGACAGGGACAGCGCGGGCCCACCGGCCGCCGGTTGCACCGAGACGGGTGTGATCCGGATGCCGTCGGTCACCGGCGCGACGGTGACGATCACCGTCGCCGGTACCCGAGCGCCCTCGACGGAGAAGGTCCCGGTGACCCGCAGCCCGTCCGGGGCGTAGGACAGCGACTCGACCTCCTTCGACGCGAAGCCGCGCACGGTGTCGTAGGGCACCAGCGCCTTCGCCGCCGCCTGCGCGGCCACGAAATTCGACGTGCGGTCGTGCAGGACGTCGTCCAGCGGCGCCGAGACGTCGGTCAGCGTGATGTCGAGGTCGTGGACGGTGATGTTCTCCCCGCTCCAGTCGCCGACCCGGATCCCGATGTCGTGATAGGTGCCGTCGACGGCCTGGGTGAGGAACGGGAAGCCGTTGATGGCAACCTTCGGCTGCTGCTCGAGCTGGTACTCACCGGCGATCTTGCGGCCGATCTCGTTCTGCGCCACCACGACCGCGACCCGGTCGCCGACGACCAGCCCGATCGCCAGTACGACGATCAGTATCAGCAATGCGCGCATACACTCACCCGTTCGGCCATCCCACCATCATGCTGTGGATCGCGGCGGCCCGGTGACGCCGGGCCCGTCCGGCATTCGTCGGATGCCCGCCGTGCGGCCCGGTAATCCCCGGCGGCCGGGCGCGTGACTATTCGAGCAGCACGGTGAAGTGGCGGACGAATCCCGATACGCCGGGCAGCGGCTGGGGAGTGGTCCATTCACCGAGCAGATCGGTGGTCACGGTGTCGCTGTACACGTACCGGCCCTGGACCGGATCGTCGAGATCGTAGGCGTCCAGGTAGATCCGCCAGCGGCCGTCGGGCAGCGGGATCACGCACTGGCCCTCGCGCGGAGCGCCGTCGCCGTCCCCACCCCAGTGCGCCCAGTTGCCGACACGCACGAAAACGTAAGGGCCACCGAGCTTGTCGGCGACCGCCACCTCGATGTTCTTGGTCGTCTCGTTCTTCACGAACGCGTGATAACGGCCCTTGACCAGTCGCATCGTGGTGTCGATGTAACCGGCGGTGCCCGGCGCCGGGGTGATGCCGATCAGCGGGGTCGGGATGCTCCACTGCGGCTGGTTCAGCGCGGTGTCGAGCGCGGACATCAGGTGCGGCCGGAAGCCGGTGCCGTCGTTGATGCTCACGATGACGTGCACGCGGTTGTCGCGGTCGACGAACCATTCCGGCGCCCAGGTGTTGGTGACGCCGGGCAGCGGCATCCGATACTCGTACAGGAACGTCCAGTCGAGCCGGTCCGCGCTGCGGGCGAAGCCGATCGTGTCACCGTCCCACGCGGTCGTGTAGGTGAGGTAGTAGGCGCCGTCGGTGTGCCGGAACGCGCTGGGGTCGCGGCACAGGCCCCGTTTGTCGGTCGGCGCGGTCGCCGGGGTCGCGGCCGGATCGGCGTCCGGCGGGCGGTAGGCGGACCGGCGGACCAGCGAGAAATGGGTGGCATCGCTGGATTCGTAGACCCACATATCGGTCTGGCTGTCGTTCGTGAAGGCGGTCATGGTGTACCGCACCGGCGTCACCGTGCCCCCGACATGCTTCATAACCATCGCGCTCAATGGTAGCCCGGTGGCCAGCGCGAGGATCGACCTGCGAGACAGCCGACTCGATGTCATATGCAGAGTATTCAACGAGCGAATGCCGGAGGATTGCTGACGCACCGGAATCGGTTCTCGACCGTGATGTGGGGTCCGGCCGCCACCTCCCCCGAGGGCCGGCCGTACCCGCCAGGGTGGGGCCGGCATGACCCTGGGGTGCCTGGTCGCGTCGCTGCCGGCGGCACAGACTTGTGCTGTCGGACAACGAGTCCGGAAACTCGGTCGGAGGAGAGACACCATGTTCGCGAATCGTGCGCGGGGCGCGCTGCTGGCGGTGGCGGCGGTCGCCGGCGCCCTGATCACCACCACGGCCGTCCAGGCGGACAACACCGTCGTCTGGGCCGATCCGATCGGCACCCTGCCGGCGGCCTCCGGGACCTACGACCACCGCTGGCAGGGCCACGACCGGACCATGTCGCTGTACTACGACGGCCTGGGCACCATGACCATGTACGACGGCGCCGTCGACAGCGAGCAGTGGAACGTGAAGTGGCTCCGCAACGACGACACGAGCGTCACGATCACCCTGCAGGACCGGACCGCGATCACCGGCAACGGCATGGGCGGCGCCCTCAGCACCGGCACGGCCTGGAAGGCGGGCCTGGTGGTCGCTCCCGACAACCAGACCACCGTCCTGCACTTCACCCGCGGCACCCAGGCGATGTCCGACCCGAACGTCGGCTACTTCTGGTGCGCCCCCGACACCTACGGCAACAGCGGCCTCTGCGGCGCCTGACCGGCGTCCACCGGTCCGGCGGCCCGTCCCGTCACGGTGCGAACCGCCTCGTGTCGGGGAGCTCGCCGGAACGCGGGCCCGGTCCCGTCCGCCGGCGCTGCCGCCGGGCCCGCAACCATCGCCGCGCTCGAACCGCGGTCCAGCCCAGCCCGAACAGCAGGATCAGGATCGCGACGAAGGCCACGACCGGCACCACCAGCGCGAGGATCGTGAGCACCAGCGCGGTACCGTCCTCGGCGGTCGACACGACCGGATTCCCCACGCCCGCAGTCGTTCCCGTGACGAACGGCCGGGCCACCGTCCGCCCGGCGTGCACACTGCCCGCGACGAGGGCCCCGAGCACCGCCGTGACCACGGGCGGCAGATGCGCGGACAGGCTGGTGTCGGCGGTGAACAGGATCGCCCCGGACGTCGGCGCGATCACCGTCCCGATCGCGTGCAGCACCGAATCCAGCACCGGCACCTTGTCTCCGACCAGATCGACGACGAGCAGCACCCCGATGCCGAGCAGTACGGGCGTCGAGGACAGCCACCCGTACGAACCGCCCAGATCGATCCAGCCGAGCCGATCGGCGACCCCGACCACCAGCAATGGCAACCAGGCATTGAGCCCCGCGGCGCCCGACAACCCGAAGGCGCCGAGCACCGCCGCGACGGCCGCTGAGATATCCATACGACCAGTGTGCCGCCGGAGTCCGACATTCGCGGCCCGGCGGCCGCGGAATCAGCGGGCCGGGGCCAGGGCGCGCAGGGTGGCGACCACGCCGCCGTCGACGAGCAGGTCGGTGCCGGTGACGAATCCGGCCTGCGGGTCGAGCAGGAAGGCGGCGGCCGCGGCGATGTCGTCGGGGGTGCCGAGCCGCTTGGCCGGCGACATGTCCAGCAGCGCACGCATATTCGCGCCGGACTCACCGGCGAGTTCCTGCTGGCCCATGGATGTGGAGATCACACCCGGGCTGATCGAGTTGATCCGGGCGCCGCGGGCGCCCCACGCACCGGCGGCCGCCTGGACGCGCAGCAGATTCGCCTGCTTCGCCAGCGAGTAGGCCAGGCCGGGATCGTCGACCGCGGTCACCGCGGGCAGCGACAGCAGTTCCGCGGCCGGGGCCGTGGCCAGCTGCTTCGCCTGTTCGGCCGACAGCAGGCCCGGCGCCATGTGACCGGCCATACTCGCGATGACCACACCCGCGCCGCCGGCCGCCACCACGCCGGCGAATTCGTCGAGCACGATGGCGACGCCGAGCAGGTCCACGTGCAGGATGCGGTCGACGGGCGCCTGGGTCGGGGACAGCCCGGCGGTGTGCGCGATGTGCGTGAGCCGGCCCAGCGCGGCGGACGCCTCGGCCAGTGCCCGCACCGACGCCGCGTCGGAGACATCGACCACGTGAGTCGTCACATCGTGGCCCTCACCACGCAGCAGCGTCCCGGCCGCGTCCAGCGTGGCGGCGCTGAAATCCGCCAGCACCAGCCTGCGGCCGCTGCCGATCCGGCGCGCGATCGCCTGGCCCATACCGCCGACACCGATGACGACGGCAACGTCCTTGTCCATCGGGACTCCTGTCCTGCTCGTGATACCCGACTCAATTTTCGAGAATTTCTGTATCGTAATTGCGACGCTACACCGGCGGGCGGGTATCGGTCATTAGGCTTGCGATCCGTGCCAGGGACCCGACGTGGACGGCCGCGCAGCGCGCAGGCCCATCGAGCCGTACTCGAGGCCGCGCGCGACCTGCTGGCGACCGGTCACTACGAGCAGATGACGATGGACGCGATCGCGGCGCGCGCGGGCGTCGGCAAACAGACCGTGTACCGGTGGTGGCGGTCGCGGTCCGAGGTGGTCGCCGAGGCGGTCCTCGGCGGGTACATCGTGCCGGAGTCCCCGCCACCGGCCGATACCGGCGATCTCGCGGCCGATCTGGCCGACTGGCTCGGCCGCAATTTCCAGCGGTTGTCCGAGCCCGCCACCCAGGCGATGATCCGCGGGCTGACCGCGGCGGCGGCCGACAGCGATACCGACGCCGAACGGCTGTACGAGCGGCTCACCGGGCCGACCCGGCAGCAACTCACCGAGCGGCTCGGCGCCGGGGTCGCCGCGGGCGCACTGCGAGCCGACGCCGATCTGGGCGCGATGGCCGAATCGGTCATCGGCGCACTGCTGTTCCGGGTACTGACCCGCCGGACCGCGACCCGGGCCGATGCCGAGGGCCTGATCGACCTGCTGCTGCGCGGCGCGGCGGCCGGCGAACGCTAGGCCACGCGCTCGAAGACGGCGGCCAGGCCCTGACCGCCGCCGATGCACATGGTCTCCAGGCCGTAGCGCAGTTCGCGGTGCCGCAGTTCGCGGGCCAGGGTGGCGAGCATGCGGGTTCCGGTGGCGCCTACCGGATGTCCGAGCGAGATACCGGAGCCGTGCACGTTGGTGCGCTCGAGATCCGCCTCGCCGAACTTCCATTCGCGCAGCACGGCCAGCGCCTGGGCCGCGAACGCCTCGTTGAGTTCGACGAGATCCATATCGGCCAGCGACAATTCGGCCCTTTGCAGCGCGGCGGCGGTCGCGGGCACCGGGCCGAGGCCCATCAGCGCGGGCGGCACACCGGCCACGGCCCAGGACACCAGGCGAACCAGCGGGGTCAGGCCCAGTTCGGCGGCCCGCTCGCGGGTGGTGACCAGGCAGACGGCGGCGGCGTCGTTCTGGCCGCTGGCGTTGCCGGCGGTCACCGTCGACTCCGGATCCAGTTGGGCGCGTACCGGTTTCAGTCGCGCCAGCGATTCCAGGGTGGTGTCGGCGCGGGGGTGCTCGTCGGTGGTGATCTCGGTGCTGCCACCGCGGCCGGTGACCGTGACCGGGATGATCTGTTCCGCCGCCGCACCACTCGCGGCGGCGGCCACCGCCCGGCGATGCGATTGGAGTGCCAGGCGGTCCTGTTCCTCGCGGCCGATGTGGTACCGCTCGCGCAGATTCTCGGCCGTCTCGAGCATGCCGCCGGGGACCGGATAGTGCACGCCCCCTGCGGTTTCGCGGCCCCGGACCAGGCTGTCGTGCATCCGCACGCCGGTGCGGCCGCCGCCCCAGCGGATGTCGGCGGAATAGAACACCACGTTGCTCATGCTCTCGGCGCCCCCGGCGACGACGAGATCGCTTGCGCCACTGCCCACTTGGAGCACCGCGTTGATCACCGACTGGAGACCCGAGCCGCAGCGGCGGTCGACCTGCATACCGCCGGTGGTGACCGGCAGGCCGGCATCCAGCGCGACGACCCGCCCGATCGCGGGGGCCTCGCCGCTGGGATAGCAGTGGCCGAGGATGACATCGTCCACGGCCTCGGGCGCGAGGCCGGTGCGCGCCAGCAGGCCCCGCAACGCCACCACGCCGAGTTCGACCGCGGTGAGCCCGGCGAGGACGCCGCCGTACCGGCCGATCGGGGTGCGGACCGGTTCGCAGATCACGACCTCACGCATGAACCTCTTCTTCCGTGCGCGACAAGCGTTTTCCCAGTGTGGTCGACTGTATCATCTAGATGTTTTGATCCGCGATCGAGCGAGGAGAGCCGCCGCATGACCAGCGAGGCCGTGACCGAACAGGATTTCCGCGACATCCTGGCGCAGACCCGGACCTTCGTCCGCACGGTGGTCGTGCCGCGGGAGACGGAGATCGCCGAGGCCGACCGGGTACCCGACGACATCGTCGAACAGGCGCGGGCCATGGGCCTGTTCGGCTACGCGCTGCCGCAGCGGTGGGGCGGGCTGGGACTCGATCTGGCCCAGGACGTGGAACTGGCGATGGAACTCGGCTACACCAGCCTGGCGCTGCGGTCGCTGTTCGGCACCAACAACGGCATCGCGGGCCAGGTGCTGGTCGGTTTCGGCACCGCGGAACAGCAGCAGCGCTGGTTGCGGCCGATGGCCGACGGCGAGGTGGTGGCCTCGTTCGCGCTGACCGAGCCCGGGGCCGGATCGAATCCGGCGGCCCTGCGCACCACGGCCCGCCGCGACGGCGACGACTGGATCATCGACGGGGACAAGCGCTTCATCACCAACGCGCCGGTGGCCGGGCTGTTCGTGGTGTTCGCCCGCACCCGGCCCGCCGACGCCGAGGGGCCGGGGATCGCGGTGTTCCTGGTGCCGGCGGACACCCCGGGGGTCACGGTGGGGCCGCACGATCGCAAGATGGGGCAGGAGGGCGCGTGGACCGCCGAGGTCGCCTTCGGCGGGGTCCGGGTCGGCGCCGACGCGCTGGTCGGTGGTAGCGCCGACGTCGGGTACCGGGCGGCGATGAGTTCGCTGGCGCGCGGCCGGGTGCACATCGCGGCACTGGCCGTGGGGACCGCGCAGCGCGCGCTCGACGAATCGGTGGCCTACGCCGCCGCGGCGACGCAGGGCGGCACGGCCATCGGGGAATTCCAGCTGGTGCAGGCGATGCTCGCGGATATGTACACGGGCACCGCCGCCGGACGTGCGCTGGTCCGCGATGCCGCCCGCCGCTGGGTCGCCGACGAGGACCGGCGCCTGGCGCCCTCGGCGGCGAAGCTGTTCTGCACCGAGATGGCCGGGACGGTGGCCGATCTCGCGGTGCAGGTCCACGGCGGATCCGGATACATGCGCGGCACGGCGGTCGAGCGGATCTACCGCGACGTGCGGCTGCTGCGGATCTACGAGGGCACCAGCGAGATCCAGCGGCTCATCGTCGGCGGCGGGCTGGTAGCGCGGGCGCGGCGGCCGCGGTGAACGGGAATGCTGCGCCGCATTCGCTCCCCCGGCCGCGAACCGGCTGTTAATGTTTAGATGTTTCGAAACCTGGGCCGGGTACGGGTGACTCGTCCGGCGGAGGGAGCACGGTCATGACGGAGCCGGTCAGCCACGCACGGCGGATTCGCGAACGGGCGGTGGCACATCCGGGGCAACCGGTCTATCGGCACATCGCGGCGGACGGGTCGGAGCCGGCCTTCGACTGGGCGTGGCTGGATCGCCGATCGGATCAGGTCGCGGGCGCGCTCGCCGAACGCGGTCTGGGACACGGTGATCGGCTCGGCCTCGCCGTGCGCAACTCCCCGCATCTCGTACTGAGCGTGTTCGCCGCGTGGAAGCTCGGCGCCGTCCCGGTGCCGATGCGCTGGGATCTGCCGGACTGGGAGCTGGACCGGGTCCGCGAGGTGGTGTGCCCCGTGGTGCATCTGGGCCCGGCCGACCTGGCGTGGCTGGACGCCACGGTGGATCGGGAGCCGGACCCGTTGCCCGACGCCGTATCCCCGCACACGCACGGCATCTGCAGCAGCGGCGCCACCGGCACCCCGAAGGTGATCATGGGGACCAGTCCGTCGGTGTGCGGGCCGCACTACAACCGGCCGCTGGCCGATGTGTGGCAACGGGTTCCGCCGATCCCGAGCCCGCAGACCATCCTGGTGCTCGCGCCGATGTACCACATCAACGCCTTCTCCACCTTGAACAATCTGCTCGGCGGCGATCGGCTGGTGGTGCTGGAGCGGTTCGACGCGGCGCGCATCGTCGACGTGATCGAGCGCTACCGCGTCTCGACCTTCACCGCGACCCCGATCATGTTGCAGCGCATCGCCGATGTGCCCGGCATCGAGCACCGGGACCTGTCCAGTATCGAATGGATCATGCAGGGCGCGGCGCCGATGCCGGCCTCGCTGACCCGGCGCTGGTGCGAACTGCTCGGGCCGGAGAAGATCATCATGGCCTACGGCTCCAGCGAGGGCGTGGGGATCACCGCCATCCGCGGCGACGAATGGCTCACCCATCCGGGCAGCGTGGGCCGCGGGATCTGGGGTACCGAGGTCCGCGTGCTCGACGAGGCGGGCACGAGCGTGCCGGCCGGGCGGCTCGGCGAGATCTTCCTGCGCATGCCCGGCAGCGACCGGGCCCGATACCTCGGCGCCACACCGCAACTCACGCCGACGCCGGACGGCTTCCGATCCATCGGCGACCTCGGGCATCTCGACGACGACGGCTTCCTCTACCTCGCCGACCGGCGGGTGGACCTGATCGTCAGCGGCGGCGCGAACATCTTTCCCGCCGAGGTGGAAACGGCGCTGATCGATCATCCGAAGGTGGCCGACGTGGTGGTCATCGGGCTGCGGGACGAGCAGTGGGGCCGGCGGGTGCACGCGGTGATCCAGGCCGCCGACGCCGCGGATCCGCCGGAGTTCGAGGAGATCCGGGCCTTCGCGAAGAGTCGGCTGGCCGCCTACAAGGTGCCCAAGAGCATCGAGATCGTCGACGCCATCCCGCGCAGCGAGGCCACCAAGGTCAACCGCGGCCGCCTGCTGGCGGCCCGCGGCGGCTGACCTACACGGTCACGACTTCGATTTGCCCAGCGAGGCTTTCATATCGTCGAGCAGCATGAGGATCGGCATACCGGTCTCGCTGAGCGCGTGGCCGTGGCCGGTCTGATGGATGTCGAAGACCGACTGCACCGCGGAGTAGAAGCCCTGGATGTCGAGGGTCTGGTTGACCGCGCGCTTGGCCTGCCGCAGCGCGAAGGGATGCTTCGAGGCGATGACGGTCGCCAATTCCCTTACCGCCGTGCGCAACTCGTCGAGCGGGACCACGTGGTTGACCATGCCGAACCGCTCCGCCTCGGCGGCGGTCAGCGAGCTCGCGGTGAACAGCAGCTCCTTGGCCTTGCGCGCGCCCAGTTCCCAGGTGTGGCCGTGGTATTCGACGCCGCCGATACCCATGTTGACCACCGGGTCGGAGAACACCGCGTTGTCGGCGGCCACGATGAGATCGCACGGCCAGCACAGCAGCAGGCCGCCGGAGATGCACACGCCCTGTACGGCAGCGATGGAGGGCTTGGGCACATTGCGCCAGCGCAGCGAGTACTCCAGGAAGCGGCGCGATTCGAAGGCGTAGATGTCGGCCAGGGTGGAGTCCGACGGCCCCGCGCCCACCGCCTTGATGTCGTGCCCCGCGGAGAAGTGTTTCCCGTTGGCCTGCAGCACGATCACCCGGACCTCGGGATCGTCGGCGGCCCGCTGCCATGCCGCGTCGAGTTCGTCGAGCAGCGCGGGATTCTGCGCGTTCGCGGCCTCGGGACGGTTCAAGGTGATGGTGGCGATGCGATCACTGGCGTCGTACTCGACGTAGGTCTTGCTCACGGGCACGCTCCCTGTGCTGTGGTGCGCTCGATGGTATCAGAAACATCTATATATTATGGGAGGTATGAGCAAGCACAACGGCCGGGGCGGGCCGGTCGAGGTGCCGCAGAAGATCGCCGCGCGACTGCGGGCCATGATCGTCTCCGGCGAACTGTCCGACGGCGAAAGACTCGGCCACGAACCGGATCTCGTCGAACAGTTCGGCGTCTCGCGCCCCACGCTGCGGGAGGCGCTGCGGATCCTGGAGGCGGAGGGGCTGATCAGTGTGGCGCGCGGGCTGCGCGGCGGCGTCTTCGTGCACCTGCCCGATCAGCGGGCCACCGCGCGCTCGGCCGCCCTGGTGCTGCAGGCGCGCAACGTACCGCTGGCCGACGTCTTCGAGGCCCGGTCGCTGATCGAGCCGCTGGCGGTGAAGGCCCTTGCCGCCAAACGCAATCGGCGGCGCGGCGTCGACGAGTTGCGCGCACTGATCGATGCCGAGGAGGCGGTGCTCGGCGATCCGGCGGCGTTCGCGGCGGCCAACACCGCCTTCCACGAGCGCCTGGTCGCACTCGGCGGCAACCAGACGGTGAGCGTGCTCGCCGAGATGATCAACGAGGTGGTGACCCGCGCGGTCTCCGCGGTCGGCGATTCCGCCGATACCGCCGCATCGCTGGCCGTCCGGCGCCGCGGGCTGCGCTCGCAGCGCCGGCTGCTGGAATTGATCGAGGTCGGCGCGGGTACCGAGGCGGTGGAGCACTGGCAGGCGCACATGGCCGTGGTGGGCCGGGTACTGCTCGGACAGGAGGCCGCGACCGTGGTGGATCTGATGGACCACTACTGATCGCATCCCCGGCAAACTCTGGAAATATCTAGATGTTATGCCGTAAGCTGGCTCGCCACAGGGGCCCACGAGTCGACGGGAGGACCGACCGGTGACTACTGGCCGCGTACTGATGGAGCGGGACGCCCAGCTCGGGATCGCCCGCCTGACGATCGACAATCCGGCGAAGCGCAACGCCTACAACCCCGCCATGCGCGAACAACTCGAGGGATATCTCGACGAGCTGGCCCTCGACGACGACATCAAGGTGGTGCATCTGCGCGGCGCCGGCGGCGTGTTCAGCACCGGCGCCGATATGGGCAATGCCTACGCCTGGTACGACGGCGAGCAGGGCGAGCGGCCGCGGCGGCCGAGCCAGCGCCGCCGACTCGCGGTGGACCGCAAGACATTCGGCTTCTATCACACCTTCCTCGGCTATCCGAAGGTCACGGTCGCGGAGGTGAGCGGTTTCGCCCTCGGCGGCGGATTCGAGCTGGCGCTCATGGCCGATATCGCGGTGGTCGCGCGCGATGCGCGAATCGGTATGCCCGCCACCCGATTCCTCGGCCCGGCCCTCGGTTCGCTGCACGTGTTCTTCCACCGCCTGGGCCCGGTGCTCGCGCGGCGGATGCTGCTCACCGGCGACATCCTCACCGCGGCGGAGCTCGCGCACCAGTCGATCTTCACCGAGGTGATCGACGGCGCCGAGGTGGAGCGCCGCGCGGCGTGGTGGGCCCGCAAGGCGGCCCGGATGCCCGCCGACGGCATCGCCATCGCCAAGGAGGCGTTCCGGCTGGTGGAGCAGACGCAGGCCTATCAGGGCGCGGAGGTCACCTCCTATCTCGTCCACGCCTACGGGACCAATCTGCGGTTCGAGGAGAACGAGTTCAACTTCGTGAAAGCCCGTGCGCAACACGGCACCTCGGCCGCCTTCGCCCTGCGCGACGCGCACTTCGAGGTGCCGGAGGACTGAGATGGCCATCCATCACGACAGCGGCGGCGGCGTGCTGACGGTCCGCATCGACCGGCCCGGCAAACGCAACGCCCTGGATCCGGATTCGGTGTCGCAGCTGGTCCGGCTGCTGGAGACGGCCGCGCTGGACGACACCCTGCGCGTCGTCCATCTCACCGCGACCGGCGCCGACTTCTGCGCCGGTTCGGACTGGGTGGCGAGCAACGCCGACGGGCAGCGGCCGCGGCCGGCGAATCTGGTGCGGCGCTTGCCGTTCCAGAGTCATCGGGTGATCGAACTGCTGCTCGGGCTGCCGCTGCCGGTGGTGGCGACGGTGCGCGGGTACGCGGCCGGACTGGGCTGTCAGCTGGCGCTGGCCGCCGATTTCGCGATCGCCGACGAGCGGGCCACCTTCTGGGAACCGTTCGTGTGCCGCGGATTCACCGCCGACAGCGGCGCGTCCTGGCTGCTGCCGCGGCTGATCGGGCTGGCGCGGGCCCGGCGGATGCTGCTGCTGGGCGAGAAGGTCAGCGGCGCCACCGCCGCCGAGTGGGGACTGGTGCACGAGGCGGTGCCCGCCGCCGAATTGGATTCGCGCGCCACGGATCTCGTCGCCCGGCTCGCCGCGGCCCCGACGGTCGCGGTCGCGCTCACCAAACAGGCGCTGCTGCGATCGAGTGAGGCGCCGCTGTCCCGTGCCCTGGTCGACGAGTCCTTCGGTCTCGAACTGGCCGCGCGCACCGCCGATTTCCGGGAGGGCCTGGCCGCCTTCACCGAACGCCGCGATCCCGGCTTCACCGGCCGGTGACCCGCCGAACCCATCTCCCACCGGCGGGCCGGGTGCGGCGCCGTGGCGATTCCGACGGATGAGATGAGATCCGATGACACCGTGGACATTCGGCGACGAGTCACTACCGGAACAGCGGGCCTTCGCGGCCGAGGTGCGGGCACTGGCGGCGGTGGTGCTCGGACTCGAGCACGCGGAGCCCGAATTACGAGAGGCCACGCAGGTACTGGCCGGGGTGCGGCGGCGGCTGGCCGCGATCGCGCCCGCGGATCGGCCGCCGCGCGTGGGCGATCGCGCCGGTGGTGACGGGCGGCTCTACCTCGATCACGGCCAGGACGTCGGTGCGTTCAATCCCATGTTCCCGGTGTACGACATCACGATCCACGGTCCCGAGCGGGCTTCGGGCACGGTGAACTTCCCGATCTGCTACGAGGGGCCGCCCGGTTGCGCGCACGGCGGATTCCTCGCGGTATTCGCGGATTCGGTGGTGCAGCATCATAATTGCGCGGTCGGATCGACGGGTAAGACGCGGGGGCTCCAGATGCGGTATCGGCGGCCGGTGCCGCTGTCGGCCGACCTGCCCTTCGAGATCGAGCGCACGATGGCGGAGGGTCGCATCGCGTCGGTGTTGCGGCTGCTGTCCGGCCCGGAGTTGTTGTGCGAGGCACGGATCGAGGTGGTGCGCGGCGATCGGTCGGCGCTGCCCGCGATCTCGGCCCGGCGGGGCAACGAACCGCGGTAGGTGGTCTGCGCGTTCGCGATCCAGTGGATCGGCGCGGTGTCCTGGCAGCCGACGCCGACCTCTCGGACCTGCGACCCGCGCGCCTCGGCGCACTACTGCCACCGGCGCTACGGCCGTGGCGGTGCTGCCGGACGGCAACCCCGCACCCGATGCGACCGCGGTGCGGTCGGCGGCACGAAACCGGTTGAGCGCGTTCACGATTCCCGAAGTGCTGTGCGTGCTGCCCCCGGGTGCGGATGTCCCCGGACCGCCGGCGGCGAGGTGGACCGCACGGGCCTGCGGCAACTGCCGACCCAGCGGCGGCGGCCCCCGACCGGACGCTCGTTCCCAACCCATTCGTCGGTTCCGGCACCCGACCGGCCCGGCGCGACCCATCGGAGGCGGCATTTCCGGTGCTAGCGACGCCGATCGACGCATAGCAGCCGGATCGTAACCAACCAAGTGTTCAAGAATGGGATGCACATAACACCACAACGGTCACCACACCGGGGTGCCGCGGTCATATGATGAGCGGAACATTTACCCGGTGGAAGGAGTCCCGTGCCCAGGCCGTCCCGGCGCGACGAAGTATACGCAACAGCCGCGCGCATCATTCGCCAGCAGGGATACAGCGCCGCGACGATGGACACCATCGCCGACGAGGTCGGACTCAACAAGGGAACCCTCTACCACTACTACCCCTCCAAGAGCGCCATCCTGTTCGAGCTGCTCTCCGTGCAGATCGATGCAACGCTGAAACTCGTCGGCCGGGTGCCGAAGGAGGGCACCGCGTCCGAGCGGTTGCGCGAACTGATCGCGCTGCAGGTCGATCACGTCGCAACCCGGCACGACGAACTCGTGGTGTTCTTCCAGGAACTGCCGTGGATCGATCAGCACCTGCCCGAGGAGCAGGCCGCCGAGATCCACCGGGGCGTCGACAAATACGAGCGCTTCACCAAGCAACTGTTGCGCGCCGGGGTGCGGGCCGGGGAGTTCCGGGACATCGACGTCGACGCCGTGCTGTATTCCGTGATCGGCATTCTGGCTTACGTGCCCAACTGGTTTCGCCCCTCGACCGCGAAGGCGCAGGCCACGCTGGTCGGCGAGGTCACCGATTTCATCATGGGCGGTATCATCACGAAGTGATCGCCGGTCGGTTTCGCGACCCGCCGGTCCGGCGTCCAGCATCTGCCTCGTCCGCCGCAGATCACTCCAGTACTACTCCCTCAGCCGTACCGACGATGGACAGCGTGCCGGCCGATCTGCGGATGCCGATCCACCGACCGCCGTGGCTCCCGCAGCACGCCGAGATTGCGCCCGCACCAAGCACATTCCCGCCCGATCCACGGTGAGACCGGCACCACCACCGATGAGGCGACACCCGCCGCTGCGAATCGCGCAACCGATTCGTTGGTTTACGCGAGCGCGGCTGCATCGTGTCGATCACCGAAAGTGCTGGTGCAGTCGCTCTTTCACTGTGGTAACGCCGACAGTGCTGGCGCAGCACGATTTTCACCGTGGTGGCGCCGAACGTGCTGGCGCAGGCATACTCCACCGTGGTGGCGACTCCACGGTGAATCTGCGTAGCAGTCGGCACCGTCGTAGTCGACCACCCGGTCGTCGTGGTCGACCACCCGGTCGAATCAACTCTCGCCGGTGACGCGGCGGGTCAGTCGGACCAGCGTCGCACGAGTCTCCGGATCGTCGAACAGCGCCAGTTGCGCAACGTATTCGGCGCGCAGTTGCTCGGCCAGCGTGGCGTCCACCGATCGGCGCAGGAGCCGCTTGTTCCATTGCAGCCCGCGCGTCGGGTGTGCCGCGACCCGCTGCGCGGTCTCCAGCGCACGGGCGAGCAGCGTGTCGTCGTCCACGATCTCCGAGACGAGCCGCAGTTCCCGGGCCTCGGCACCGTCGACCAACCGGCCGGTGAACAGCAGTTCCGCGGCCACCGACATGCCGGTCACCCGCGGCAGCAGATAACTGAGGCCGAGTTCGGAGGCCAGACCCGCAGGCGCGAAACCCGTTCCCAGCCTTGCCGATCGGGCCCCGATCCGAATGTCGTGCAGCAAGGCGACCGCCAGCCCGCCACCCACGGCCGCGCCGTTGATCGCGGCGATGGTCGGTTTCTCCAGCCTCCACATCCGGGTGGCCCAGCGGCCCGCGTTGCCGATCTCATCCAGCACCCGGCCGTCCGGCGACAACTCGGGCAGCCCCTTGTCCCCGCCGATCAGCTCGCTGAGCAGCAGATCACGAGCGGGCAGGTGGGAGACCGCCGCGAAATCCCGGACATCGGCGCCGACACAGAACGTCTTCCCGGCCCCGGTGGTCACCACCACATGAATGCCGTCGTCGCGAGCGGCCTCGTCGAAGGCCTCGGCCAGATCGCGAAACATGGTGCCGCCCACGGCATTGTGCCGCTGCGGCCGGTTCAGCGTCAGCAACAACACCCCGCCGTGCCGCTCGACAACCACATCCGGACCCACCGGCGCGGCGGGCTTCCGTACGCTCGCCGCAAGCGGTTCCGGCACAAGGGCCTCAGGCGGCTCCGCCGCGGCGGCGTCGATCGGCTCCGGCACGGCGGCACCAGGCAGCTCGGATGCGGCGGCCACGCGCGGTTCGGGCACAGCATCTCCGGGCGACGCCTGCGCGGCGACTCCACGCGGCTCGAGCGTGGAAGCCCCGATCAGCTCCGGCGCGGCGACTCCAGGCAGCTCAGACGTGGCGGCCTCAATAGGATCGGGCATGGCGGCGCCGGGCGGCTCCGGTGCGGAAGCCCCGATCGGTTCGGGCGCGGCGGCAGGCGGCTCGGGCGCGGCACTCACAGGACCCTCCGGCGTGGTCATCGGAGCGGCCTTGCGCCCGTGGTGGTTTCCGCTTCCGCAACCGATTCCGCGATGGCCCCGAGGTCACGCAATGCGCCGATCTCGGATGCGCCGACACCCCACTCTCGCAGTACCTCGGTGGTGTGCTGGCCCGGGTGGGGAGCCGGGCCGGCGATCGCGGCCGGTGTGCGGCCGAAGTGGGGGGCGGCGGCGGGCTGGGTGCGGCCGTGGCATTCGGTGAAGGTGCCGCGGGCCCGGTTGTGGGGGTGGTCCGGGGCCTCCCAGGGGGAGAGGACCGGTGCGAAACACGCCTCCTTGCCCTCCAGCAGGGCACACCATTCGTCGCGGGTGCGGGTGCGGAAGATCTCGGTCAGCCGGGTGCGCAGGATCGGCCAGTACTCGGGATCGTTCTGCGCGTCCAGTGGTTCGTCGGTCAGGCCGAGCAGCGTCAGCAGGTTGCGATAGAACTGGGGCTCGATCGCACCGACGGAAACCCAACGGCCGTCGGATGTTTCGTAGACGTCGTAGAAGGGTGCGCCGGAGTCGAGCAGGTTGGACCCGCGTTCCTCGGTCCAGCCGCCGGTGTCGCGCAACCCGTATACGAAGCCGTTCAGCAGTGCGGCGCCGTCGACCATCGCGGTGTCGACCACCTGGCCGCGGCCGGATTCGGCCCGTTCCGCAAGGGCCGCACAGATTCCCAGGGCCAGCAGCATCCCGCCGCCGCCGAAGTCGCCCACGTAGGTCAGCGGGGGCACCGGACGTTCGCCGCTGCGGCCGATCGACCACAGGTTGCCGGACAGCGCGAGATAGTTGATGTCGTGGCCCGCGTACCGGGCGTACGGCCCTTCCCTGCCCCAGCCGGTGACGCGGCCGTAGATCAGCCGCGGGTTGCGTTCCAGGCACACCTGCGGCCCGAGGCCCAGGCGTTCGGTCACCCCGGGGCGGAATCCCTCGATCAGTACGTCCGCCTGTTCCACCAGGCGCAGCAGTAACTCCACACCGGACGGCGACTTCAGGTCCACCGCGATCGAGCGGCGGCCCCGCGACAACACGTCGGCCGGTGGGTCGGCCGGATCGGCGTCCGTCACACCGGCCGCCCGGTCGACCCGCACGACCTCCGCGCCGAAGTCGCTGAGCAGCATGGCGCAGAACGGTCCCGGGCCCAGGCCCTGCAACTCGAGCACCCGCACACCGGCCAGCGGCCCGTCCGGCGCCGGTTTCCCCGCGCTCACATCCATCACGACGTCCCTCGCTCCGACACTGCCCGCCGCATCGACAGGCCGGATTATTATCAACCATCCAGTTGAGAACAAGCAAGGGCGCTGGTGCCTACACGGTGGCACCGTCGGCGGATATACCCCTCGCAGCCGGGGTCAAACGGCAGGGAACAGCCGACAGTCGAGGGTAACAGCCCATGGCCGAGTCGGCCCGCCGGCACCGATAGTCCACCACCTGGTGGGTTATCAGAGATCCACGGTCCGGCACCCGCCTACCTCCGCCACCGGCCGCGACCACCTGCACCCCAGCGGACCTCCGCGATGACGCACCGCTGTGGTGCGCACGTCTTCCCACGGCCCCGATCGTGAAGTTTTCGTTTACCGAATCTCCGCGAATAAAACATTGTTCGGCCGGTGCGGCACTCGCATCCTGGTCGGGGCCGCGAGATCCCGGCGGCCGGCGACACCCCGGCGGACGGCGAGCACTCCCCTACCCCGAATTCCGTTGTGACACATCAGAAGGAGCAGTGAATGTCGGAACCACGCACACTCGGGCAGCACGGACCGCAGGTCTCGCCGATCGGCTTGGGGTTCATGAGTTTTCGCGTATCGGCGGATCCCGGTGAGGAGCAGCGGGCGACGGCCGTCGTGGACGCGGCGATCGACGCGGGCATCACGTTCTTCGACACCGCCGACGTCTACGGGCCGGAATTCAGCGAAACCCTGCTCGGCCGGGCGATCCGGGGCCGGCGCGACCGGCTGGTGATCGCGACGAAGTTCGGCAACGCGCTCGACCGCGACACCGATCCGGACGCGCGGCCCATCGACGGCCGACCCGAGTACGTCCGGACGGCGGTGGAGGCATCGCTGCGCCGACTGGATGTCGACCACATCGACCTGTACTACGCCCATCGCATCGATCCGCAGGTGCCGATCGAGGATACGGTGGGTGCGCTCGCGGAGTTGGTGGCGGCGGGCAAGATTCGTCACTACGGGCTGTCCGAGCCCGGTCCGAACACGATCCGCCGCGCGCACGCGGTGCATCCGGTGACCGCGATCCAGAGCGAATGGTCGCTGTTCAGCCGGGATATCGAGGAGACGACGGTGCCGATCGCACGGGAACTCGGCATCGCCCTGGTGCCGTATTCACCGCTGGGCCGTGGCTGGCTCACGGGGGCGGTCCGCTCCCGCGCCGATCTCGGCGGCCGCCGCCTCGACCATCCGCGGTTCGCCGCAGCGGTTTTCGACACCAACGCGCGACTGGCCGACGAGGTGATCGCGGTCGCCGGGGAGGTGGGTGTGACGCCGGGCCAGGTGGCGCTGGCGTGGGTGCTGTCGCGCGGCGACGACGTGGTGCCGATCCCGGGCACCCGCCATGCCGAATTCGTGCGCGAGAACGCCGGAGCCATCGGTGTTCACCTGACCGAGGCGCAGTCCGCACGGTTGGAGCGGCTGGCCGCCCGGGTGGCCGGTGAACGCTCGATCCGGCCGGAGAATCTCGGCACGGAGGCCCCGCTGGCCGCGAATTCCCGCTAGCCGTCGCAGAATTGCGGCCCGGGTGCGTCGCGGAACGCCGCCACGTGCGCTCCGGCGCACCGGGCCGGTAGGTGCGGGGGCAGAATCACGTTGCCGGTCAACGCCATCGGCGGCGCCAGCGGGACGGTGCGGATCCGGGACGAGGTGACCTCGCGGGCCTGATCGGCCGGCAGGACGGTCCAGCTGTCCGGATCGGCGCCGATCTCGATGATCGTGTCCTGTGGTGTCCCCGCGGGTCTGCCGATCGGCGCGTCGATACCCGCTGCGCGCAGCGCGGTCATGATCGCGTCGTGCACGAACGGGTCGTGGCGGCGCGGCGGGAGGCGCAGCACACTGCGGCCCAGCACGGCCGCGTCCGCGGACTCCCGGCCCGCGGCGGGGTGCCGCCGGGACACCACCGCCAGCAGGGGCTCCCGCCACGCGGGCAGCACCCGCAGTCCCGGCGCGACGACCGGGCCCCTGGCCAGCGCCACATCGATGTCGCCCTGCCGCAGCGCATTCAGGCGGCGGGTGACGGGCAGATCGACGAGGGCGACCGCGAAATTCGAATCACGGTGCAGCGCTTCGATTCCGCGCTCCAGGCGCGCGGCGGATCCGGCGGCGGTCCCGATCCGCATGGTGCCCGCCGAGTCGGCGGCGGTCACCCGGACCCGGTCGATCGCCGTCAGGGCCTCGCGGGCCGCGGGCAGTACCCGGTGCCCGGCCGCGGTGAGCCGGACCCGGCGCGGTGACCGGTCGAACAGCTGGACACCCAATTCCCGTTCCAGCTGGGCGATCCGGCGGCTGACCGCCGGCTGGGCCAGATGCAGCCGCTCGGCGGCCCGCCCGAAGTGCAACTCCTCGGCGACGGTGACGAAGCACCGGAGCGCTCGTAGCTCCATCCCGCGCCTCCACACCTGCTACCTGCGACGATGCCGGGAGCTTATCATTGCGCAGGCGTTTCGGGTCTGGGTGGATCGCCCGCGATCGGCTGAACTGTGGATATGTCGATCACTGTGGGAGTACTCGGCGCACATCTGCGCGAGCACGAGATATCACCGGAACGCGCTGTGCTGCTGGAGAACCTGGGCTACGACACCCTGTGGCTGGACGCCTCGCCGCCGGCCGATCTCATGCTGGTGCAGCGGTTGCTCGACGCCACCTCCCGGATGACGGTCGGCACCAGCGTGGTGAACGCCTGGGTCGCCGATGCGGGGACCGTCGCCGCCTCGTATCACCGGATCGCCGCCGCGCACCCGGACCGCTTCCTGCTCGGGGTGGGCATCGGACATCGCGAGGTGCACGTCGAATATGCCTCGCCCTACACGGTATTGGCGTCCTATCTGGACGAGTTGATCCGCAACGGGGTACCCGCCGACCGGATCGTCGTGGCAGCGCTCGGCCCCCGGATGCTCCGGCTCGCCCGCGACCGCGTGGCGGGTTCGGTCCCGTGCATGGTCACACCGGAACACACCCGCCGGGCCCGGGAGCTCCTCGGTCCCGGAAAGCTGTTGCTGCCCGGCCATTTCGCGGTGGTGGACCGCGATGCCGCGCGGGTCCGGGCCGCCGCCCGATCGGCGCCGCCCGGCACCGGGCTGCGGGTCGCCAACTACGCGGCCAACCTGCGCCGGCTCGGCTTCACCGAGGACGACCTCGACGGGAACGGCAGCGATCGGCTCATCGACGCACTGGTCGCCCACGGCGACGCCACCGCCGTGGCGGCGCAACTGCGAGCGCATCTCGACGCCGGAGCCGACCACATCGGGGTCTATCCGGTCGCCGCCGACGGTGACCCGATCGATGTCCTGGCCGCGGTCGCGGACGCGATGAACGCCGCACCGTAGCGGTCGGTCAGGCACCCGGGTCGTGATGCCGCGCGGCGCGCAGGAGATCCTTGTTCAGGCGGCCGATGACGTCCTGGGGGATCTCCTTCGGGCACGCGGCGGTACATTCGCCGGTGTTGGTGCAGCCGCCGAAGCCGAGCTCGTCGTGGGCGGCGATCATGCCGACGGCGCGGGAATAGCGTTCCGGGGCGCCCTGCGGGAGCAGGCCCAGGTGGGTGGCCTTGGCGGCGGTGAACAACATCGCCGAACCGTTGGGGCAGGCCGCGACACACGCACCGCAGCCGATACATTCGGCGGCCTGGAAGGCGAGGTCGGCGTCGGGTTTGGGCACGGGGATCGAATGTGCTTCGGGCGCAGTGCCGGTCGGCGCGGTGATGTAGCCGCCCGCGCGGATGATCCGGTCGAAGGCCGAGCGGTCCACCACCAGATCCTTGACCACCGGAAAAGCCTTGGCGCGCCACGGTTCCACCGTGATCGTGCGGCCGTCGGCGAATTTCCGCATATGCAGCTGGCAGGTGGTCGTGGCCTGTTCCGGACCGTGCGGGGTGCCGTCGATGACGAGCGAGCACATACCGCAGATACCCTCGCGGCAGTCGTGGTCGAAGGCGATCGGTTCGTCGCCGGCGCCGGCGAGACGCTCGTTGAGCACGTCGAGCATTTCCAGGAACGAGGCATCCGGGGAGATCTCGATCGGATAGTCGACCAGGCGGCCGCGGTCGCGCGGACCTCGCTGGCGCCAGATGCGCAGGGTGAATTTCATTCCCGTCGCCTCTCTATTTGTAGGATCGGGTGCTCGGGTGGGCATATTCGAATTCCAGGGCCTCCGGGTGCAGGATCGGCGGACGGTCCGGGCCGTTCCATTCCCAGGCGGCGACATAGGCGAAGTTCTCGTCGTCGCGTTCGGCCTCGCCGTCGGCGGTCTGCGATTCGGCGCGGAAATGGCCGCCGGCGGATTCGGCCCGGTGCAGGGCGTCGATCACCATGAGTTCGGCCAGTTCCAGGAAATCGGCGACCCGGCCCGCGCGTTCGAGCGACTGGTTCAGATCCGTCCCGGAGCCGGGCACATCGACGCGCGACCAGAATTCCGCGCGCAGGGCGGGAACGAGTTCCGCGGCCTTGCGCAGGCCCTCGGCGGTGCGTTCCATCCCGCAGTATTCCCACATGAGGTGGCCGAGCCGGCGGTGGAACGAATCGACGGTCCGGTCACCGCGGATCGACAGCAGGCGGTCGATCGTCGCCGTGACCCGGTTCTCGGCCTCCTCGATCGCGGTCGCGGGCACCTCGCCGGCGGAGGTGCGGGCCAGATAGTCGCCGATGGTGGTGGGCAGGACGAAATATCCGTCGGCGAGGCCCTGCATGAGCGCCGACGCGCCGAGCCGGTTGGCGCCGTGGTCGGAGAAATTCGCCTCACCGATGACGAACAGACCGGGAACGGTGGATTGCAGGTCGTAGTCGACCCACAGGCCGCCCATCGTGTAATGCACGGCGGGATAGATCCGCATCGGCACCCGATACGGGTTCTCACCCGTGATGCGCTCGTACATGGTGAAGAGGTTGGCGTACTTGGCTTTCACGACGTCCGGGCCGAGCCGGGTCATCGCCTCGGCGAAATCCAGGTAGACACCGAGGCCGCCGGGACCGACGCCGCGGCCCTCGTCGCAGACGTTCTTCGCCGCGCGGGAGGCGATATCGCGCGGGACCAGATTGCCGAAGGCGGGGTAGCGGCGTTCGAGGAAATAGTCGCGTTCGTGCTCGGGGATGTCGCCGGGCGGGCGGTCGTCGCCGGCCCGTTCGGGCACCCACACCCGGCCGTCGTTGCGCAGCGACTCCGACATCAGGGTCAGCTTGGACTGATGATCGCCCGAGGGCGGAATGCAGGTCGGATGGATCTGGGTGAAACACGGATTGCCGAAATACGCGCCGTGCCGGTGCGCGCGCCAGGCGGCGGTCACGTTCGAGCCCATGGCGTTGGTCGACAGGAAATAGACATTGGCGTATCCGCCGGTGGCCAGCACCACCGCGTCGGCGGTGTGCGAGCCGATCGCGCCGGTGACCAGATCGCGCACGACCACGCCCCGCGCCACGCCGTCGACCATGATCAGATCGAGCATCTCGTGCCGGGCGTGCAGTTCGACGGTGCCCGCGCCGACCTGCCGCATCAGCGCCTGATAGGCGCCCAGCAGCAGTTGCTGCCCGGTCTGGCCGCGAGCGTAGAAGGTGCGGGAAACCTGTGTGCCGCCGAAGGATCGGTTGTCGAGCAGCCCGCCGTACTCCCGTGCGAACGGAACACCCTGTGCCACACACTGATCGATGATCTGCGTCGAGATCTCCGCCAGCCGGTGCACATTCGACTCCCGCGCGCGGTAGTCGCCGCCTTTCACCGTGTCGTAGAACAGCCGGTACACGCTGTCGCCGTCGTTGCGATAGTTCTTCGCCGCGTTGATACCGCCCTGCGCGGCGATCGAATGGGCCCGGCGCGGGGAGTCCTGGAAACAGAACTGGATCACCCGATAGCCCTGCTCGCCCAGCGTCGCGGCGGCCGAACCGCCCGCGAGGCCGGTGCCGACGACGATGATCGTCTTCTTCCGCTTGTTCGCCGGATTGACCAGTCGCGCCTCGAATTTGCGTGTGGTCCAGCGGTTCTCGATCGGGCCCGCCGGGGCCTTGGTGTCGGCGAGCGGTGCGCCGACGAGATACGGGTTGTGCACGGTCATTTCACCCATCCGAATGTGACGGCGATCGGGACGGCCAGGAAGGCGGCGACCAGCGCGATCGATACGACGGCCGCGAGCCGGTCGTACGCGGCGTAGCTGCGCCGGCTCGCCAGGCCGAGAGTCTGGACGGCGCTGCGGATCCCGTGCCGCAGATGCGCTCCGACCAGGAGTACCGCGGCGACGTAGAACACGGTGATGTACCAGCGCGAGGGCGCGAAGTCGGCGACGATCCGGGTGTACGGAGTTCCGTTGCCGTGCAGTGGATTCACCGCGCCGAAGGTCAGGTCGAGCAGATGCCAGACGACGAACAGCGCGATGACGACGCCGCCGTAGCGCATGGTGTGGACGGCGTAGCCGTGCGCATGCGATCGGGTGCGGGCGGCGTACCGGATCGGCCTGGCCCGCCGCGCCGCGCGGGCGAGCGTCACCGCCGACCACATGTGCAGGATCACGCTCACGGTCAGCACGATCTCGAGCAGCGACAGGAACCACCGATGCGGCAGCGCGGGCTCGCCGATCGTGCGCAGCCAGGCGGCGTAGTGGTCGAACTCCGCCGGACCCAGGAATACCTTCAGGTTCCCGAACGCGTGCGCGATCAGAAACAACACGAGAATGCCGCCGGTCACCGCCATGACGGCCTTCCTGCCGACCGTCGAGCGGTATACCGCGGGGAGTGCCGTAACCATGTCCGGAAACTACGTCCGGCCCGCTCGCGACGTCCAAGTCCGCGGCGGACTCGTCACCATGACCGCAGGCTATGCAGCGAGCTGCGCCGCCTTTTACTACATTCCGTAGGAATAACGGGCCGTGAGAGTTTTCACACCCACCCGAAATCGACGGGCATTTACCGGATTCGAAATTGCGGCGCGGAAATTACCGGTTCTAGGCTGGTGGACGTGCAGTTGCAGCAGTTGTCGTATTTTCTGGCCGTCGCGCGCGCCAGGCACTTCACCCGGGCCGCCGATACGCTGCACGTCGCGCAGCCGTCACTGTCCAAACAGATCCGCGCGCTGGAGACCGAGCTCGGCGCCCCGCTGTTCAGCCGGGCCCGCGGCAACATCACCCTCACCCCCGCGGGCGAGGCCCTGCTGCCGCTCGCCGAGCGGATCCTCGCCGACGTCGACACCGCCCGTCTCGAGGTGCAGGAACTGATCGGGCTGCGCCGCGGCCGGGTGCGGGTGGGCGCCACCCCCTCGCTGTGTTCCGGCCTGCTGGCCGACGCGCTGCGGCGGTTCCACGACGCGCACCCCGGAATCGAGCTGGTGGTCGAGGAGGGCGGCTCCCGCGACCTGGTCCGCGAGCTGACCCGCGGCGCCCTGGACCTGGCCCTGGTGATCCTGCCCCTCGCCGACGGCACACCCCTGGCGACCACCCCGATCCTGCGCGAGGACCTCGTGGTCGCCGCGCGGCGCGACGACCCCACCCTCCCGAACCGCCGCCTGAGCATCACCGACCTCCGAAACCGCCCCCTGGTGATGTTCCGGCCGGGCTACGACCTGCGCGAGGCCACGATCGCCGCCTGCCGGCACGCCGGCTTCCAGCCCCGCCTGGCCGTCGAGGGCGGCGAGATGGACGCGGTCCTCCGTTTCGTGGAGGCGGGCCTCGGTGTCGCGGTCGTCCCCAGCATGGTCCTCGCCGGCCACCCCGACCTACGCGCCGTCCCGCTGTCCCTGGACACCGGCCGCGACCCCCACAGCCTGCACCGCACCGTCGCCCTCGCCCACCGCAAGGACGTGGCCCCCACCCACGCCGCCACCGCCTTCCGTGAAACCCTCGAGGCCCACATCCGCGCCGCCGCCACCGCCGGTTCCCTCCCACCCGGCGTCGACCTGCTCCTCGACAGCCGAACCTCTTCAGCCACAGCCGATTTGCCGGACCGGAGCTGAATCTCTGCGCCACGTACGGGTGGTCGTGGCACCGCAGCCACGGCGCATCCGCCGGCAGCGGCGAAATCCCGGTTGTGTGCTTCCGGTCCGCACTCTCGGCGACTGCGAGTTCGGTGACGTGGCCGGGCAGATCGGGTGCGACCGCGAGGCGATGTTCGGCCCGTCATCAGTGTTGCCGACCTGCTGGTTGGGCTTACGATCGATCCGGGCGGCACCCCGGCGACATCGAATCGGTGCGCAATTTTACTGGTGAACAGCATGTTCGACGAAGTTCGCGGCCCGCGCAGCTCCCCTGAAGTTCGTGGCCGAATTCTCCATTCGGCTGCAACCCGACCACATGGTTGGCAAAATGAGGGGTGTCAGCAGCACTACCGATGAAGGTGGGACCGATGGTCGAGACGAGTCATTGGAACTTCGCCGACTTCTGGGAGATGATCGCGGAGGCGTTGCCGGGGGCGCCTGCGCAGCGGCAGGGCGATCGGGTGTTCACCTGGACCGAGTTCGATCGCCGGGCCGATGGGGTCGCCGCCACGTTGCTCGACGGCCGGGCCTCGCGGGCGGATCGGGTCGCGCTGTGCCTGCGGAACTCGCCCGAATATCTCGAGGTGATGTTCGCCGCGACCAAGATCGGTATTCCGGCGGTGAACACCAACTATCGGTACCGGCGGGACGAGTTGCTGTATCTGTGGCGCAACGCGGACATCACGGCGGTGGTCTTCCATGGGGCCTTCACCGAGCAGGTCGGGGAGGTGCGCGGCGAACTGCCCGCGGTGCGGACCTGGATTCACGTCGATGACGGGACTGAGGCTTGTCCGGAGTGGGCGGTGCCGTACGAGCAGGCCGCGGCGGCTGCGGCGGGGCGGACCCGGTCCGGGTGGGGGCGCAGTGGGGAGGATCTGTTCCTGCTGTACACCGGGGGGACCACCGGGTTGCCGAAGGGGGTGATGTGGCGGCAGGTAGATATTTTCATGCAGTTGAATTCCGTTGGGCCGCCGTCCTATCCGATCGAGGGGGGTATTCCGGGGATGCGGCGGTACATCACGGAGCCGGGGCGCACCCATGTGTCCGCGAGTCCGATGATGCACGGGACCGGGTTGTTCGGTGGTTATCTGACACTCAACGACGGCGGATGCGTGATCTCGTTGCGCGGGCACGGATTCGATCCGGTGGAGTTGCTCGACACCGTGCACGGGTTGCGGGTGCGCAGTCTCGCGATGGTGGGTGACGCGTTCGGGCGGCCCATTCTCGAGACGATGGCGCGGGAGCCGGGGCGCTGGGACATCTCGTGCCTGGGGAATCTGCTGTCGTCCGGCGCATTTCTCAGTGATGCGGTGAAAGCCGGTCTGCTGGAACAGTGTCCGTCGCTGACCATCGTGGACGGCTTCTCCTCCTCGGAGGGGTTCGGGATGGGCTGGTCCATCTCGACGAAGGACGATGTCGCCACCACCGCGCGCTTCGAGATCGGGCCGCACGCCGCGGTGCTCGACGACGAATTGCGGCCCGTCGCACCGGGTTCGGGGGTCGTGGGGCGGCTCGCGGTGGGCAATCGGGTGCCGCTGGGTTATTACAAGGACGAGGAGAAGTCCGCCGCCACGTTCGTCACCGTGGCCGGGGTCCGGATGGCGCTGCCCGGCGATCGCGCGATCGTCGAGGCGGACGGGACGATCCAGCTGCTGGGGCGGGACTCGTTGTGTATCAACAGCGCCGGGGAGAAGATCTACACCGAGGAGGTGGAGGCGGTACTGCTCGGTCATCCCGAGGTGGCCGACGCCCTGGTGGTCGGGGTGCCGGATCCGCAATGGGGACAGGCGGTCTGCGCCGTGGTCGCGCCGGTCGGGTCGGCGCGGCCGACTCCCGCGGAGCTGATCGCGCACGTCAAGCAGCGGCTGGCCGGATACAAGGCGCCGAAGTCGATCGCCGTGGTGCCGACCGTACCGCGCTCGCCCAACGGTAAGGCCGACTATCCGCGGGCGCGCGAGATCGCGGGAGACGCGCACCGGCCGGGGAACGGTTGACCGGCCCGGAAACCGAAGGGGCCGGTCATCTTCCGGGGAACGTGGCGCTAAACCGGATCGGAGTGCACCCGGGCCGGGCCGCGGCGTTCGTCGCGCGGCACCACCAGGCCCAGCGCCTCCAGGTCCGCCACATCCGGTCCGACGCCCTCGGCGCGCAACACGTGTTTCATCACGCGGCCGAGCGCGTTCACCGGTAGTTCGGCGCGGACGTCGAGGTAGCGCGGAATCGCGAAGTAGGGCACGCGATCCCGCAGGAATTCGAACAGGTCGGCGGCGGTGAAGGTGTGGTCCGGGGCGGTCACCACGCAGGCCTTGATGTCGTCGTCGCCCAGCGGTGCGGGGACCGCGCAGACCGCGACGTCGGCGACCGCGGCGTGGGTGCGGATCACTTGCTCCAGTTGCAGGGAGGACACGTTCTCGCCGCGGCGGCGGAGCACATCCTTCTTGCGGTCGACGAAGTGCAGGTAACCGTCGGCGTCCAGGAGGCCGAAATCGCCGGTGTGGTGCCACAGGTTCTGCCAGGCAGACACCGTCTCCGCGGGCTTGTTCCAATAGCCCTGGAAGGTGGCGTTGGGAACCCTCGGGCGGACCACGATCTCGCCGGAGCGGCCGGCGGGCAGGATCTCGTCGTTCTCGTCGACGATGCGGACGTCGACCGCGGGGGCGGTCAGCCCGGCCGAGGTTCGTACCCGCGCACCGCCGGCGGCGCTGGCCGAGATCGGCACGCATTCGGTCTGGCCGTAGCCCTCCGACATCACCGGGGTGGCGAAGCGCTGTTCGAATTCGGCCTGGCGCTCGGCGGGTAGCGGGACCCAGGAGGCGAGCCGGAACCGGGAGGTCGCGTCGTCGGGATGCGGGGGCTGTTCCAGGATGGCCTGGGCCATCACGCCGACGCCGACCAGCATCGTCGCCCCGGCCGCGCGGGCGTCGGCCATGAAGGTCGCGGCGTGGAATTCGGGTGCGACGACGATATCGGCATCGTTGACCAGCGCCGACATGAACGCCACCATCTGCCCGCTGGAGTGGAACAGCGGGAACGCCGTGTACATGCGGTCGCCGGGCCGGACCCAGCCGCGTTCGCCGTAGGAGCGGCCCACCGTGACGTAGTAGCCGGTGCTGAGCATGCAGCCCTTCGGCAGCGCGGTGGTTCCGGAGGTGTACAGGATGGACAACAGATCCGACGGATTCGCTTGCCGCGCAATCCATTCCGCCGTGCCGGCGGCGAGCACCGCCGAGTAGGCCACGGCCGACGGATTCGCGGCCGAATCGTCCAGCAGCACAACCTGTTCGATCTCCGTCTCACCGAGCAGCGGTGCAGCGGAGGCATAGCCGAGTTCGTCGGCGACCAGGATCCGGGCCCCGCAGTCGGCGAGCTGGTAGCGCAGGAACTCACCGCGCAGCCAATAGTTCAGCGGCACCTGCACCGCACCGAGTTTCGCGGTGGCGATGAGTAATTCGATCATCTCCGGCCGATTCGGCACGATCAGCGCGATGCGGTCGCCGGGCCGCACGCCGAGGGCGGTGAGACCGGCGGCCAGCCGGTCGGTTCGCTCGTCGAGTTCGGCGAATGTCACCGGGCCCCGGCCACAATCGGCGATCGGGGCATCCGGCGTGCGCCGCACCCGATCGCGGAACACTTCGTCGACGGTCGCAGACATCACGCCAATTCCGATCTCGCACACGGGCGCGACTCTGCACCCGCCTCTTCGTGGAAAATTGCGGTCTCGGCCGGACGCCGCGGCGCCGGCCGGACCGGTCAGCCCAGGTACACCGACTGGACGTGCCGGAACGACGCCAGGCCCTCCGGGCCCAGCTCACGGCCGATGCCGCTGTCCTTGATGCCGCCGAACGGGCTGTGGTGGTCGATGTTGTAGAAGTTCACCCCCACCGTCCCGGTGCGAACCCGGGTGGCGAGCGCGCGAGCGCGTTCGGGGTCGGCGCTCCACACCGTGCCGCCGAGTCCGTAGGCGGAGTCGTTGGCGATGCGGACCGCGTCGTCCTCGTCGTCGTACGGGATCACCGCCAGCACCGGGCCGAAGATCTCCTCGCGCGCGATCACCGCGTCGTTGGCGACATCGGCGAAGACGGTCGGCGCGACGTACCAGCCCTTGTCCAGTCCCGCCGGCCGGCCACCGCCGGCGACGAGCCGGGCCTCGTCACGCCCCCTGGCGATATAACCCTCCACCCGCTCGCGCTGCCGCGCGCTGACCAGCGGGCCCAGGATGACGCCCGGATCGAAGGGGTCGCCGACCGGCAGCATCCCGACCAGTCCGGCGAACGCGTCGACCACCTCGCCGTAGCGGCTGCGGGGTGCGAGCACGCGGGTGCCGAGCATGCAGGTCTGCCCGCTGTTGACCAGGGTGCAGCTGAACATCTTGCCGACCTCGGTGGCGAGATCGACGTCGTCGAGCACGATGGTCGCCGATTTGCCGCCGAGTTCCAGGGTGACCGGGCGCAGCAGCCGGCCGCAGGTCTCGGCGATGATCCGCCCGGCCCGGGTGGAACCGGTGAAGGCCACCTTGTCCACGCCGGGGTGTTCGACCAGCGCGGCGCCGGTTTCCGGACCGCCGGTGACGATGTTCAGCACACCCGGGGGGATGCCGGCCGCGTTCGCGGCGTCGGCCACCTGATAGGCGTCCAGGGTGGTTTCGGGGGCCGGTTTCAACACAATCGTGTTACCCGCCGCCAGCGCCGGCGCGAGTTTGAAGAAGGTGAGCGTCTGCGGGAAGTTCCACGGCACGATCGCGGCCACCACCCCGATGGGGACGTGCCGTACGACGGTGGTCCCGCCGGTCATCGAGGGGCGCTCGGTCTCGATCGGGGTGTCGCGCAGCAGGCCCGCGTAGTACCGGACCAGCGTGCCGGGGAATACCGCCTCCGACACCGAGGAGATGGTGATCGGCATACCGTTCTGGCTGGTCACCAGCCGGGCGATCTCGGATCCGCGTTCGTCGAGCGCGGTGGCGAAGCGGTCGAGGACCGCCGCGCGGCGCTCCGGTTCCCAGTGCGCCCAGCCCGCCGGATCGTCGAAGGCGCGGCGTGCGGCCGCGACCGCCGCGTCGACGTCCTCGGCCGCGGCCACCGGCGCGGTCGCGAGCGCCTCCTCGGTGGACGCCGAGATGATCTCGTAGCGCTGCGGGCCGCGGGCCCTGATCCATTCGCCGCCGATGAAGACGGTGTCGCTGTCCCGGTCCATATCGCATTCCTCGTCGATTGCCGCCCGGGTCGCCCCGGGCTCGTCATGCCGGCCCGCCCGCAGTATGCGGCCGGGCGGGCCGGTTCGTTCAGAGTTCGGGCAGTTGCATACTGTCGCCGGGCAGGGTCCAGGTGCTCGCGTCCATGATGGTGCCGAGGTGGGTGGCGATGTCCTCCACCGTCGCCGCCGGATTGCGGTATCCGGGGGTCTCGACGATCAGGTTGCGCGCGTACCGCCCGCCCGACGCGAAGAAGATCTCGCCTGTCTCCGAACAGGTTTCGTGGCACAGGTAGGCGACCATCGGGGCCACCTTCTCCGGGGCCATCGCCGCGTGCAGATGTTCGGGCAGCAGTTTCGCGGTCATCGCGGTCGCGGCGCCGGGCGACACGATGTTGACGTTGATCCCGGAGCGTGCGCCCTCGATGGCCAGCGTGCGGCCCAGGCCGACCATCGCCGATTTCGCGGAGGCGTAATTGGCCTGGCCCGCATTGCCGAACAGGCCCGCGACCGAGGTGGTCAGCACCACCCGACCGTAACCGCGCTCGCGCAGCACCGGCCACGCCGCCTTGGTGACCGCGAGCGTCCCGTACAGATGCACACCGTGCACGGCGTGCAGTTCCTCCTCGGACAGTTTCGCGAAGGAACGGTCGCGGAGGATGCCCGCGTTGTTGATCAGGATGTCCACCCGGCCGAACGCATCGAGCGCGGTGCGGACCACGGCCTCCCCCGCTCCGGTGTCGGCGACCGACGCGTCCACCGCCACCGCGGCGCCGCCCGCCGCGGAGATCTCGGCGCACAGCCGGCCCGCCGGGGTGTGCCCGGCGTCGTCCTTCAGATCGATGTCGTTGGCGACGATCCGCGCACCCCGCGCGGCGAGGACGCGGGCGTATGCTCGCCCGAGACCGCCCCCGGCGCCGGTGATGATCGCGACCCGATCGTCGAAACGTAGTTGGTCCGGCACAGACACCTCCGCCCGCGGGCGCCGCGCGCCGCGCAATTTCCTACTGTAGCCAACCGGTTCGTCGGTATCCGTCCGACGAAGGCCGCTTCAGCCGAAACTATAGCCCACCAAGTGGTTGGGTTGGTATCGTCTGGACGAGGCACACCCGAGGCATCCCGCGGCGAGGAGGACCGGACAGATGAGCAGTCACCGGACCATCGGCCCCGACGGCCCGCACCGATGGCGGACCGATTCCGCTGGGCCACCGCCGGAGTCGATCCCCCGGCTGCTCGACCGGATCCTCGCCACCGCCGCCGACCACCCGGCGCTGCCGTGGCCCGCCGACGACCGCATGAGCTTCGGCGAACTCGCCGGCGCCGCGGGCGCGGTCGCGCACGCGCTCGCCGCGATCACGAAACCCGGTGCGCGCGTGGCGATCCGGTCGACCCTCAGCCCGGAATGGGTGATCCTGCACTACGCCTGCGCCCTGTCCGGCCGGATCGCCGCCCCCTTCGACCCCGCCTGGACCGACGACGAGGTACGGCAGGCAGCCGAACTGAGCACCCCGGCAGTGGCGTTCACGGGCCCGGCTTCCACCGGCGGCACCGCCCTCCACGGCGTTCCGGCGCGCGAACTGGCGGCGTTGCGCGAATGGGCCTGGGCCGCACCGACCGCCGGACTACCCGAGATCCGGGCCACCGATCCGTACCTGATCCGGTTCACCTCCGGCGCCCGCACCGCGACGGTGCTGAGCCAGTGCGCCGCACTCGACGCGGCCCGCGCGGCGACCGGCATCGATGTATGGCCGAATCCGTCTCCGTACCAACGGCTCTCCGACCTCTGCCACGTCGTGCTCGGTGGCCTGGTGCACGCGGCCGGGGCTGTTCGGTCCGGCGCGGGATCCGGCTGAGCGAGCCCGCGCGCAATCGCCACGGCGAGCCGATCCCCCCGATCAGTCGCCGGGTTCGGCGCGCCGCGGCAGGACCGGCTCGGTATCGGGATGCTGCCCCCGCTCGATCTGACGACCACGAGCCAGCTCGGCATCCACCTGGGCACCGAGCAGAATCGCGATATTGGTCAGCCACAACCAGATCAGCAGCACGATGGCGCCGGCGAGGGATCCGTACACCTTGTTGTAGGAGCCGAAATGAGTCGCGTACAAGGTGAATCCGATCGACGCGACGACCCACACCACCACCGCCAGCACGGAACCCGGTGACAGCCAACGGAACCCGAGCTGCCGGGCATTGGGAGCCGCCCAGTAGAGCAACGCGACGAGCAGGGTCACCACGACGATCAGCACCGGCCATTTGGCGATGTTCCAGGCGGCGACGGCCGCACTGCCCCAGCCGAGCCAATCGCCCACCCGCCGGGCCAGCGACCCGGTGAGCGAGACGGCCGCGGCGGTCACCGTGATCAGGATCAGCACCACGACGGTCAAGGCGATACGCAGCGGAAACGTCTGCCAGATCGGACGCCCCTCGGCGGTGCCGTAGATCGCGTTGACCGCCCGCATGAACGCACCCAGATAACTCGACGCCGACCACAGCGCGCTCACGATACCGATCACGGCGACCACACCCGCGAAGGACCGCGCACCCTGAAGTTGGTGCACCGCATCGATCAACAGCGCGGTACCACTGCCGGGCCCGATCCGGCGAACGGTATCGATCAGCGAATCGGTGGCCCCCCGCCCGAGCGCACTGAGCAGGCCGGTCAGCACGATCAACCCCGGAAACAACGACAGCACACTGTAATACGTCAGCGCCGCCGCCCAATCGGTGAGATTGTTCTCCCGGAACCGCCGCACCGACCGCCGCAACACCCCGCACCACGACTGCCGCGACAGATCACTCGGCCCGACCGGCGCATCACCCCGAGCTTCCGGTCCGGGGTGTTCCCCACGTTGTTCGCCCATACCCGCCTTCTCCACTGTCCGCCGGGTGCGGGCCCGTCGGCGACAGGCCGCCGCAACTCGCATCGACGAAGGGCGGGTACCCCGCACCGGCCCGGCGACACCGATGCCCGGCGCGCATCGGGAGATCAGCGGACAGTGCGCCGCGAATCCCTTCGCGGACAGGCGGATCGGTTACCGGGTGGCGGCCAGGACCTGTTTGGCGCGGTCGATGAGGGCGTCGAGGCCGAGTTCGAAGGTGCGGTCGCGGACCGGGTCGAGGCTGTAGCCGGCGGCGGCGAGGTGGGACAGGTGGGGGCTGTCCTGTTCGTCGATCGGGGGGCGGGGGGTGGCGATGGCGGCGTCGAGTGTGCCGCGGCGTTGCAGCATGGCGAAGCCGCGGCTGTGGGTGGAGAGGGTGAAGTAGGTTTCCAGGGCGTCCTCGGGGGTGAAGCCGGCGTCGACCATGGTGGTGATGACGGCCTCGAGGCGTTGGTAGGTAACGCGATTCGTGCCGGGGCCGTAGTCGGCGGTGTGCATGATCAGCAGATCGCACAGGACGGGGTTGTCGCGGAACAGGTCTCGCATCGTCATGAAATGGGTGCGCAGGCGTTCGTGCCAGGAACCGGTGCCGGTGAACGGCAGGGCGATCTCGTACTGGGCGAGGGCGCGGTCGCGCATCGCCTCCAGCAGTTGTTCCTTGCTGCGGAAGTACCAGTAGATGCTGGTGACGCCGACGTCCAGGCGGCGGGCCAGGGCCGGCATGCTCAGTTTCTCCACCGAGACCTCGGCGGCGAGGGCATAGGCGCCGTTGACGATCTCGTCGGCGGTGATCGAGCCGCGTTCGCGGCGTTGACGTCTCGGCTCGCCGGTCGTTTTCGCTGGGCGTGCCACGTCAGACCGGTAGCGGTTCGCCGCGGCCGCGGCGGGGGCGGCCGCCGATCCGGAAGGTCTCCACCTCGGCGAGGGGGCGCGCCGGATTCGCGACCGCGGCCAGCGCGCGGGCCTTGAACGCGCGGGCCGCGCGGCTCGGGGCATGTTCGGCGGCGGTGGTGCGGCTGCCCAGTTCGTCGGGGAGGCCCTCGCCCCAGAGGGTGACCTCGTGGCTGCCGCGGCCCAGGCAGCTCAGGGCCCAGTCGTGCACCCGCTCCTCGGTGGCGCACACGGTGGCGGACAGCGCGAACGACTGCGGCACCACCCGGGCCCGCCGCATCGCCATCGCGTCGTGCAGGTCCACCACGGTGGCGCCGAGGATCCGCAGCGGGAGTGGATCGCTGAGGTCGGCGGCGAGCACGGTGACGTCCCAGCCCGCCATCACCCGGTCGAACAGCCAGCCACCGGCCGCGTTCACCAGGTCGGCGGCGCTGTGCGTGACGACGGCCATGCGGTAGCGCAGGACGTGGCGGCGGGCGCGTTCGAGCGAACGGTCCAGGGGCAGCACCCCCGGGGCACCCCGGTCGACGGGGTTCGGTGACAGCACGGACACGGCACCTTCCATTCCCTCGGAAATCCGACGTTCCCGGCGCGGTCACAGCCCGCGCCGGCCCGACTATACGGTAAGCCCTTACGATATCGGCCGGAATCGCCGGAATCACTGGTGGAGGGCAACTTTCGTGACCTGCGGCGGCTGCCGGAGGTCGCGGGCCATCGATCTCGGGCAATAGTTCCCGTACCCCTTGCGGGAATGCCTTACCATACGGTATTCGATATAAGTGAGCGCCGTCACGGTCTCGCGGCCTCGCGCGGACCGGATCGGCATCCGCCCGGCGTTCACCGAAGGCAGGAAGTGATACCAGCGATGCCCGTCATCGATGTCAACGGCGGCCAGGTCGTCTACGAAATCCTGGGCGACACAGGGCAATTGATCGTCCTCACCCCGGGCGGCCGATTCGGCAAAGACTACCGCGGGGTGCGGCCGCTCGCCGAGCGGCTCGTCGCCGGCGGTCATCGGGTACTGCTGTGGGACCGGCCCAATTGCGGCGCGTCCGAGGTCCAGTTCTTCGGCCCCAGCGAATCCCACATGCGCGCCGATACGCTGCACGGCCTGCTGACCGCGCTGGAGCTCGGCCCGGTCGTGCTGGCCGGCGGCTCCGGCGGGGCGCGGGATTCGATGCTCACCGCGATCCGTTACCCGGAACTGGTCACAAAACTGGTGTTGTGGAATATCGTCGGCGGTATTCCGGGACTGTTCACGCTCAGCTGGGTGTACATCATGCCGACCATTTCGGCGTTGCGCGCCAAGGGAATCGAGGGTCTGCTCACGGTGCCCGAATGGAAGCAGCGCATCCGGGACAACCCGCGCAACGAGGCGCGGCTGCTGGCCCTCGACGAAGCCGAGTTCACCCGGCTGACCCTGCGCTGGCTGCAGGCGTACGTGCCCACGCCGGGCCAGACCATCCCCGGTCTGAACGACGATCTGCTCGTCGACATCCGGGTGCCGACCCGCATCATCCGCGGTGGCACCGACGATCCCGACCACCCCCGGCGCACCTCGCTCGAGGTGAGCTGCCTGATCCCCGGCGCCGAACTCGTCGACCCCCCGTGGGCGGAGGACGCCTGGGAGCAGTCCATCAAGGCGCAGGGCCGCGGCGAGGACGTCGGCATCTTCGACACCTGGGTCCTCGCCGCCCCGACCATCCTGGAATTCGTCGACCGAGCCTGACCCGGCCCCCGAGAGGACCACGCGTGACCATCGAGAACCTGTTGCCGCACGACGAGCGGCCCGGCTACCACTTCGACCGACACACCGCCGAGTACCGGCACCGGTTCGAGGACATCACCCACGAGATGCACGACAGCTGCCCGGTGGCGTGGACCGAGACCTACGGCGGCCACTGGGTCGCGGCGGGCAATCGCGAGGTGTTCGAACTCGCCCGCTGCCCTTACGTTTCCAACGATCGCGACGTCAAGGGCGAGCGGCGCGGCTACCAGGGCATCACCATCCCGTCCGGCGAGGCCGCGATGCCGATCCGCAACGGCATCCTGGAGATGGACGGCCACGAGCACCGGGTGTACCGCTCGGTGCTCAATCCCTACCTCTCCCCCGCCGCGGTGAATCGCTGGATTCCCTTCGTGGACGAGGTGATCCGCGCCTGCATCGACGACCGCATCGAGTCCGGCCGCATCGACTTCGTCGACGATCTGGCCAATATCGTGCCCGCCGTGCTCACCCTCGGGATGCTCGGAATCCCGTTGCACAAGTGGTCGATCTACAACGAACCGGCCCATGCGTCGGTGTACACCCCGCCGGACTCCCCCGATATGGCCCGAGTGCAGCAGCTGCATCTGACGATGGGCATGGACCTGATCGCGAATCTCAATGAGATCCGCGAGAATCCGCGTCCCGGCCTGATCGACGCGCTGGCCCGGATGTCCGTCGACGGCGAGAAGCCCGACGACCTCGACCTGCTCGGGCAGATGGCGTTGCTGATCGGCGGCGGCTTCGACACCACCACCGCCCTCACCTCGCATTCGCTGGAGTGGCTGTCCCAGCATCCCGACGAGCGTGAAACCCTCAGCCGCGAAAGGGATCTGCTGCTCAATTCGGCCACCGAGGAATTCCTGCGCTTCTTCACCCCGGCGCCCGGTGACGGCCGGACCATCTCCGAGGACTGCGAACTCGCCGGGCAGCGCTTCCAGGAGGGTGAGCGGCTGTGGCTGTCGTGGGCGATGGCCAACCGCGACCCGCAGGTCTTCGAGGAACCGGATTCCGTGGTGCTGGACCGGAAGGGCAACCGCCACTACAGCTTCGGGCTCGGTATCCATCGCTGCATCGGTTCCAACGTGGCGCGCGCGGTGTTCAAGCGGATGCTGACCGCGGTCCTGGACCGGATGCCCGACTACGTCTGCGATCCCGCCGGCACGGTGCACTACGACACGATCGGCGTCATCCAGGGCATGCGAAATCTGCCCGCCACCTTCACACCCGGCGAGCGGATCGGCGCGGGTCTCGAGGAGACCCTGCCCGTGCTGCAGCGGATGTGCGACGAGCAGCGGCTCGCGGCCCCCGTCACGGAAGGACGGACCGCGACCGAGTGAGGTTCTCCGACCGGAACCTGTGCACGATCAGCGCCGAGGCCAGAAGCCACAGGCCCGAAACATCATTGGGGTCGACGCCGGTGATCGACAGGATGCGCTTGAGCCGGTAGTCGATGGTGTTCGGATGGATGTGCAGGTCCTCCGCCGCGCGGCGCCGGTTCAGGTTGTGGCGGAGGTAGCCCGCGAGGGTCTCGACCAGTTCCGGGTGGGCGGTCAGCGGGTCGATCAGCGCGGCCAGGCGCTCGCGGGCGGGGCCGGGCCGGGTCAGCTGGTACTCCAGCGCGATGTCCTGGAGGCGGTACAGCCGGGCCGGAAGGTCCAGGCGCAGCACGATATCCAGCAGTTCGTCGGCGCGGTCGGCGCCGGCGCCCACCTCCGCCACGGGCGCCTCGACCACGGCGGCGGTGAGCGCGGCGCCGGCCACCGTCGCCAGTTCGGCGATCAGGTCGTCGACCGCGGCGGCGGTGGGGAACAGCGACGCGGGCAGCAGCAGGGTGCCGCCGTCCGGGCCGAGCAGCGAGAGCGGTTCCGCGGCACAGCGTTTCGCCAGCGCGCGATGCAGCAGCCGGAGCCGGGCCCGGCCCGCGCGCCGATCGTGCTGATGCGGAATGTCCACGGACAGTACGTGATACGCCGCGTCGAGCGGGATGCCGCGTTCGCGCGCGACCGCCGCCGGGCGGGCTCCGTCGATCAGCGCGGCCGCCAGCGCGCGGGCATCGCGCTGCCCGTCGGAATCGGATCCGTCCGCGACGTACGCACCCGACACCACCCGGGTGACGCGGCCGAGCAGTTCGAGGTCGGCGGCCGCGCGGCCCAGGGCGGACGTCGCCGGTTGCGCCGGCAGCGCCGCGCACAGCCGCTCGGCGAAGGCGTCGTGGACGGCGTGGTGCACGGCGTCGAGCGGGATCCCGGCCCGCGCCCAGCGTTCGACGGTGTCGCGCAGGCGGTTCATCCGCTGCTCGGTCTCCCGCGGCGAGGCGGCGGCGGCCAGATCGGAACACAGCTGCGATACCGAGGCCTGCAGCGCGACCGGCGAACGGGGGGTCCGGTGCCGGGCGGGCACCGGTACGCCGGGACGAGGGCGGATCACCATGCCCTCCGATCGGGGCGCGGCGTGGACCGTGACGACCGTCGACTCGGACATCCGGTCTCCTCCCTCGGGCGGCTCCCGCACGGTCACCGCCCCACACCGACGCTGGCATGTTAACTACGATTTTCTCAAATGTACCATGCTGTACTGGTCATTTGACGAGCTATGTTTGCGCCTGTTCCGATGAATGCCCACCGGACGGGCGGGCCGCGCCACGTCGGGGGCGCGGATCGGCCGCCGGTTCCGCACCGGCGGCCGTCGTCCCGACCAGGGCGGCGAGCCGATCGAGGGTTTCGTCCAACTGCTCGCGTCCGTGCTGTTCGAGCGCCTTCGCCACGTAGCCGGTGAGGAACGGGCCGCGGAAGTCACCACCGGCGGTCAGTTCGGTCCCACCCGCCACCGGACGCAGCAGATAGGTGAATTCGCAGGCGGTACCGGCCTTTCCGCGACCGGACAGCATGATGAGATTCGGCTCGGCGGCCGCCGCGACGGTCCATCGCACCTCGCCGGTCACACCGAGCAGCGCCACCGTCGACACCAGCGAGGCGCCGGAGTACAGCCGCTCGGGCGGCTCGCCGACGAAATCCCGGTGGATGCTGGACCATCGGGCCCAGGTGGCCGGCCGCGCGATGGCGTCGTACAGACCCGCCACCGCCACCGGCAGCTGTTTGGTGATGGCGATACTTCCCATGACGCTCTCCTCGCGGCGCACGGCGATCACCGCACCGGCGCCGCGAGGGCACGAGGCAGCGGCGCACCGTCGCTAAGTTAATGTCGATTCTAGCAGGGGCCGCGGCGACCGGATTCAGCCGACCTCGACCTCCTGCAGAGCGCGGCGCAGCACCTTCCCGGTGGCGTTGCGCGGCAACTCCGTCAGGAAGATCACGTCACGAGGCACCTTGTGCCGGGCCAGGTGGGCCTTCACGTAATCGCGGATCTCCTGCTCCTCCAGGGTTACGCCCTCGGCGGGAACGACGAAGACGCGCAACCGCTTTCCGAAATCGCGGTCCTCGACGCCGATCACGGCCGCCTCCAGGACGTCCGGGCGCTCCACGAGCAGATTCTCCACCTCGAGCGGATAGACGTTCTCACCGCCGGAGACGATCATGTCGTCGTCCCGGCCGTCGATGAAAAGCCTTCCGGCGGAATCGAAGTGGCCGACATCGCCGCTGCACAACAGGCCGTCGACGATCTCCTTGTGGCCGCCGTCGGTGTAGCCGGCGAAACTCAGGCCACTGGAGACGAAGATGGTGCCGACCCGATCCGGCTCGGTGATCCGCCGGCGCTGCTCGTCGTAGAGGGCCACCCGGCAGCCGACCGGCGGCCGGCCCACCGTCCCGGGCGCGGCGCGCAGATCCTCGGGAGTGGCGACCGCCGCGACCGCCACCTCCGTGGACGCGTACAGGTTGTAGAGCACATCGCCGAACGCCTCGGCGGCGCGGCGGCCCAGATCCGGCGACAGCGACGAGCCGGCCGCGAAGATCACCCGCAGCGAGGACGTGTCGTATTCGGCGAGCACCTCGTCACCGAGGTCGACGATCCGCTGCAACATCGTCGGCACCAGCACCAGCGTCTTCGCCCGGTACTTCGCGATATCGGCCAGCACCCGGCGCGCGTCGAAACGCCCCTGCTGGAACACGATCGCATTGCCCAGCGCCCAGCCCAGGCTGAACTGGGACAGCCCGGTGCCGTGGAAGATCGGCGCCGCCATGATGACGGTGTCCGCCTCCGGGAACGGGATCCGGTCCAGGAACTGCGCCGACAAAAGCGGCGAAACCTTGTCCCGCGGAGCGCCTTTCGGCATGCCGGTGGTGCCACTGGTGAGGATCACGACCCCGCCCGGCCGTTGCGGCGCGGGCAGTTCACCGGCGGGGTGCGTGGCGACCAGGGATTCGACGGTCGGCACCGCGCCGAGGTCGGCCGCGGGATCCGACACCCAGGTGATCACGCGCGGCACCGAATCCGGGACCGCGGCCGCCGTCGCCAGGAACTCCTGATCCAGCAGCAACGCGCCGACCTGTTCGCGCGCGGCCACGGCGGCGAGCTGCGGACCGGCGAATCCGGTGTTCATGAGCACCACCCGCGCACCGAGTTTGCCGCCGGCCAGCAGGGTCAGCACCATGCCGCGGTGGTCGCGGCACAGCGCGGCGACGACCGCCCCGGGCCCGATCCCGAGCGCGGCCAGACCGTGGGCCAGCGCGTTCGATTGCGCGTCGAGCTCGTCGAAGGTGAGTTCACCGTGCCCGTCGACGATCGCGACCGACCCACCGGAGCGGTGGCGGGCCTGTCGCAGCACGGTGACGAACGGGCCGTAGGCGGCCGCGTCCTTCATCGTGCGGATCAGTTCCGCCGGGCGGCGCACCGGGTCGATCATCCCGCGCCGCCGCAGCACTCCGGCCGCGGACCACGAATCGGATACCGAACGAGCCGCGTCCGACAGCTTCTTCCTCACCATGCACCCCTGGGTCCAACTCGACGGTGAGCGGACCGGCGCCGCCTGGCGACACCGGCCCATCACCCAGATCTCCGCAACATCCGCAGCTTATCCCACACCCAGAATTTCCGTTAACTTATCGGCGTATCCGGAGCATTGCATCCACTCGGCCGCTCTGAGAAGATGAGATGTAAACCATCTCAACTAATCGCGGAGGAGATATGCCCGACCGCGCCCCCACCGCGCCACCGCCCGGTGACACCGACGCCGCCCAGGAACGCCGCCGCCGCTACATGTCCGGCCCGGTGGCCCTGCTCGGCGGCCCGGCCAACGTGATCATGCAGCTCGGGCTCCCGCCCGTCGGCCGCGGTGTCATCGAGAGCACCGTCACCAGTGGCCGTTTCGACCTGCACCCCCGCAAACGGGGCAAGACGACCCTCACCTATCTCGCGGTCGCGCTGCTCGGCACCGACGAGGATCGCGACGCCTTCCGCGCCGCGGTCGACACCTCGCACCGCCACGTCCGCTCCACCGCGCAGAGTCCGGTGCGCTACAACGCCTTCGACCCGCGGCTGCAACTGTGGGTCGCGGCCTGCCTCTACCGCGGCACCGTCGACTCCGTCGCCTTCCTGTTCGGCGGCATCGACGAGCGCGACGCCGACGAGATGTACACCGACTGCGCCCGATTCGGGACCACGCTGCAGGTCCGCCCGGACATGTGGCCGGCCGACCGCGCCGCGTTCCGGGAATACTGGGACTCGATGCTCGCCGAGATCTCCTTCGACGACGAGGTGCGCCGCTACCTGCTCGACCAGGTCGTCGATCTCGGTCCCTACCACCCGCTCCAGCGGCTGGCGTTCCGGCGGATCAACCGGTTCTTCACGACCGGCTATCTGCCGCAACAGTTCCGCGATGAACTCGGCCTGGACTGGGGCCCGCGGCAGCAGCGGGCATTCGAACTCGTCATGCGCTCGATCGGCCGGGCCACCGCGGTCCTGCCGGACAGCTGGCGGCTGTACCCGTTCCAGGGCTATCTGGAGGATATGCGCGAGCGGCGCGCGCAGGGCAAGAACCTGGTGTGAGCCCGGACGCACCGCGATGCGGTGGATTTGCGGGCCGAACGGCACACACCGGCGGACCCGGCCCCGGCGTGGACGGCGGCGCCGCCCGGCTCTAACCTGGCAGCCGTGACCGGATCCGCCGACGGCAGCGCCAAGTTGAGCTCGGCGCGAACGCATTTCGCGGAGTCGCTGACCGAATTGTTCGATGCCGCGGGAAATCCGACGCTGGACGGGGTCTTCCGGGCCACCCGCTCCCGGTTCCCCGCCGCGCGGCGGCTGCCGCCGGTCCAGCGGATCAGCGACTGGCGGTCCGGCCGGGCGGTCCCCGCCCGGTTCGCCTCCTTCGAACCGGTCCTGGACACGCTCACGGCCCTGGCCCGGCAGCACGGCACCCCGGCGGGCTCCCGCCTGCTGAATCGGATCGTCTGGCAACGACTCTGGAACGAGGCCAACGCCGAGGCCCGCAGCGACCGGGGGCCGGAACCGTTGCGCGCGCCGCCGGTGCCGCTGCCGCGGCCCGCCGTCACCGACACCCTGCCGCGCGATATCGACACGCTGATCGGGCGCGAACCCGAACTGCAGCGCATCCTCGACCTGGCGGCCACCGGTCCGGCGGTGTCGATCTACACCATCGACGGTATGCCCGGGGTCGGGAAGACCGCGCTGGCCACCCGGGCCGCGCACCGGCTGGCCGACCGCTATCCCGACGGCCGATTCTTCGTCAACCTGCACGCGCACACCTCCGGGCACAGCGCGGCCACCCCGACCGAGGTATTGGCCGGGCTGCTCACCGATCTGGGTGTCGATCCGCGCAATGTGCCCGACACGCTGGACAGTCGGCGCAACATGTGGCGGAACCAGGTGGCGGGCAAGCGAATCCTGCTCGTCCTCGACGACGCCCGGGACCACGAGCAGGTCGAGCCGCTGCTGCCGAACGGGCCCGGCTGCCTGACGCTGATCACCAGCCGGCGGCGGCTGGTCGCCCTCGACGGCTCACTGCCGCTGGCGCTGGACACCCTGGATCCGGAGAAGGCCGCCGAGCTGTTCCGCACGCTGGCCCATCGGCCCGCCGCCGACGGCGACGACACCGCGATGGCCGATATCGCCCGGCTGTGCGGCTACCTGCCGCTGGCGATCGTGCTGCTCGCCGGGCGGCTGGCCCATCACACCGCCTGGACCATTCCCGAGGCGGCCGCCGATTTCGCCGCCGCCCAGGACCGGTTGTCCGAACTGGAGGCCGGGGAACGCGCGGTCCGGGCCGCGTTCACGATGTCCTACCGCGACCTGCCGCCGCACCGGCAGCGGCTGTTCCGGCTGCTGAGCGTGCACCCCGGGCCCGATATCGACAGCCACGCGGCCGCGGTGCTGGCGGGCAGCACCGAGACCGAGGCCCGCCGCGAACTGGAGGTGCTGTTCACCGATCACCTCATCGAGGAACCCGCCCGCGGCCGGTACCGGATGCACGATCTGCTGCGCGAATACGCGCGAGCGTTGCCCGGCAGCGACGACGAGCATCGCGCGGCCGTGGACCGGCTGCTGGACCACTATCAGCGCACCGGCGAACGGGCCAACTGGTTCCTGGTCGGCGGTCCCCGGCCGCAACCGCCCGCCGGCGCCGCCGAATCCGAGGCCGCGCCGCGGTTCGCCACCGCCGCGGCGGCGCTGGCGTGGATGCGGGCCGAGCGCGGCAACCTGCTGTCCTGCCTGGAATACGGTGCGGCGCATCATCAACCGGCCCGGGTGATCGGATTGACCGGCGCGCTGGCCGGATTGCTGCGCCTGGACGGGCCCTGGCCGCTGGCCATCCGGCTGCACCGCCGGGCCGCCACCCACGCCGAGCACAGTGACGACCGGATCGGCTTGGCCGCCGCCCTGCTGGACCTGGGCACGGTCCGCTACGCCACCGGCGACTATCCGGGTACCGAAAGCCTGGCCCGCCAGGCGCTGGCGGTGTACCGGGGGCTCGGCGACCGGGCCGGGGAGGCGCGCTGCCTGAGCATCCTCGGCCGATTGGGTTATGCCACCGGCGATTACCCCGGCACGGCGGATCTGATGCGCCGGGCGCTGGCCATCTACCAGGAGGTCGGCGACGGGCTCGGCGAGGCGTACGCGCTGATCGGGCTGGGCGTGGTGCGCTACGCAACCGGCGACTACCCCGGCACGGTGAATCTGGTGGAACAGTCGCTCGCGGTGTTCCAGGAGATCGACGACCGCTCCGGCGAGGCGTACGCGCTCAACGAACTCGGCGTCGTGCACTATGCCACCGGCGACTACGCGAGCGCCGTCGCGGCACTCGAACAGGCACAGGCCCTTTCGCGCGAGATCGACGACCGGTTCGGCATCGCCTACGCGCTCAACGATCTGGTCGCGGTGCGGTTCGCGATGGGCGACTATCCGGGTGCGGCGGATCTGACAACGGTTGCGCTGCAGAACTATCGGGAGGCCGGCGACCGCTGGGGCGAGGCGTACGCGCTGAGCAATCTGGGCCGGGTCGGTTACGCGACGGGCGACTGTTCCGACGCCTCCGAGCAGATGGGCCGATCGCTGGCCATGTTCGAGGAGATCGGCGACCGGGTCGGACAGGCCTACGTACTCAGCGATCTCGGGCTGGTGCGCTACTCCACCGGCGACTACTCCGGCGCGGTCGAGCGGATGGACAAGGCGCTGGCGATATTCCTGGACATCGGCGACCGGGTGGGCCAGGCGTACACGCTGATCGAACTGGGACTGCTCGCATACGCCGACGGCGAGTATCCGCGCGCCGACGAGCGAATGCAGCAGGCGCTCACCATCTTCCGCGAGATCGGCGACCGGGTCGGACAGGCCTACGCGCTCAGCGGGCTCGGCCGGCTGAGCTATGTCACCGACGACGTCCCCGGCGGGATCGATCGACTGCAACAGGCGCTGGGCATCTTCCGGGAGATCGGCGACCGGGTCGGGCAGGCGTACGCACTGAGCAGCCTCGCCCGGCTGCGGTACGCCACCGGGGATCTCGCCGGCGCCGATACCCTCGTGCACCAGGCGAAGTCGATCTTCGAGGAGGTCGGTGACCGGTTCGGGCACGCCTTCAGCCTCGCGGGCCTGACCCTGTTGCACGGCGCCACCGACGATTTCGTCGCGGCGACCGGATACGCGCAGCAGGCCCTGGCGATCTTCCGCGAGATCGGCGACCGGGTCAGCCAGGGCTACACCTTCATCGGGCTCGGGCTGTTGCGCTATCAGGCCGGCGACTACGCGGGCGCGGCCGAACTGGTGCAGCAGGCGCCGGTGATCTTCCGCGAGATCGGTGACCGGCTCGGCGAGGCGTACGCCTTCATGGGCCTGGGCCTGGTGCGCTACAAGGTCGGCGACTATTCCGGCGGCACCGATCTGGTCCAGCAGGCGCTGGCGATCTTCCGCGACGTCGGCGAGCGTCCCGGGCAGACCGAGATGCTGGACCGGATCAGCAATCTGTGGGACCAGTACAGCCCGCCGCAGAATCCGGTCGCCTCCTATATCGACACCGTGCGCCTGGTCCGCGAGATCCAGATCCGCTGGAAGCGGCGCCGGGTGTGGCGTGACCTGCCGGTGCCGGTCACGCCCCGGTGACCGGCGCACCGTCGCGTTCCCGCTGCCGGCGCCAGATCCGGTGTTGCGCACCGAGTTCGGTGACCGGCTCGTCGTCGTAGAGCCACTCCCGGGCGATGCGGTGCCAGTTCGCGGTGGCCCGCAGTTGGCCGAGAGTGCCGAAGGTCATGAAGTCCGCGCGCCGGGAGAACAGATGCTCCGGCGGCAGATTCTGCCGTCGCATCCCGGAGAACTCCGCGAGCCGCGGATCGATCGCCATCAGGAATGCGCCGGAGGCCAGATCCGGGGTGATCGGCAGCGGCTCGTCGACCAGGCACCACTCCGAGGCCGCCAGCACGTACTCGCAGCACTCCTCGGCGGTCACCCCGGCGATTTCGTCGATGACGCCGCGGTCGACCATCAGCCGGTACAGGTCGTCGTGCCGGTCCTCGGCGGCCGCGCGCAGGCAGGCCACCTCGAAGGCCATGTGCCCCTTGTCCATTCGCTTGTACAGGCCGAAATCGAGGAAGGCCAGCCGGCCGTCCGGGCGCAGCAGCAGATTGCCCGGGTGCGGATCGCCGCAGAACTCGCCGAATTCGTACAGCGAGCCGACGTAGAAGCGGTAGACGATCTCGCCGAGGCGGTCGCGCTCGGCGTCCGGCAGTGCCCGCATGGCCTCGAACGGCGTACCCGCGCAGAATTCGGTCACCAGCACGTGCGCGCTGCCGAGTTCCGGGAACGCCCGGGGCACCGAGATGAACGGATGATCGGTGAACAGGTCCGCCACCTGCGCCTGGGTGCGCGCCTCGGTGGTGTAGTCCAGTTCGTTCAGCACGGTGGACCGGAACTCGTCCAGCACCGCGACGGTGAATCCGGGCAGGAACTGCGCGATCAGGAAGCGCAGCATGCCGATGTTGCGGAGATCGGCGCGGACGGCCGCGTCGATGCCCGGATACTGCACCTTCACCGCGACCTCGGTCCCGTCGGGCAACCGGGCCCGGTAGACCTGCCCGATCGAGGCGGCGGCGACCGGTTCCGGATCGAACTCCGCGAACAGCCGCTCCAGCGGCGCGCCCCGCTCCTCCTCGACGACCCGGCGCATCGTGTCGAAATCGACCGCCGGCGCCTGATCGCGCAACACCGCCAGCCGGCTCTGGAACGACTCCCGCTGATCCGGCGGCACCAGGTCCAGATCCAGCATCGACAGGAACTGGCCGAGCTTCATCGCCAGGCCCTTCATATCGCCGAGGACCACGACCAGTTGTTCGGCCATCTTCATGGTCGACTCGTCGGCCAGCCGCTCGCGCGCGGCGGCCGAGCGGCCGATCATCGACAGCCGGGTGCGGCGCTTGCGCACGGCCTGGGCCGCCACCACGGCGCCCAGTCGCGAACCCCGGACCAGCCGGGACGTCGCGACCGGCTTCGCGGGCGACGCGGAATCCTCGGATTCCGCGGGAACATCGAGCCGGTCCATACCGCACACCTCCGCGCCAGAACCTATCACTGCCCGCCGAAGTGCAAGGCGTCGAGAAACATTCGCAGCACACCGTCGAACTCGCCTCGGCGCAGGGCACATTCGCGTATCTCCGGACGGCCGATCCGGCACCAGATCAGCCGGGCGGCCGGCCCGTCCTCGACGACGAAAACGTCCCAGGGATCGAAGGATTCGGTGCGCGGACCGACGAACGACGGCCAGTAGAGCCGGGCGTCGGCGTCGATCTGCTCCTCGGTGCGCTCGTTGTCGGTGAACAGGGCGTCGGTGACGATCCGCACCACCTCGGCCGCGGGCCGGGCCATCAGGTCGGCGTTGCGGCGGCGGTCGGCGCGCGCGGCGATCCGGCCGGTCGCGACGGCGGCCTCCGCGATCGAGGTCGCCACGTCGTAGCGGCCCACCGGCTCACCCCCGCACCACCAGCGGAGGCGGCCGGGCAGCCGATCCGGACCTCCCGGGCCGACCGCATCCAGCTCGTATTCGATGCCGAACCGGCTCCGGTCCCCGACCAGCATTCCGTCTTCCTCCTGATCCCGGTACCGGCTCACCGTACGAGGCCCGCGACCGCGACCGATCGCGCCGCGGAACGGATCCCCACGTCGGAACCTTTCCGGTCCGGAAAATCGGGGTCCGCTCCGGAACGGGCGCGTTTCGCCCGCCGGACCGGCCGGTCCGGCGGCTGCGGGATCCGGCGCCGCCGCCGATGTCCGGGATGTTCCGGTCCGGATGACCGGATCGATGCTGTGACCAGCAACTTCACGCCGAATGCCGGATTCGGGCTGTCGCGGCGACCGGCAGGGCGCCTACCGTCGAGACGTCGATGGCCGCGGAGGGGAGTCATCGACGACGGCTCGGTGACGATCGGAGGGGACGTCATCGAGTGCGGTCCCGCCCCGGAGCGATCCGGGGCGGGACCTCTCGTTCCACCGGGCCCGGAAGCCTGAGCACCGGCCCGGAACACGGAGAAGCCGTGCCCAGGCCCGTCGGCCTGAGCACGGCTGTCCCCGGAATCCGGTCCCGCCCGGGATCAGGGAGGAGGAGGCGGGCAACACGGACATCCGGGTCCGGGATACGGCGGGGGCATCGCCGGGCCCGGAGCTAGGGGTGGGGCGGGAAGAAGCCCGGGGGTGGCGGGCCCTGATGCCAGCCGCGGTCCTCCGGCGGGCCGTCGCCCCACGGCCGATCGTCCGGGCCGTCGCGCCACCGGCGATCGTCCCACTGGTCGCGGTCGTCCGGACCGTCCCGCCACCAGTCGGCGTCCGGTGGCGGCGGACCGTCGAACCACTCGTCGTCGGGCGGCGGGAACCACGGGCCCGGCAGGGGCGGGGGCTGCGCCCCGGCGGCGGGGATCACGGACAGGGCGGGGGCCAGCGCGAGCAGGGTCGCCACCATGACCACCGTGCGGCGGATGCGACGGTCCAGCGTCTTCACGGTCCTCCTCTCGGGGGCCGTTCCGAGTACGGCCGCCCCATCGATCATGTGACCGGAGGGGCCCCGCTGTCGCTGAAAGTTAGCCAACTGAGACGAGCGACGCCGGCGAGGCGGCGCGGCCTCAGGCCGGGAACGCGTACTCGACGCCGGTGAGGCGGGTGCAGGTTTCCCACAGCCGCGCGCCGGTCGTCTCGTCCGAGGCCACCGGGCCCGGATCGCGGGAGGCGGGATAGCCGCGCATGTTCCGGAGGCGATCGGGACAGTAGAAATCGCCGCCGCGGACCTCGGGATCCACCGCGGCCCGCAGCGTGTTCAGCGCGCCCTGCGCGGCGGAAATGGCCAGCGGAGCGGTGAACCGGCGCATCGACTTCGAGCCCATGAATCCGATGAAGCCGCCGGTGTTGGCGCCGAAGTCGGTGTTCGCGCCACCGGGATGTGCCGCAGCCACAAGGGTTTTCGCGTCGGCGGCGGACAGCCGCCGCTGAAGTTCCAGGGCGAACACGAGATTGGCCAGCTTCGACTGAGCGTAGGCCTTCCAGCGGCCGTAACCGCGGCGGGTGTAGTCCAGATCGTCCAGATCCAGTTCGTCCATGCCCGAGACGTTGCTGCTCACCACCACGATCCGGCCGGCCGGCGCGGCCAGCACCCGGTCCAGCAGCAGGCCGGTGAACGCGAACGGGCCCAGCTGATTGGTGGCGAACGTGCGATCCACGCCGCCGACGAGGGAGAGTTCGCCGAAGGCGGCCCCGGCGTTGTTGATCAGCAGGTCGATCCGCGCCAGCCGCTCCCGGAGTTCCTCGGCGGCCGCCCGGATCGAATCCGGGTCGGCCAGATCCAGCCGGACCGAACTCAATTCGGCGTCGGGCGCGGTGAGCCGGATCTGCTCGGCCGCCGCGGTGGCGCGCTCCGGGTTGCGGCAGGCGAGCACCACGTGCGCGCCGTGCTCGGCGAGCATCCGCGCGGTCTCGAACCCGAGCCCGGAATTCGCTCCCGTCACCACCGCCGACCGGCCGTGCTGATCCGGTATCGCGGCTGCAGTCCATCTCACCCTGGACCCGACCATGTCACTCCCTCCGAAAATCGTGCCGCCCAAGTATTTACAGTGACCTACGACACTGCAAGTGCTCGAGCGGAATCCCCCGGCCGGACGGGCCCGGCGGCCAGGTCCGAGCGGACCCGATCCCGGTCCGGCGGTTCGCCACCGGACCGGCTCGGAGCTCAGCCGTTGCTGTACACACGCTCCGGAGTGACGAGCAGCACAGTGCGGCGTTCGGCGAGCATGACCCGGTCGTACTCGTCCCAATCGTCGTGTGTGCCACCGGCCGCGCTGAACACCTCGCGCAGCAACAGCCGCAGCCGCTCGGCGTCGACACCCGGCGCCGGAACGTCCGGACCGGCGATCCACACCGGGCCCTCGACCGCCGCCCACTGCCAGCCGGCGTGGGCGACGATCGTCGTGCGCGGGCGGGCCCGCAGATTGGCGAGTTTGCGGCTGGCGCCGAACACCACCAGCCCGACCACATCCACGCCGGTATCGGGATGTTTCAGCACCCCGACATTGACCAGCGACGACTGGATCGTGTTGTCGGCACGCAGGGTCGAGACCACGCTGAGGCCGTTGCTGCGATCGGCCAGCCGGGCGAATTCCGCGAGATCGGTCACAGCCGGAGTCTACGTACCGGAACCCCGCCCGTCGTCCGACGGCGCGGCGAGCAGTTCGCTCGCCGGTTCGTCCCAGCGGTCGAGGAACACCGACTCCGCCAGCGGGCGGCGGCGGACCGGGCCGTAGCCGCCGCGCGGCCACCCGACCACCACGTGCCCGGCGACGATCCAGTTGTCCGGGACACCGACCGCGGCGCGCAGCAACGCCTCACCGCCGTAGGAGGCCCAGCTGGTCAGGCAGGCGCCGAGGCCGCAGGCCCGCGCGGCGAGCAGGAAATTCTGCACGGCCGGGAAGATCGATCCGCCGAGCAGCAGCTCCGACGCCGTGCTGAACCGCTCCTGGGTGAACAGCACCGAGGTGAATTCGCCTGCGCGGTCGTGCAATTCGTAGACCGCACGATCACCGCGGGCCCGGCGGCCGTGGTCGGACGGATCGGGCCGGGTCATTCCGTAGACCGGCTCGATCACCTGCAGCGCCTGGGCCGCGGCCTGCGCGACCACGGCCCGCAGCTCCGGGGAGCGCAGCACCACGAACCGCCGGGCCTGAGCGTTGGCCCCCGACGGCGCCCACGTCGCCGCGCGCAGGCAGCGGGTGAGGGTGGCGTCGTCGACCGGTTCGTCGGTGAAGCGGCGGATCGAGCGGGCGGTGGACATCACCTCCCAGACGTCCGCCCCGGAATCCCCGTGCGCGTCGTGCGCGCCGGTCGTGCGCATGCTGGTCGCGGTCGCCGAGCCGCGTTCGTCCGAAACCGTCACCGGTGTTCACCTTCCCGTCCCCGCAACCCGCACGCCGACATTACCCCCGGCGGCGTGCGGGTCTCACAGGTATCCCCCGACCGTGGGGGCCGGCGGCAGCGCCTGGATGCGGGCGTGGTCGTCGCGGGCCTCGATGAGTTCCGCGAGCGTCATCCCGTCGGGACCGACGTCGGGCCGGGGCCGGTCGCCGAGTTCGCGCGCCAGCCAGGCCGTCGCCTCCGGGTGCGGGAGCCGTCCGACCTCGAGCTGCGCGAGGCAGCGGCCCGGACGGATCACCGCGGGGTGCAGCCGGGACAGGTTCTCGTTGGTGGTGATGGCCACCAGCACGTCGCGGCCCTGGCCCAGCATGCCGTCGGTGAGGTTCAGCAGCCGGGACAGGCCCTGGCCGGTGGACTCCTTCGCCGAACCGCGGATCAGTTCGTCGCAGTCCTCCAGGACCAGCAGCCGCCAGCGCCGCTTCTCCTCGTCGTAGGTGTCGACGCCGATCGCGACCTCCATGAGGTAACCGGTGTTGGCGAACAGCGCCTCCGGGTCGAGGACGCAGTCGACCTGGCACCAGTCCGACCATTCGCGGGCCAGCGCGCGCAGCGCGGAGGTCTTGCCGGTGCCCGGCGGCCCGTGCAGCAGGAGCAGCCGCGCGCTGATGTCCTCGGGCCGCAACGACATCAGCTGCTGCATCGCGGCGGCCACCCCGGTGCCGTAGTTGCCCGCGATATCGGCCCAGCCGGCCGCGGTGATGGTGCGTTCGCGCCGGTTCGGGCCGTGCGACCCGGCATGCCAGAAGCCCATGGACACCTGGCTGTCGTCGGATTCCGGTGTGACCGTGGCATCTTCGGAGCAGGTGGCGATCACCTCGCGGGCCAGCTCCTCGCTGACGGCGCAGACGTTGAGCACCGCGTCGCCGCCGGACCGGCGCAGGGTGCGCAGCGTCCAGCCCTCGCCGGTGGACAGCACGGTCCGGGTGCCGCTGTCCTCGCTGGTGCGCAGCACGCGGGCGCCCTCGGGGCACAGCGGCGCGTCCGGCTTGACGTGGTAGAGCTCGGCCGTGCGGGCGTGCGGCTGCTCGCCGCTGAGGTACGGCGCGAGGCCGAGCGCGTCGATGACATCGCGCGGGGAGTCGCTGTCGTCGACGTGCATCACCCACGACAGCGGACCGGCCGACGCTGCCGCGGGCTCGTCGCGCCCGACCAGCCGGAGACGGTCCTGGGGGTTCGTGGTCATCCGTCGATGATCGGCGTGAAAACGGCTCGGGTCCAGTGATTTTCGGCCGAGTCGGACGGCCGGGCTAGCGGCGGCCCGGTCCGAGGATCCGCGCGGTGAGGGCGAGCACGCCCGCGCGGTGGCGCGGGGCCGAGATCGCGGCGGTGATCTCCGGTCGCAGGCTCGCGAAGACGGCCAGGGCCAGGAATTGCGCGTCGGCCTCCGGAGCGGCCTCGGCGATCAGGTCCGCGAGCAGCGCCTGCCACGGACCCCAGGTGCGGGCATGACAGCTCTCGGGCAGGGCGCGCAGCAGCGGCTGCAGGCCGGAGCAGAGGTCGAAGACGGCGGCGACGTAGGCCACGATCCGCTCGGCGGCCGGTAGCGCGGGGTCGGCGGCGATCTCGCGGGCCTGTGCCCAGGCGCGGCAGGTCCGGTCGTCGAACACCGCGCGGATCAGGCCCTCGCGGTCGGTGAACCGGCGGAAGAGGGTGCCCTTGCCGACGTCGGCGGCCGCGGCGATCTCGTCCATCGAGACGTCGACGCGGTGGTCCTCACAGATCAGGCGACCGGCCACCGCGAGGATCGCGGCCCGGTTGCGTTCGGCGTCGGCACGCATCCGGCCCTCCGGTCGACACAAGCGGACTGACAGTCCGTATCATAGCGGGTGCACGTCTCTCCTGCCGGAAGGCCGTTCCGTATGCCCATCGCCCTGTCCATCCTCGATCTCGCGTCGATCGCGCCCGGGGAGACCGCGCGCGACAGCTTCGACAACAGCGTCGCCATCGCCCGAGCCGCCGAGCGCAGCGGTTATCGCCGCGTCTGGTACGCCGAGCACCACAACATGAACACCATCGCCTCCAGCGCCACCAGCGTGCTGATCGGATACGTGGCGGCCAACACCGACACCATCCGGCTCGGCGCGGGCGGCATCATGCTGCCCAATCACTCGCCGCTGGTGATCGCGGAACAGTTCGGCACGCTGGAGACGCTGTTCCCGGGCCGGATCGACCTCGGCCTCGGCCGGGCGCCGGGCAGCGATCAGAAGACCATGCTCGCGCTGCGGCGCGACCACACCTCGGCGGATTCGTTCCCGCGCGACGTGCTGGAACTGCAGGGCTATCTGAGCGGCCGATCCCGGATTCCGGGTGTGCGCGCGGTGCCGCAGGCGCCGGAGGCCGTGCCGCTGTACATCCTCGGCTCCTCGCTGTTCGGCGCGCAGCTCGCCGCCCAGCTGGGCCTGCCGTACGCCTTCGCCTCGCATTTCGCGCCGGACGCGCTGCATCAGGCGGTGGAGATCTATCGCGAGCGGTTCCAGCCCTCGGATCAGCTGGCGCGGCCGTACATCATGGCCGCGGCCAACGTGTTCGCCGCGGCCGACAGCGAGGATGCCCGGCAGCAGCGCGCCGTCGCCTACCGCGCGCGGGCCCGCAGCATGATCTCCCGCGGCGCCGCCGACGTGCGGTTCACCGACGACGAGATCGACGCGTTCCTGGCGTCGCCGAACGGCAGCCACCTCGCCTCGATGATGAAGTACACCGCCGCCGGAACCCCGGCGGAGGTGCGCGAGTTCCTCACCGAGTTCGCGGCGGGCATCGGCGCCGACGAACTGATCCTCGCCCACCACGCCTCGGCCCTCGCGGACCGGGTGCGGTCGGTCGAACTCGTCGGCGCGGCCTTCGACCTAGCCTCGGTCGACCACGAGCGCGGTGGTGTTGTCGGTTCCGCCGGCGCGTAACGCGCTGTCCACCAAGGCTTCCGCCGCGGCCGCCGCATCGGTCGACTCGCACAGGACGGATTTCACCGTCGCCATGTCGATCGGCTTGTGCACGCCGTCGGTACACAGCAGCAACCGGCCGGCACTCGAGCCGGTGGCCGCGTGGCCGACGGCGCCGGGCCGGACGGTCCGGGCCGAGGTGGTCACCAGGTGGTCCATCCGGGCCGCCGGATGGTGCCCGTAGGTGCGCAGATATTCGCCGACGGTGTGATCGGTGGTGATCTGGTGCAGCACCCGCCCGTTCCACCGGTACGCGCGGCAGTCGCCCACCCACGCGATATCGATGCGGCCGTCGGCGCGCCCGGCGGCGGGCAGTACCGCCACCACCAGCACCGCGTCGGCCTCGTCCTGCGGGTACTGGCGGCGCAGTTCCTGTTGCGCGGCCAGGATCGCGGCCCGCGCGCCGCGGCGCGCACCGACCTGCGCCGCGACCGCGGCCACGGTCCGCGCCGCCCGCACGGCCAGCAGATGATTACCCACGCCGTCGGCGACCACGAACGCGCTGCGGCCCATCGCCGCGTCCGTATGGGCCGCCACCGCGTCCGCGTTCAGTGAGCGGCCGCCACGCCGGCTCACCGACTCACCGGTGATGCCCACCACCCGCAACAGCTCGCGGCGGGTGATCGCGATCGTCATATCGTCGAGTTCCGGTTCGTCCCCCGGATCCTGCCCCACGCTGTTCAGCACGCCCTCCAGTTCACCTCAGCACCGGCGCATTTCGAGTCGGAGCCAGCCGTGCAGTTGCTGTGAATACTGACACGGAAACGTCACGGTCCGCCCGGGAACGGACCGCGCGGGAGAACCGCCGCGGGAGTGGCTACCGCCGGGCGATGAAGGTCTGGCGCAAGGTGCCGATGCCCTCGATCCAGCTGTCCAGGGTTTCGCCGGACTGGAGGAATCGCTGCGGGTCACGGCCCATGCCGACGCCGGCCGGGGTACCGGTGAAGATCACGTCGCCGGGCAGCAGCACGACGGTGTCCGACAGTCGCGCAAGCAGTTCCGGCACCGGGAAGAGCAAATCACCGGTGCGGGCCTTCTGCACCTCCTGACCGTCGATCGCACAGCCGAGTTCGAGATCGTCGCGGTCGGCCAGTTCGTCGGGAGTGACCAGCCACGGACCCTGCGGCGCGAATCCCGGGAAGGACTTGCCCAGGCCGAATTGCGCTGCGGGACCGCGGAACTGCGAGATCCGCTCGGAAAGATCCTGGCCCACGGTCACACCCGCGACGGCCGGCCAGATCTGCTCGCGGTCGGCACGGTGCAGCTCGCGGCCGATGATCACGACCAGCTCGACCTCCCAGTCGACGTGGCCACCCGCGGGCAGCACAACCGTGCTGTCGGGCCCACTGAACGAGGAGACGTACTTGGTGAACACCGGCGGCAACTGCTCGGGTACGGCGAAGCCGGTCTCGGCGACGTGGTCGCGGTAGTTCAGTCCGACGGCGAACACCTGGCGCGGCGCCGGCGAGGGCGCGCCGAGCAGAGCGCGGTTCAGCGGGAAGGCATGCGTGTGGAGCGCATCCGGGGACAGCGTCGCGGCCCACTCCCGGAACCGGCCCCAGTTCTGGTAGATCTGGCCGAGGTCCGGGCCGAAACGGCCGCCGGACACCGCCGCGATCTCCGCGGCCTGGTGATCACCGTCCTCGCCACCGAGCACGAACACACCCCGGCCGGCCAGATTCGCAATACGCATGAAATCGGTTCTCCTCGGACTGAACAAGATCCTCCATCGTACAGGCGAATATGGGACAATCCACACGCTGTCCAGCGAACGGAAGACCATGGTGCACGCCAACGCATTCCACCCCGACCTGCGCGGAACCGCGCGGTGGCTGCCGCGCAGCGCGGTGAGTAAGCGGTCACTTCCGGTGGTCCGGGCCCTCACCGGGCTCACCGGGCGTCGCACCCCGTCCGACGTACGGGTGGAACGAGCCGGCGACATCACCGTGCGGGTGTACCGGCCGCCGACCGCGGCGGACCCGTCGGCGGCCCTGCTGTGGATCCACGGCGGCGGTTACGTGATCGGCAGTGCGGCACAGGACGATTGGCTGTGCCGGCACTTCGCCCGCGAACTCGGCATCGTGGTGGCCTCCGCCGACTACCGGCTGGCCCCCGAACACCCGTTCCCGGCGCCGCTGCACGACTGTCACGACGCCCTGAGCTGGCTGGCCCGGCAGCCCGATATCGACGCCGATCGGATCGCGATCGGCGGGGCCAGCGCCGGTGGCGGACTGGCGGCCGCGCTGGCGCTGCTCGCGCACGAGCGCGGTGAGGTACACCCGGTGTTCCAGCTCCTGGCCTATCCGATGCTCGACGACCGCACCGTGCTGCGCACCGACCTGGACGAGTCGAATTTCCGGCTGTGGAACAACCGGTCCAACGCCTTCGGCTGGCAGGCCTATACCGCGCTGCCGCCGGGAGATCCGGCCGTGAGCGGCCTCGCCGCCCCCGCGCGGTACGAGGATCTGTCCGGCCTGCCGCCGGCCTGGATCGGCGTCGGCAGCCTCGACCTGTTCCACGACGAGGACCTCGCCTACGCGAAACGCCTGGCGGACAACGGGGTAGCCTGCGACACCCTGGTGATCGACGGCGCCTTCCACGGTTTCGACGAGGTACTGGCGAAAACCGGAGTCGCCCGATCCTTCCGGTCCGCACAGGTAGCGGCGCTCACCGCGGCCCTCGCGAGCTAACCCCGCAACAGCATGCGGCAGAGATGGTCCGCGCGGCGGGTGGTTTCGGGCTGCCGGTAGCGCGGGGTCAGGTGCAGGGTTGCGGCACAGGCGGTTTCGAGGGTCGTGCGGTGGCCGACGGAGACGTGGACCGGTTTCACGGCGGTGCGGGTGCGCAGCGCGCGGCCGACGAGTTCACCGTCGATCGTGATGTCGGCGGTCGCGCCGCGTTCGGCGCCGAGGTCGCCGCAGTCACCCCAGAGGGTTTTCGCGACGCCCGCGGTCGGCACGCCGGTGAGCAGGCCGAGGTGGCAGGCGAGTCCGAAGCGGCGCGGGTGCGCGAGGCCCTGGCCGTCGCAGATCAGCAGGTCCGGCGTGGTGCCGAGTTGCCGCAGAGCCGCGATGGTGGTGGGCAGTTCGCGGAAGGCGAGCAGGCCCGGGATGTACGGGAAGGTGGTGTGGCCGCGGGCGGTGGCAGTGTCGACCGGTTCCAGCGTCGCCGCGTCCAGCACCACCACGGCGGCGACGACGTTACCCGCGTCGTCGTAGGCGCAATCGAGTCCGGCGATCGTCTGGAAATGCGGCGGGGCGGGGTCGTACGGCTCGACCAGCGCGCGCAAACGTTGTTGCAACGCGACGGCGGCCGCCGGATCGGCGGGTAGTTCGGCGGCGAGTTGTTCGTCGATCTCCATCGTCCGGCAAGGTTACAATCGGGTCCACGTGCCCTACGGGACACACCGGTCGAAAGTACGATCGAGCGTGTGAGATCCATCTGGAAGGGCTCCATCGCATTCGGGCTGGTGAATGTCCCGGTGAAGGTGTACACCGCCACCGAGGATCACGACATCCGGTTCCATCAGGTGCACGCCAAGGACGGCGGGCGCATCAAATACGACCGGGTGTGCACCGTCTGCGGCCAGTCCGTGCAGTACGCCGACATCGACAAGGCGTACGAGTCGCCCGAGGGCGACAAGGTGGTGCTCACCGACGAGGATTTCGCGAAATTGCCGGTCGCGGAGAAGCACGAGATTCCGGTGTTGCAGTTCGTGCCCTCCGATCAGATCGATCCGATTCTGTTCGACCGGAGTTATTACCTGGAGCCGGATTCCACCACGCCGAAGGCCTATGTGCTGCTGGCGACGACGCTCGACCAGGTGGACCGGGTGGCCCTGGTGAATTTCACGCTCCGGCAGAAGACCCGGCTCGCGGCGCTGCGGGTGCGCGACGGGGTGCTGGTGTTGCAGACGCTGCTGTGGCCCGACGAGGTGCGCGCGGCGGATTTCGAATCGCTCGACGGGGTGGCCGCGCCGCGATCGCAGGAGATCGCGATGGCCGAGACCCTGGTCGACAGCATGTCCGATGATTTCGATCCGAGTCTCTACAAGGACGAATATCAGATCGAGTTGAAGAGATTGCTCGACGAGGCGATCGAATCCGGTACCGGCACCGTGACCCGGCACGAGGAGGCGCCGGCGCCGGAGATGGATGCCGAGGTGGTCGATCTGGTCGCCGCACTGCAACGCAGCCTCGAGGCCACCGGCCGCCGCGGCGAGGCCGCACCCGCCGCGGCGCCGCCGAAGAAGAAGGCCGCCGAATCGGCGGCGAAATCCACCGCCGGCAAATCCACGGCCGCGAAGTCCGCCGCGAAGAAGACCACCGCCAAGAAAACGGCCGCGAAGGCTCCCGCCAAATCGACGGGCCGCCAGACCCGTAAGGGCGCTTGAACTTTCGGGTCGCGCACCCGCCCCCTACCCCGGCATCGGCCGGGCTATTGCCCGGCGGCGCGGGCCTTGCCCTCGCGGAAGAACTCCAGCAGGCTCTCCACCGTCGGAACGGCGGAACGCGGCCGCATCGCCCCGAACGGGGCATTCCAGAATTCGCCCGTGCGCGCGGTCCACGGCCCGACGTAGGCGTACGGCTCCGAATTGTTCCAATCACCCGGCGACACACCGTAATTCACCTGATCCACCGCCGCGGACAGATCGAAATGCTCCGGCCAGAGCGTGGGCGGCTGATCGGCGAAGCGGCGCAGCGCGGTGTCGCCGACGGCGAACCAGTCGTGGATCGACGCCAGCGCGGCGCCGTCCAGGACCAGCGGCTCGGCCGGATCCAGACCGGTGCCGTCGGCGTAGAGGCCGGGTGGCGGGGCGATCGCCTCGAAACCGGCCTGCCGTGCGACCTCGGCGAAATTGCCGGTCAGCGGCACCCGGCCGGCCGACCAGACCAGATCCGAACCGAGCACGGAGACCGGCCATTTGGTGCCGGCGAAGCCGCCGAGCACGATCCGCATCCGGATGGTGCCGAATCGCCGATACTGCGGCCCGGCGACGAGCAACTCCGACACCGCGTGCAGCCCGAACCGGGTGTCCTCGTAGGTGATGTCGTCCACGGGACCATCATCGCGGCTGAATCGAATACCCGGAAATCGAATACTCATCGCGCGCCGATTCGCCGGAATATGGCAATCCATGGGCTTCGGCCGCCGTGCCGGCGGCGCGTCGGCGATACTTGGCAAACGAGTTCACACCCGCCGCACAGTTGCGTCACACGTCGGACTCCGGTCGATGCGCTCACCGTTGTCGTCCCATGAACGTCGGAGGAATCACAGATGAGCAACCCATCCGAGCCCAGCGATCCGAACGCCGCGGCGTGGCAGGGCCAGCCCGGGTACGGCTATCCCCCGTCGTCCCAGCCGGGCTACGGCGATTCCGGCGGCTGGAGCCAGCCCGGATATCCGGGTGCGCAACCGCCGTACGGGCAGCAGGGCAGCGGGTCGCAGCAGCAGCCGTACGGCGGCCAGCCCTACGGTACGCAGCCCTACACCGGGCAACAGCCGTACGGTCAGCAGCCGTACGGCGGCCAGCCGGGCTACCCGCCGCCCCCGTCCGGCTACGGCTATCCGCCCGGCGGCGGCTACACGCCGTACGGCGCGCCCGCGCTGCCCTATGCCAGCTGGTTCCTGCGCATCGGCGCCCGGCTGATCGACGGCCTGATCGCCTTCGTGCCCGCGGCCATCCTCTACGCGATCGGGTTCGCGATCGGCAGTAGTTCGATGAGCTGCAGCACCGATCAGGACGGGGTGTACCAGTGCACCGGTGGCGGCCTGTCCGCGATCGGGCTGATCTTCGTGCTGCTGGGCTGGCTGTCCGCGGTCGGCGTCACCCTGTACCTGATCTATCTCGAGGGCAAGACGGGACAGACCTGGGGTAAGCGGGTGGTCGGTATCAGCCTCGTGCGGGAGGCCGACGGCCGATTCCTCGGCTTCGGGATGTCCTTCGTCCGGCAGCTCGCGCACTTCCTCGACGGAATCGCCTGCTACATCGGCTATCTGTGGCCGCTGTGGGACGAGAAGCGCCAGACCTTCGCCGACAAGGTCTGCAGCACCATCGTCGTCAAGACCAATCCGTAGGCCGGTGCGGCCAGGGTTTCGTTCACCGCAATCGCAAGCCTTGCCGGGTGCGGTGCGCTCCCGTGTGATGGTCGGGTTCACCTTTCGACGATCACGCGGGAGCACGAGTGAAATTCCGACGGGTACTGGCGATTCCGGTCCTGGCCCTGGCCGCCGTCCTCGGCCTCACCGCCTGCGGCGGCAGCGGCGACTCGTCGTCCTCGGGCACCGTGATACGGATCGGGACCACCGACCGCAATTCGGCCTGGGACACCTTCGAACAGGTGGCCAAGCGCAACGGCATCACGTTGCAGACCACCAACTTCACCGACTACAAGACGCCGAATCTCGCACTGGCGCAGAAGCAGATCGACGTCAATCTGTTCCAGCACCTGCAGTTCCTGGGCCAGTACGACGTGTCGAGCAACGACACCGTCACCCCGATCGGCTCCACGTACATCGTTCCGCTGGCGCTGTATTCGAAGAAGCACAAGACCCTCGCCGAGATCCCGGCCGGCGGTGAGGTCGCGGTCCCGAACGATCCGACCAATCTGGCCCGGGGGCTGAACGTGCTGGCCGCCGCAGGACTGGTGAAGTTCACCGGCAGCCCGTCGCAGCCCACCGCCGCCGATGTCGACAAGGCCGCCAGCAAGGTCAAGGTGACCACGGTCGACGCCACCCAGACCGCGCTGTCGCTGAACTCGGTCGACGGCTCGATCATCAACAACACCTTCCTGGAACGGGCCGGTATCGACCCGCATTCGGCGCTGTACGCCGACGATCCGAACAACCCGGCCGCCGAGCCGTACATCAACGTGCTCGCGGTCCGCGCGGCGGACAAGAACGATCCGAAACTGCTGAAGCTGGTGGACGTCTTCCACGACCCGGAGGTGCAGAAGGCGTGGGCCGAGGCCACCAAGGGCAGCGGTATCGAGGTCAAGCGCTCACAGGCCGACCTGGAGCAGATCCTGGCCCGGGTCGAGCAGGGCCTCCGAGAGCACAAGTGAGCGCGGGCAACGACGCGCCCGCGGTCGAATTCCGTTCCGCCGGTAAGACCTTCACCGTCGGCCGGACCACCACGACCGCGCTGGCCGATATCGACCTGCGCATCGAGCGCGGCGAGATCTTCGGCATCATCGGCTATTCCGGCGCGGGTAAGAGCACCCTGGTCCGGCTGATCAACGGCCTGGAGAAGCCGACCGCCGGCGAGGTGTTGGTCGCCGGACAGCCGATCACCGGGATCCCGGAGGCCCGGGTGCGGCGGCTGCGCCTGGACATCGGCATGATCTTCCAGCAGTTCAACCTGTTCCGATCCCGCACCGCCGCAGGCAATGTCGAGTATCCGCTGAAGGTGGCGGGCTGGCCGCGGGCGAAACGCAAGGCGCGGGTGGCGGAACTGCTGGAGTTCGTCGGGCTCTCCGACAAGGCGCGCAGTTATCCGGATCAGTTGTCCGGCGGGCAGAAACAGCGCGTGGGCATCGCGCGGGCACTGGCCACCTCGCCAGCGCTGCTGCTCGCCGACGAGGCCACTTCCGCCCTCGATCCGGAGACCACCGGCGAGGTGCTGCGGTTGTTGCGCAAGGTCAACACCGAACTCGGCGTGACCATCGTGGTGATCACCCACGAGATGGACGTGATCCGCGCGGTCGCCGACCGGGTCGCGGTGCTCGCCGAGGGACGTATCGTCGAATTGGCCGACACCTTCGATGTTTTCGCGCATCCGCAGGCGGCGCCGACGAAATCGTTCGTCGAGACCGTGCTGCACAACCGGCCCTCCGCGGACGAACTGCGCCGGCTGCGCGCGGCGCATCCGGGGCGGCTGGTCACCGTCGACATCACGGACGGCCGCGGGGTCGGCGCCGCACTGGCGGCCGCGGCCGCCACCGGGGTCCGGTTCGAGGTGGTGTACGGCGGCGTGAGCGCGTTGCAGGACCGTACCTTCGGCAGTATCACCTTCGCCCTGGACGGTCCCGAGGCCGCGGTGGACCGGGTGGTCGCCGACCTGAGTGCGGCCGCCGTGCCGATCGAGGCGTGAGAGAGGCTGCCGTGCAGACGAATTGGACCCAACTGCGGCCGGTGCTCTGGGACGCGATCGGCACCAGCATCTACCTCGTACTGCTGACCTTCGCGGTCGGCGGGGTGTTCGGCCTCGCGCTGGGCACCGCCCTCTACACCACCCGTCGTGGTGGTCTGCTGGCCAACGCGCCGATCCACCTGCTGCTCAACGTGATCGTGAACGTGGTACGGCCGATCCCGTTCATCATCCTGCTGGCCGCGCTGGGGCCGGTGACGCTGCAGGTGGTCGGCACCACCATCGGCACCGACGCGGCCGCGTTCGTGATGATCGTCGCGGCCTCGTTCGGAATCGCCCGGATCGTCGAGCAGAACCTGGTGACGGTGGACCCGGGCGTGATCGAGGCGGCCCGGTCGATGGGGGCCGGGCCGCTTCGCATCATCGCCACCCTGCTGATCCCGGAAGCCTTGGGCCCCTTGGTACTCGGCTACACCTTCGTGGTGATCGCGATCGTCGACATGTCGGCGATGGCGGGCACCGTCGGCGGCGGCGGGCTCGGCGATTTCGCACTCGTGTACGGCTATCAGCGCTTCGACTGGCAGGTCACGCTGGTCGCCACCTTGATCATCGTCGCGGGCGTACAGGGAGTGCAGTTCGCGGGCAACTATCTCGCCCGGAAAGTGCTGCGGCGCTGACATTTCCGGATGGCTACACTCGTGCGGTGCGACCAGAGATCGAACTTGTCCCAGCGTCCGAAAGCACCGACCTGCCGGCGGTCAGCGTCATCTGCCCGACGTATCAGCGGCCGAAATACCTGCGCAGACAGGTCGAGAACTTTCTCGCACAAACCTATGGCGGCGCACTCGAGATGATCGTATTCGACGACAGCCCCGAGCCCAGTGGACACCTATTCGATCCAGAATACGAGGAACGCGGTGTCAGATATCACCACATGCCGGCCGAACGCCTCACGATAGGCAGCAAATTGCAGGCCATGGCGAAACTGGCCCGAGGGCAGCTCATCGCGGTGTTCGACGACGACGACTATTACGCGCCGCAGTACATCGAGCGTATGGTCCGATTCCTCGGGGATGCCGACTTCTGCACGCTGAGCCGATGGTTCGCGTACAGCCCCGAGCAGCGGACTTTCGCCTACTGGGCGTCGGACATCCTGTCGCCGACGCACTATGTCTTCTCACCGTGGGAGCCGGTCGCGGCGATGCCGATATCGACCGACGGCTGGAATCCGGATTGGGTCATCGACAAACTGTGGGGTTACGGATTCTCCTACATCTGGCGGAAGAACACACTCCCGCAGGTGGAGATCGCCGATATCACCTTCGCCGACGTGTGCTGGGACTGGGATTTCTACCGGAAAGTGAAGAAGGCAGGCTTGAAAGCCGTCTGCGCCCCCGACAACGAGGGGTTGATAATCCATATCCTTCATCCGGAGGCCACGACGAAGATGTTTCCGCAGTACATATTGCCCGAGTTCATGCTCGCCGATTACTTCCCGCTGTACACACCGGTCGAGAACTAGTGTCCCGATCCACCGATCGTGCGCGACTCCCGCGCGCGGCGGAACTTCGGCGCCCCGGCATCACGACCCCGGCGCGGGCGCGACGGCGGCGACTCCGCCCCACACCGCTCGCGCCCCCGATTCGCCGACTCGGTACACCTGGACCACCGCCGCCACGCTCGCCGCGAGGATCACGACCGCGATCACGCCGGCCAGTAGGCGACCCAACGGCTTCCGGCCCTCGCGCACGTGCCACAACACCAGCAGCGCGGCGGCGACCGCGAGCGCGGCCGTGAACCAGATCATGGTGTCGCCGAGGTCGGTGTGGGTTCGCAGCCCCGGCGACGGGCCGACCCGCCGCTCCAGCCACTCCCCCGCCCCCGTGGTCACCGGGGTCAGCGCCAGCGTCACCGCGGCCAGCACCGCCACCAGCCAGACCAGCCGGCGCCGCGCCGCGGGCCACACCGCGCACAGCGCGGCCAGGACGGCCGTCAGGGGTACCAACACGACGATCACGTGCACCAGTAGTGCGTGGACCGGCAATCCGTCGATCGTGGACATCGGCACTCTCCTCACCCGCGGCGCCGCGCTTCGGCACCCACTGTGTCACACACGGATTCGCGCGCTCGGCGGTTCAATGTCCGAGAGTCGCTACTGGGTGGCCCGTTCCATCAGTTGCCGGGGCGTGAGATCGCTGAGCAACCGCATGTGCACGTCGGCGTCGAAGAGTTCGACGTGGTCGGCGGCGAGCGAACCGCCCAGCGCCGGCGCGGGGACGAAACCGTAGACGGTATCCGCCGCGACCGGGCCCAGCCGGGGCAGCACCTGGTCGAAGATCCCCGCGCCGTCCTCATCCGGGACGTCCATGTTCTCGCGGGTCTGTGCCAGGAAGCCGGCATACATCGCCATCTCGGTGGTGGATTCGTCGCGCACCTGCCGGGGGCTGGGCTTGTACATCAGCCAGCCGAGATAGGGCAGCACGGTGAGGCCGAATCCCGTGTTCGGGCTCCAGAGTTTCATGCGGCCGAATGCGGAGCGGGTCACCGCGATCCAGGAATCGGGACCGGTGGGTAGTTCCAGGCCCGCCGTCCACGCGTCGACCGCAGGCTGCCAGGCCACCGGATCGCAGATCCACCACCTGCCGTCGTCGAATCCGGAGAAACCGAATTCGAACCAGATGTCGAGCAGTGCGGGCGGTGCGACGTCCCGGAACTGTTCGAAACGCTCCGTGGGAGTTTCGGTGCGGAAAGTCGGTTGTCCCCAATTACGGACGATGGCCTCGGTGATGCGCGACATGGTCAGCCGACTCTCCATCTCACATTGAGTAGTTTCTTTCCGTCACCGGATCTGTGCAATTGTTCCGCATAGTCGCGGAGGTCGTTCCGGAGAGTCTTCCACTGACTTCCCAGCGACGAGTTTACATACTTGTCGCCCATGCTCCAGGTGCCGTCCGGGAGCACGCCGATCCGGTCCGCGCCACCACCGGCCAGATCCTGTTCGTGCAGCGCGCGCTTCTTGGCCATCTCGGCCGCGACCTGCTGCTGCGCGTAATCCTCCGGAGAGCGCCCGTTCAACTCGCCCCGGCCGTCCATCTCCAGCGCCTCGTAGAGCTTCCGCTCGTACAGGTCCGTCTCGTACTCCTCGCGGGCCACGCGCTGCGCGGTACCGACCCGCTCGACGTGCTGCCAGTTGTCCAGGATCTCCCGGGACGACAGCCTATTCACGCCGTCCAGCTGACGGTCGACCTGCCGGCGATATTCGTTCAATTTGTTCTGCGTGCCCGGAGTGGCACCTTCCTTGAAATTGAGGGTGAGAATTCGCTCGACCCGATCCGTCAATTCGCCCGAATTGTTCAGGGCCGCTTTCACATTGTCGTGGTCGGCGGCCCACTCCGATCCGGAGTTGTTCGCCCCGAGCGCTTCCCATTTGCTTCCGTCTGCGTTGTTGATCGGATGCGTCTGCTGGTTCTTGACAATGAATTTCTGCTCCGAGTACGCCTTCCAGGCCGGTACGACGGTCGCCTCGTCGACGGCCACCGTGCCCTCGACGCTGCGCACGACCCGTTGGGAGCTGCCTTCGACGGCCTCCGACATGACCCGGCCGATGCGTTCGACGACCTCGGCCAGCCGGGTACGCGCCAGATCGACAGCAGCGCCCAGCGCGCCACCCTCGCTCATCCGAGCAGGCGGCGGCCCGACGCACTCGCCTCCGCGTACACGACAACCCGGCCCGGCCGCACCGACTTCCCCTCGTCCCTGTCAGTTGGGTCAAGGGTACGGCGGCACAACCGATGACGGGAGCCCCGAATTTCACCGGCCGGCTCGAATCTGCCGCGGCCGCGGCAGATCGAGAAGGTCAGACGGTGAAGCCGAGGGCGCGCAGTTGCTCGCGCCCGTCCTCGGTGATCTTGTCCGGGCCCCACGGCGGCATCCAGACCCAGTTGATCTTCAGGTCCTCGACCAGGCCGCTGCGGACCAGGGCGTTACGGGACTGATCCTCGATCACGTCGGTGAGCGGGCAGGCCGCGGAGGTCAGGGTCATGTCCAGCAGCGCCACGTTGCCCTCGACGCGCAGGTCGTACACGAGGCCGAGATCGACCACGTTGATGCCGAGTTCGGGATCGACGACGTCGCGCATCGCCTCCTCGAGGTCCTCCAGCTGCCGCAGCTCCTCGGGCGACAACTGCACGGGCTCGGCGGGCGCGCCGGTCTCCGCCGCCGCGGCCTCGGCCGTCTCCGGGATGTTCGTCTCGCTCATGACTGCTTCTCTCCGTTGCTCATCGGAGCCTTGGCTTCCTGGTCGGTTACCCGGATCACCGCGTCCTTGAACGCCATCCAGCCCAGCAGGGCGCACTTGACCCGGGCCGGGTACTTCGCCACGCCGGCGAAGGCGATGCCGTCGCCGATCACGTCCTCGTCGCCCTCGACCGCGCCGCGGCTCGCGATCATCTCGCTGAACGCGTCGACGGTCTTCAAAGCCTGCTGCACCGGCAACCCGACCACCTGATCGGTGAGAACCGACGTAGCGGCCTGACTGATCGAGCAGCCCTGACCGTCGTACGAGACATCGGCCACATCGCCATTACCATCAATGTGCACCCGCAACGTCACCTCGTCACCACAGGTCGGATTGACGTGATGCACCTCGGCCTCGTACGGCTCCCGCAGGCCGCGGCCGTGCGGGTGCTTGTAGTGATCCAGGATCACTTCCTGATACATCTGCTCCAAGCGCATGATCTATGCAACCCCGAAGAACTCTCGGGCCTTCCGCACCGCGGCGACCAGCTGATCCACTTCCTCCAGTGTGCTGTACACCGCAAAAGACGCGCGAGCGGTGGCAGCAATTCCGAAGTGCCGATGCAACGGCCAGGCACAGTGATGACCGACCCGGATAGCGACACCCTGATCGTCGAGCACCTGCCCCACATCGTGCGCGTGCACCCCGTCGACCAGGAACGACACCGCACCACCGCGGGCGACGTTCTCGGTCGGCCCGATGATCCGCACGCCGTCGATCGCGCCGAGCCCCTCGAGCGTGGCGCCGACCAGCGAATGTTCGTGCGCGGCAACGGCATCCATACCCAGATCGGTGAGATACCGTACGGCCGCGGCCAATCCGACCACCTGCGAGATCATCTGCGACCCGGCCTCGAACCGCTGCGGCGGCGGCGCGTAGGTGCTGTGATCCATGTAGACGGTCTCGATCATGGAGCCGCCGGTGATGAACGGCGGAGTGTCCTCCAGTAGTTCCCGACGCCCGTACAGGATGCCGACGCCGGACGGCCCGAGCATCTTGTGCCCGGAGAACGCGGCGAAGTCGACACCCAGCGCGCGCAGATCCACCGGCTGATGCGGCACCGACTGGCAGGCGTCGAGCACCACGAGCGCGCCGACTTCCTTTGCCCGCCGGACCAATTCGGCCACATCGGCGACCGCGCCGGTCACATTGGACTGATGGCTGAACGCGACCACCTTGGTACGCGGCGACAGCTCCAGCGAATCCAGATCGATCCGCCCGTCGTCCGTAACCCCGTACCACTTCAGGGTCGCGCCGGTACGGCGCGCGGTCTCCTGCCAGGGCACCAGATTCGCGTGGTGCTCCAGTTCGGTGATCACGATCTCGTCGCCGGGGCCGACCCGGTGCGGGAAACGGTCGTCGGAGAAGGCGTACGCCACCAGGTTCAGCGATTCGGTCGCGTTCTTGGTGTACACGATCTCGTCGGCGCCGACGCCCACGAAGCCGGCGATCGTCGCGCGAGCGTCCTCGTACGCCTCGTTGGCCTCCTCGGCCAGCTGGTGCGCGCTGCGGTGCACGGCGGCGTTGTGCTCCAGCAGGAAGGCCCGCTCGGCGTCGAGCACCTGCAGCGGGCGCTGCGCGGTGGCGCCGGAATCCAAGTACGCCAACGGCTTTCCGTCCCGCACCGTGCGGCTCAGGATCGGGAAGTCGGCGCGGATCGCGGCGACGTCGAGCGCGTGCCGAGACTCCGACACAGCCGTCATGGTCAGGCTCCTACCGCGGACGAAGTGAAGCGCACGTAGCCGTTCGCGTCGAGTTCCTCGGCCAGCTCGGCGCCGCCCTCGGCGACGATGCGGCCGCCGACGAACACGTGCACGAACTCCGGCTGGATGTAACGCAGGATGCGGGTGTAGTGCGTGATGAGCAGGATGCCGCCGTTCTCCCGCTCCTTGTAGCGGTTGACGCCCTCGGAGACGATGCGCAGCGCGTCGACGTCCAGGCCGGAGTCGGTCTCGTCGAGGATCGCGATCTTCGGCTTCAGCAGGCCGAGCTGCAGCACCTCGTGCCGCTTCTTCTCGCCGCCGGAGAAGCCCTCGTTGACACTGCGCTCGGCGAAGGCCGGATCGATCTCCAGTTCGGACATCGCCGTCTTGACCTCCTTGACCCACAGCCGCAGCTTCGGCGCCTCGCCGCGCACGGCGGTGGCGGCGGTGCGCAGGAAGTTCGACGTGGAGACGCCGGGCACCTCGACCGGGTACTGCATGGCGAGGAACAGCCCGGCGCGGGCCCGCTCGTCCACGGACATCGCCAGCACGTCCTCACCGTCGAGGGTGATCGAACCCTGGGTGACGACGTACTTGGGATGGCCCGCGATCGCGTAGGACAGCGTCGACTTGCCGGAGCCGTTGGGGCCCATGATGGCGTGTGTCTCACCGGATTTCACGGTGAGGTTCACGCCGTTGAGGATCCGGATCGGCTCACCGGATTCGTCCGGGTTGGCGACCTCGGCGTGCAGGTCCTTGATTTCGAGGGTGGTCATGAAAGTCCTTCGTGGGCTGTGTGGTTCGGGTTCAGGCGCCGATCGCGGCGAGCTCGGCCTCGACGGCCGCCTCCAGCCGCTCCCGCACCTCGGGCAGCGCGATCTTCTGGATGATCTCGTGGAAGAAGCCGCGCACCACCAGACGTCGCGCGACATCCTCCGGAATGCCACGGGCGCGCAGGTAGAACAGCTGCTCGTCGTCGAAACGACCGGTGGCCGAGGCATGTCCGGCGCCGACGATCTCGCCGGTCTCGATCTCCAGGTTCGGCACCGAATCGGCGCGCGCGCCGTCGGTGAGCACCAGGTTGCGGTTCGCCTCGTAGGTGTCGGTGCCCTCGGCGGCGGCCCGGATGAGCACGTCACCCACCCACACGGTGTGCGCGTCCGACTTGTTCGAATGCGGATCGCCTTGCAGCGCACCCTTGTACAGCACGTTCGACTTGCAGTTCGGCACGGCGTGATCGATCAGCAGCCGCTGCTCGAAGTGCTGGCCGTCGTCGGCGAAGTAGAGCCCCAGCAGTTCGGCGTCGCCGCCGGGACCGGCGTAGCGCACGTTCGCGGTCAGGCGGACCAGGTCGCCGCCGAGGGTGACGTCGGTGTGCCGCAGCACGGCGTCGCGGCCGAGCACCGCGTGGTGCGCGGTGACGTGCACGGCGTCGTCGGCCCAGTCCTGGATCGCCACCACGGTCAGCTGCGCGCTGTCGCCGAGCACGAATTCCACGTTCTCCGCGTAGGTTCCGCTGCCGCGCTGGTCGATCACGACGGTGGCGACGGCGAAGTTGCCGAGCCGGATCTGCAAGTGGCCGTAGGCGGTCCGGTCCACGCCGGGGCCGGTGACGGTGATCGCGACCGGCTCGGCCACCTCCGTCTCCGTGCCCACGGACACGATCGTCGCCCGCTCGAAGCTCGAATATGCCTGGGCGGCAACGCGATCGGTCGGGGCGCCGGCGGCGCCGAGGCGTTCGTCGGTGCGCTCGACCGTCGCGACGGTCACGCCCTCGGCCGCCGCCACCTCGACGGTCGCGGCGCCGTCCGCGACGGCGGTGCCGTCGTGCAGGCCGCGCAGCCGGCGCAGCGGGGTGAACCGCCACGCCTCGTCGTGCGACACCGGAATCTCGAAGGCGGTCACATCGAACGAGGCGAACAGCTCGCCCTTGTTGATCGCCGGCATCCGGGCCTCCCCGGCGGCCGCGATCCGATCGGCCACGGCCGCGATCTCGTCGGCTCCCGCCGAGACGCTCGCAAGCTTGCTCACTAGCCGACCGCTCCTTCCATCTGCAGCTCGATCAGGCGGTTCAGCTCGAGCGCGTATTCCATGGGCAGTTCCTTGGCGATGGGCTCGACGAAGCCGCGCACCACCATCGCCATCGCCTCGTCCTCGGTGAGGCCGCGGCTCATCAGGTAGAACAGCTGATCATCGGAGATCTTCGAGACCGTGGCCTCGTGACCCATCGTGACGTCGTCCTCGCGGATGTCGACGTACGGGTAGGTGTCCGAGCGGCTGATCGTATCCACCAGCAGCGCATCGCATTTCACGGTCGACTTGGAGCCGTGGGCGCCCTTGTTGACCTGGACCAGGCCGCGGTAGGAGGCCCGGCCGCCGCCGCGCGCCACCGACTTCGACACGATCTTCGAGGAGGTGTTCGGCGCCAGGTGCAGCATCTTCGCGCCGGTGTCCTGGTGCTGGCCCTCGCCCGCGAACGCCACCGAGAGCACCTCGCCCTTGGCGTGCTCGCCGGTCATCCAGACCGCCGGGTACTTCATGGTGACCTTGGAACCGATGTTGCCGTCGATCCACTCCATGGTCGCGCCCGCGCTCGCCTTGGCCCGCTTGGTGACCAGGTTGTACACGTTGTTGGACCAGTTCTGGATGGTGGTGTAGCGGCAGCGGCCACCGTCCTTGACGATGATCTCGACCACCGCGGAGTGCAGCGAGTCCGACTTGTAGATCGGTGCGGTGCAGCCCTCGACGTAGTGCACGTAGGCGCCCTCGTCGACGATGATCAGGGTCCGCTCGAACTGGCCCATGTTCTCGGTGTTGATCCGGAAGTAGGCCTGCAGCGGGATGTCGACGCGCACGCCCGGCGGCACGTAGATGAACGAGCCACCCGACCACACCGCGGTGTTCAGCGCGGAGAACTTGTTGTCGCCGGCGGGGATCACCGAGCCGAAGTACTGCTGGAAGATCTCCGGATGCTCCTTGAGACCGGTGTCGGTGTCGAGGAAGATCACGCCCTGCTGTTCCAGATCCTCACGGATCTGGTGGTAGACGACCTCCGACTCGTACTGCGCCGCGACACCGGCGATCAGCCGCTGCTTCTCCGCCTCCGGGATGCCCAGCCGGTCGTAGGTGTTCTTGATGTCCTCGGGCAGGTCTTCCCAGCTCTCGGCCTGCTTCTCGGTGGAGCGCACGAAGTACTTGATGTTGTCGAAGTCGATGCCCTCGAGGTTGGAACCCCAGGACGGCATCGGCTTGCGATCGAAGATGCGCAGCGCCTTCAGCCGGATGTCGAGCATCCAGGACGGCTCGTTCTTCTTGGCCGAGATGTCGCGGACGACGTCCTCGGACAGGCCGCGCTTGGCCGAGGCGCCGGCGGCATCGGAGTCCGCCCAGCCGTAGCCGTAGGTACCCAGGGAGGCGATGGTCTCCTCCTGGGTCAGGGACGCAACCGGGATGGCCGGGTCCTGGCCTGCCGTGGTCGTGGTCGTCATTCGGCACTCCTTCCGGAGTCGAGTGGAGACGCCACCGCGGGCTGAGCGGTGGCTTTCTTGCTGGTGCTCGCAGGTATGCCGGGGGCCGGCAGGAGCAGGGGGACGTGCGTGGTGCAGGCGCAGTCGCCGTTGGCGATGGTCGCCAGGCGCTGCACGTGGGTGCCGAGCAGTTCGCGGAACGCCTCCAGCTCGGCGGTGCACAGCTCCGGGAATTCCTCGGCGACGTGCGAGACCGGGCAGTGGTGCTGGCAGATCTGGACACCCGGGCCGACGGTCCGGGTGGAGGCGGCGAAGCCGGCGTCGCTGAACGCGCCGGCGATCTCCTCGGCCTTGGCGCGGGTGGCCTCGGGGGTGTGCCGGGCCAGTTTGTCGATACCGGCGACGATGGTGCCCACCCGTTTGCGGGCGAATTCCATGATGGCCGAATCGCCGCCGATCTCGCGCAGCTGCCGCATGGCCGCTCCCGCCAGATCGTCGTAGGCGTGCCCGAGCCGGCCACGGCCCGCCGCGGTGAGCTGGTACTGCTTGGCGGGACGGCCGCGGCCCTTCTGCTGCCAGGCCGCGGACCGGGCGGCCCGCGCCTCGCCCGACTCGATGAGCGCGTCCAGATGACGCCGCACACCGGCCGGTGCCAGGCCCAGCTGCTCGCCGATCGCCGTCGCCGTGATGGGGCCCTGCTCCAGCAGGACCCGGATGATCGCCGCCCGGGTGTGCCCCTCGCTCGCGGGCACAGCAGCAGACCGGGCACCCTCCGGGCGCCCGGCGTCTACCTGCTCATTCGGCAAACCCACGGTTTTCACAACACCAGTGTGGCGGAATTCCTTCCCGCAATCCAGTAAGGGTGACCTGACCCGCTCCCGATGCGCCGAACCGTCACCCCCGGCCACTAGTCTGCTGTCGTGGCATTCGAGGGCGCGCGGCGCAGACTCATCGATGGCGGGCGCCGGGCCCTCGGGCTGGACGTCGCGACCGCCGACCACATCACCCTCGCGTCCTTACATCACGTCGAGGCCGAGGTACCCGAACTCGACCCGCGGGAACTGGCCCAATTCCGGCGGATCCGGCTGCTCGGCGCCACCGGTACGGTGCTGATCGCGATCAGCGCGCTGGGCGTCGCCGCGCAGCCGGTGTTGCAGAATCCGGTGTCCGGCGTCCGAGTGATCGGCGTGTTCGCGCGCTGGCAGACCTCCTCACTGGCGCTGTCGATGATCGGCACCGTGCTGGTGGTCATGGCGTGGCTGCTGCTGGGCCGGTTCGCCGTCGGCGGATTCGGCGCGCAGCCGCTGCACCGGCTGACCCGCTCGCAGCTGGACCGGACGCTGCTGCTGTGGATCCTGCCGCTGTCGGTCGCGCCGCCGCTGTACTCCACGGACGTGTACTCCTACCTCGCGCAGAGCGAGATCGCCCGGCGCGGGATGGACCCGTACGTGGTCGGCCCGGCCAGCGGCCTCGGCGTCGGCAACATCCTGACCATGAACGTGCCGAACATCTGGCGCGAGACGCCCGCGCCGTACGGGCCGCTGATCCTCTGGATCGGCCGCGGCATCGCCCAGATCACCGGGGACAACATCATTTTCGGGGTCTGGGCGCATCGGCTGCTGGCGCTCGGCGGGGTCGCGCTGATCGTGTGGGCGCTGCCGCGGCTGTCGCGGCGCTGCGGCGTGGCGCCGGTGAGCGCGCTGTGGCTCGGCGCGGCCAATCCGCTGGTGCTGTTCCATCTGGTCGCGGGTGTGCACAACGACGCGCTGATGCTCGGGCTGATGCTCGCGGGTATCGAATTCTGCCTGCGCGGTATCCGGGATCGGCCCGGACCCTTCGATCGCCGGGCCTGGGGGCTGCTGATATTCGGGGTGGTGGTGATCACCCTGTCGTCGACGGTGAAGTTCACCGGGATCATCGCGCTGGGCTTCGTCGGCATGGCCCTGGCCCGGCGCTGGGGTCCGGGCCTGCGGCCGGTGCTCGCCTCGGCCGCGACCCTCGGCGGGCTCGCGGTCGCCACCACGCTGTTCGTCAGTCTGGCCAGCGGTCTCGGCTTCGGCTGGATCTACACGCTCAACACCGCCGGCGCGGTGCGCAGCTGGATGTCGCTGCCGACCGCGATCGGGATCATCACCGGATTCGGTGGCGTGCTGCTGGGGCTCGGCGATCACACCACGGCGCTGCTGTTCATCACCCGGCCGATCGCGGGCGCGGTCGCCGCCTTCGTGACGTTGCGGATGCTCATCGCGACCTGGACCGGGCGGTTGCCCGCGGTGGGTGCGCTCGGCGTCTCGCTCGCGGCGATCGTGCTGCTGTTCCCGGTGGTGCAGCCGTGGTATCTGCTGTGGGCGATCGTGCCGCTGGCCGCGTGGGCCACCACCAAGGCGTTCCGGGTGCCGGCGGTCGCGTTCTCGGCGGTGGTCAGCGTGATGCTGATGCCGCGCGGCGCCGACTACGGCGTCTTCCAGATCATCGAGGCGGCGGTCGCGGTGGTCATCGTGTCGCTGGCGTTCATCGTGTGGACGCGAAACCGGTTGCCGTGGCGCGCGACTCCGGGGGTGTCTGCTCCGTCACAGCAGCCCGCGACATACGGTGTGGGCTCGTGAGTGTTGCTTCGCATCCGGCCGTGCGCATCGACGCCGTCGTGAAACGCTTCGGCGACACCACCGCGGTCGACGGCATCAGCTTCGAGGTGCAGCGGGCCGAGGTGCTCGCGCTGCTGGGCCCCAACGGCGCGGGCAAGACCACCACCGTCGAGATGTGCGAGGGCTTCCGCTCCCCCGACGGCGGCAGTGTGCGGGTGCTCGGCCTGGATCCGATCGCCGACTCCGGCCGGTTGCGGCCCCGGATCGGCGTCATGTTGCAGGGCGGCGGCGCGTATCCCGGCTCCCGGGCCGGTGAGATGCTCGACCTGGTGGCGGCCTATGCCGCCGACCCGCTGGATCCGGACTGGCTGCTGGCCACCCTCGGCCTCCAGGACGCGCGCCGCACCCCCTACCGCCGGCTGTCCGGCGGGCAGCAGCAGCGGCTGTCCCTGGCCTGCGCGCTGGTCGGGCGGCCCGAACTGGTGTTCCTCGACGAGCCGACCGCCGGCATGGACGCCCAGGCGCGGCATCTGGTGTGGGAGCTGATCGACGCGCTGCGCCGCGACGGGGTGAGCGTGCTGCTCACCACCCATCTGATGGACGAGGCCGAGCAGCTCGCCGACCGGCTGGTCATCATCGACCACGGCCGGGTGGTGGCCGCCGGCACCCCGGCCGAGGTGACCTCCGCCGGCGCCGAGGGACAGCTGCGCTTCACCGCGCCACCGAAACTCACCCTCGATCTGCTGGAAGCCGCACTGCCCGAAGGGTTCTCGCCACGGGAGACCTCGCCGGGCGCCTACCTGCTGGAGGGTGACATCACCCCGCAGGTGCTCGCGACCGTGACCGCCTGGTGTGCGCGAATCGACGTGCTGCCCAGCGATATTCGCATCGACCAGCGCCGCCTCGAGGATGTCTTCCTCGAACTGACCGGACGGGAGTTGCGGAGTTGACCGACGCAGCAGCACGTTTCGCACCCGGCACCTTCCGCCCGGACCCGCGTCCGGCGACGCGGACGGCGATGCTGGCCGCGCAGACGCGCATGGAGCTGATCCTGTTGCTGCGCAACGGGGAACAGCTGCTGCTGACCATGTTCATCCCGATCACGCTGCTGATCGGGCTCACCCTGCTGCCCCTGAGCGGCAGCCTCGGTTCCCATCATCGGGTGGACCGGATCGTGCCCGCGGTGATGATGCTCGCCATCATGTCGACCGGATTCACCGGGCAGGCCATCGCGGTCGGCTTCGACCGCCGCTACGGCGCGCTGAAACGCTTGGGCGCCACCGCATTACCGCGCTGGGGCATCGTCGGCGGCAAATGCGCGGCGGTGCTGATCGTGGTCGTCCTGCAATCGGTGCTGCTGGGGCTGATCGGGGTCGCGCTGGGCTGGCGGCCGCCGATCACCGGTCTGTTGTTCGGCGCGGTCGTGATCGCGCTGGGCACGGCCACGTTCACCGCGCTGGGCCTGCTGCTCGGCGGCACCCTGAAGGCCGAGGTCGTGCTGGCGCTGGCCAACATCCTGTGGTTCGTGCTGCTCGGCGTGGGCAGCCTGGTGGTGACCGCGGACAACATGCCCTCCGCGGTCACCGTGATCGCCCGGCTGATCCCCTCCGGCGCGCTGGCCCAGGCCCTGGATCAGGCGCTGCACACCAGCGTGGACTGGTACGGGCTGGTCGTGCTGGTGGTGTGGGGTGCGGGCGCCGGATATCTGGCGACCCGCTGGTTCCGCTTCGACTGACCCGTCAGGTCTGCTGCGGGACCGTTCCCGGCGGTACCAGCACCACGTGCGCCTCGGCGGGTTCGCGGCGATCCGCCCAGCGCGTGGTGGCGACCGTGATCGACAGCAGCAGCATGACGTACACGGTGAGCAGCACCGGATGGTCCACGGTCAGTTGCTTGAGCATCGGCATCGTGCCGCCGAAGAGGGTGACGGTGGCCGTGTACGGCAGCGCCTCGGCGGTAACCCGATAGCGGGCCGGTACCAGCCCGGCCAGCACCGCCGGCATGGTGGCGACCATCGCGGCCATGATCAGATGGCCCACCACGACGACGACCCAGTAGCCCGGCACACCACCGTGATCCAGGCAGAACACCAGCGGGCCGATCGCGAACGTCATCACCAGCGCCGCCGACGACAGCAGCCGCGCACAGCCGATCCGGTCGCCGAGCCGGCCGAACATCGGGATCGCGACCACGTTCGCCAGTGACGACACGGTGGTGGCGAGCAGTACCTGGGTGTCGTCCAGATGCAGGATGCCGATCGCGTACGCGGTCGGTACCGCCGACCAGAGGTAGAAGGACGCCGCCGCGCCGATGGTCACGCCGGCGACGGACAACATCGGCACGGCCAGCGATCGCCGGGCGGCCCACCACGAATACGCCTGGTGCCGCCGCAGTTCGAATTCACTCGACTCGGCCAGCCCGCCGCGCAGCGCCGCGAACAGCATCGACGCCAGCGCTCCCACCAGGAACGGGACGCGCCAGCCACCGGCGGCCATGGCGTCCGCCCCGAGTCCCAGCACCAGGCCGAGGACCAGCAGGTTGGCGACGATCGCGCCGATACAGGCGGCGGTCGCCAGCAGGGCCGCGCCGGCGCCGCGGCGCTGCCGGGGAGTCATCTCGTACATGTAGCTGTGGCCGAGCGGCGTCTCGCCGCCGAACGAGAATCCCAGCAGGGTCCGCCAGAACAGCACCAGGATCGGGGCGGCCACCCCGATGGACGTGCCCGACGGCGTCAGCGCCATCCCGAGTGCCGCGATCCCGGCGCCGGCCAGGCACAGCCGCATCGCGGGCTTGCGGCCGCGGGTGTCGGCGTACCGGCCGAGCGCCAGGCCGCCGAGCGGACGGGTGAGGAATCCGGCCGCGAACACCGCGAAGCCGGAGAACAGCGCGTGCTGCGCGTCACCGCCGAAGAACGACGGTCCGAAGTAGCAGAGCAACAGCGGATACAACCCCCAGTCGTACGCCTCCAGACCGAAACCGGCACATACGGCGAGCAGTCGAATCCGAGACATCGGGCCACCCTTCTACGAGGGACGCCACCTCCCGCACGCGGCGCCGGACGAGGGAACGAGGGTCGGACGGCTGCGCCGAACCACGCGCAGCGGTGGACGTCGGAAAGAGGTGGATGCGCCGCCGGTGGCCATCCGGGCGCGGGGTCGTGAGCGAAGACTCGGTCACCGATTCCGTTACGCTAGCGAAGGACCCGTCAGCTATTTCATGGCAATACACCTATGTTCATCGACCCGTGATCAACCCGATATGCGACGCGGCCGATCACACGGGGCCTTGTTGGGCAAAGATGCGGCGGCGCAGGGTAATTACGTGCGATCGGCGGCACGGCGGATCGCCACCCATTCGGACATCGGATCAAAACAGCAACCTTTCAGCGATCGATCCGATTCGACCCGGCCCGCCGACCGGCCGAGGTGCTCGGCAGACTGGTCGAATGCCTTCCGCTCGACCGACCGCGGACCAGCTCGCCGCGGCGACCTCGGCCACGCTCACCGATGTGATCGCGCCGGATCTGCGCGTGCTGTTCTGCGGGATCAACCCCGGGCTGTGGTCGGGCGCCACCGGTCACCACTTCGCGCGACCCGGCAACCGGTTCTGGCCCGCGCTGCACCGGTCCGGCTTCACGCCGCGTCAGCTGAGTCCGGACGAGCAGAGCGAACTGCTCGAGTACGGTCTCGGCATCACGAACGTCGTGGCGCGCACCACCGCCCGCGCCGACGAGCTGACCGCCGCGGAGTTCCGGGAGGGCGGCCGCGCGCTGGTCGAGCGCGTCACCCGGTACCGGCCGCGCACCCTCGCGGTACTCGGGCTGGGCGCCTACCGGACCGCGTTCGGACGGCCGCGCACCACCGTCGGCCGCCAGGCCGAATCCATCGGCGATACCGAGGTCTGGGTACTGCCCAACCCGAGCGGCCTCAACGCGCACTACACCCCCGCGGCCCTCGCCGACGAATTCCGCATCCTCCGCGAGGCGGTCGGACACCCGGCCTGACGGCACCGTTTCTGCACTCGCTGCACCTCTGCATCGACGGCTCTTCGGACGACGACGCGACCCCGTTTCCGCACCTCGAGGCCGCCACGCCGCCGAGATCCGGCGCGGCACACCTCGCGAGATGGCACACGATGCAATGAACGACGGCGCGTAGTAGGCCGCGTGCGGGACGGGCGGTGCGCCGGACTACCATCGTCACGTGCTGTCACGCGCCCTCTTGCGAATCGTCGACCTGCTGCCGCTGCCGTCGCTGCGGGTGCAGCGGATCCTCGCCGCGTTCGCCGTGCTGACCCAGGCCGGGATCTCCGTGACCGGGGCCATCGTGCGGGTGACCTCGTCCGGGCTCGGCTGCCCGACCTGGCCGCAGTGCTTCCCGGGCAGCTTCACCCCGGTACCGCACGCCGAGGTGCCGTTCTGGCATCAGACCGTCGAATTCTCCAACCGGCTGCTGACCTTCGCGGTGACGCTGTCCGCGGCGCTGGTCGTGCTCGCGGTGATCCGCGCGCGACGGCGGCGCGAGGTGATCGGGTACGCGTGGCTGATGCCGGGTGGCACCGTGCTGCAGGCGGTCATCGGCGGGATCACCGTGCGCACCGGCCTGTTGTGGTGGACGGTCTCGATCCATCTGCTCGTCTCGATGCTGATGGTGTGGCTGGCGACGCTGCTGTACGCGAAGGTCGGCGAGCCGGACGACGGCGTCGACGTGCCACAGGTCCCGAATCCGCTGCGGTGGCTCACCGCGCTCAGCGCCGTCCTGCTGGCCGGGGTGCTGGTGGCGGGCACCCTGGTGACCGGCGCCGGGCCGCACGCCGGGGACAAGAGCGCCGACAAGCCGGTCGCCCGTCTCCAGGTGGAGATCGTGACGCTGGTGCACGCGCACGCCGAATTGCTGGTCGCCTACCTGTGCCTGCTGATCGGCCTCGGTTTCGGCCTGGCCGCGGTCGGCACGACACGGGCGATCCGCACCCGCCTCGCCGTGCTGATCGCCCTGGTCTGCGCGCAGGGTCTGATCGGTCTCGTCCAGTACTTCACCCACGTGCCCGCGGCTCTGGTCGCCTGCCACGTCGGCGGCGCGGCGGCCTGCACCGCCGCCACCGCGGCGGTCTGGTCGGCCATGCGGACCAGAGAGCTGGTCGCCGCTCCGGCCGCCACTCCCGTCGCGCACCCGGCCTGATCCGCACGGATCGGGCTCCGCTGCCGGACCGGTATTCCGCGGCGGGCACATCCCGCCCGGCCTACCGGCCGATTCTGCGACCGGCCGGGTCACGCCTGCCGGAACGCCTCGGGTCGGCCCGGTCAGCGGCCTCACGCCACGATGCCGTCCGGACGACATCCCTCGATACCGTCCGGACGGACGGATCCGAGGACGCCTGTCGAGGGACGGCTAGCGCGGTGCTCCGGCCGTCTGCTTGCGGGCCGGCAGCACGCGGTAGGAGCGGAGGACGCCGTCCGCGACCAGGGCCACGATCACGGTCTTGAGCAGGTCGCCGGGGACGAAGACCATGCCGGAGCTGAATGCCTTGTGCAGTGGGATGCCGGTGTTCGCCGACAGCCACGGGATGCCCACCGCGTACACCACGGCGATTCCGCCGACGACGGCCGCGAGGAACAGGGCCACGATCCGCAGCCATCGGGTGGTGAGCCGCCACGCCCAGAGCTGGGCGATCAGGCCGGTCACCAGCGCGCCGGGCAGCCAGCCGATCAGGTAGCCGGCCGTGGGTCCGGCGAATACGCCGAGTCCGCCGCGGCCGCCGGACAGCACCGGCAGCCCGGCCGCGGTCAGCAACGCCACCAGCGCGCAGGCCAGCATGCCGCGCACCGAGCCGAGGATCGCTCCGGCGAGCATCACGCCGAGGGTCTGCAGGGTGATCGGCACCGCGATGAAGCCGACGCTGACCGGCGGGATCAGGCCCAGGGCGACGATGATCGCCGCGAACAGCGCGACGAGCACGACATCCCGGGTGGCGACGCGGTCGGTCACGATATCTCCTCGGAACGGCCGGCCCCGGCACGCCGGGGCGGGGGTGGGGGTGGGTAACCGCGCGCGTCGACGGCCGCGGCCACGTCGTCGGCGGATTTCAGGGTGCGGACCAGCAGCGGCACCAGCAGCGCGATCGGATTCGCGTGCAGGCCGCGCGCGCGTTGCGCCTCCCGGATGTCGAGAAAATGCCGGTGCACCTCGGGCACGAAGCGCAGCACCAGCGCGATGCTCAGGCCGATTCGCTCGGTGTCGCGCACGCCGACGTAGCGCAGCGTGCCGGCCAGTCGTTCGAACAGGTCGAGTACCCGCATCGGCGGTGTGGTCATGGTGACCGCCAGCGCGAGCAGCAGTACCGCGAGCAGCCGCAGCAGCGACAGCAGCGCGGTGTGCAGGTCCTGCAGGACGACAGTGAGTGCGAAGAAGCAGCCCAGCATCCACAGCAGCGGGGTCAGCCGGGCCCGCAACACTCGCCACGGCACCCGGCACGACAGCAGGATCAGCAGTACGACGACGGTCACCGCACCCGAGACCGGGAGGGAGTCGACCAGGAACAGGCCGATGCCGACGACGAACAGCATCGCGAATTTCGGCCCGGCCGGCAGTCGATGCGCGATCGTCGTCCCGGGCACGTACAGCCCGGTGTTCACGAACAGTGCTCCCGGTACCAGCCGATCGCGTCGGCGGGCGAGCCGTCGCGGGCGATCGTGCCCTCGTGCACGACCAGCACCCGGTCGTAGCCGGCGAGCAGGTCGAGATCGTGGGTGACGACGATCGCGGCCTGCGGCATGGCGTCGATGGCGGTCCGCAGCCGGTTGCGGTTGCGCAGATCCAGCATGGTGGTGGGCTCGTCGAACACCACCAGTTCGGGTTGCATCACCAGCACCGACGCCAACGCGACCAGTTGTTTCTCGCCGCCGCTGAGCGAATGACTCTGCCGCTCGGCCAGGCCGGCGATGCCGTATTCGGCCAGCGCCGCGCGCACCCGGTCCGGGATCTCCTTGCGCGGCAGGCCGAGGTTCTTCAGGCCGAACGCCATATCCTCCGCGACGATCGGGAAGACGATCTGATTGTCCGGATTCTGGAAGACGAAGCCGACCTTGGCCCGGACCTTCCGGCCCGCGCCGCGGGTGTCGAGCCCGTCCACCCGCACGGTGCCGGTATCCGGCAGCACCAGGCCGTTGAGCAGCCGGGCCAGGGTGCTCTTACCGGATCCGTTCTGCCCGATGACGCCGATGCGCCGTTCCGTCAGCCGCAGGTCGACGCCGCTCAGCACGCGGTGACCGTCGTACCCGACGGTCACGTCCGCCAGTTCGATCACCGGGACAGGCCACCACTGGGCGCGCCGGACGGTCGGACGGACAGGTACATGCGGGCATTTCCTTCATCGGGGACCGGCCGGGCTCCGCCGCGCGGATTGCGGTGCGGCACAGCGCCATTCGGTGAACAACCGGTATATCATACCTGTCGGTCCGTTGATGCCGGAGACCGCCCCGCCGGATCGGTGCCACGTACGGCCGGATCCACGGTTTCGCGACCGGGCCGCCGGCGGCGATAATCCTGTCATGCCGACCTATGCCTACCGCTGCCGCGAATGCACCGAGACCTTCGAACTGCGACGGCCGATGAGCGAGGCCGGCGCGCCCGCGGCCTGCCCGGACGGTCACAGCGACACCGTCAAGCTCCTGACCACCTTCGCCCTCACCGGGTCGGCGGGCGCACCGGCGGTCGCCGCCCCCGCACCCACCGGCGGCGGCTGTTGCGGAGGCGGCTGCTGCGCCTGATCGGCCCGCCGCGTCACGCCCGGTCGGCGACGACGACGCGACTGTCGCCGACGAACCGGGAGCGTGAGGCGGGGATCCCGAGGGTGCGCGAGGCCTCGTACAAGTCGTGATCGGCGGTGACGGTCCAGCCGTGACCGGCGAGGATCGCGGCCATCTCGCCGGTGGTCCAGGTCGAGATGTGCGGCTCGTTCGCGAGCGGGTCGCGGTCGCCGGAGAGCATGCTGTAGACGCGCATGCCGAGCCGGCCGATCGCGGCCAGTCGTGAGGGCAGCGGATAGGTCGCGATCAGCCGGCTGCCCGGCGCGGAGCACGCGGCCACCGCGCTCAGTGTCGAATCCACTTGCGCCGCGGTGAGATACGGCAGGACACCCTCCCAGATCCAGGTCGTGGCAGTGTCGGTGCGGTGCCCGGCGGCGGCGAGGGCCGGACCGAGCTCGTCCCGGCCGAATTCGACCGGCACCCAGCACAATTCCTTCGCGACGGGGGTGAGGTCACCGGCACGCTCGCGCTTGTCCTGTTGGGAGGCGGGCTGATCCACCTCGTACACGACGACGTCGTCGAGATCGGGGAGGCGCCAGGCGCGGCCGTCGAGGCCCGCGCCGAGGATCACCAGTTGCGGGGTGTGCCGGTCCCCGATCGCGTCATCGATCAGCACGGTGCGGGTGGCCAGCACCGCCGCGGTGGCGTTGAGCATCTCGTATTCCATGCGGGGGCGCATAGCCTGTGGGACCGTTCCGGTCCGCGCGCGCTCCACGGCCGCGCGCTCGTCGTCGAGCAGAAATCGCTGCGCCACCGGATCACCGAACCGGCCGACCGCCAATCGGCCGTCGGCCACCGCACGCCCCTGACACACCAGTACCGCGGTACGACTCGCTTGCTTCTCCGTCATGTCCGCCCATTATGGTCGGCCGGCGAGCGGCGAGCAGCTCAACGCTCGTTGCGCGCCTTGGGGAATCGGCTCTGCCGGGCGACCCACGCAGCCATCCGGGCCCAGTGCCCGCGCGCCGGGGTGGCCTTGGCGCTGAGCTCGCGGCCCCACTCCTCGGTCTCGGTGACCTCCGGGACCGCGGCGACGAGCGCCTTCGCCTCGGCGAGATCGGCGGCGAACTGATCACCGAGGACGCCGTCCGCGCCGACCAGGGTGACCCGGACACCGATCCGGCCGGTCGGCTGCAGGACGGCCGTGGCCGAACCGCCGTGCTCGGCGACGAACTTGCGCAGCGCGGCGACGGTGGCGGACGACGGCTTCGCGCGAGCCTCGGTAGCAGTCATGGGCCGAAGTTTACCAACGGGTAATCGGCGTCCACACCGCGCGGGCGCCACGGCGACCGGAGTCCCCAGGTGTACAAATAGGACTCATGCGTGCCATCCAGGTATCCGAACAGGGCGGTCCCGAGGTTCTCGAATACGTCGAGGTGCCCGATCCGGAGCCGGGCCCGGGGCAGCTGCTGGTCGAGCTCGAGGCGGCCGGCGTGAACTTCATCGATACCTACATCCGCACCGGGATCTATCCGCAGCAGGTGCCCTATGTTCCGGGCGCCGAGGGCAGCGGCGTGGTGGCCGGGATCGGTTCCGGCGTCACCGGATTCGCGGTCGGCGACCGGGTGGCGTGGGCATCGGCGCCGGGGAGCTACGCGGAGCGGGTCGTGGTCGCCGCGGAGGTGGCGATCCCGGTGCCCGCGGGGGTCGACGGCCCGATCGCGGCTTCCGCTCTGCTGCAAGGGATGACGGCGCACTATCTGTGCGAGTCGCTCTACCGGCCGGAGCCCGGCGAGTCCGTGCTGGTGCACGCCGGGGCCGGCGGCGTCGGCCTCATCCTCACCCAGTTGTTGGCCGTGCGCGGGGTCCGGGTGATCACCACCGTCTCGAGCGACGAGAAGGAGACGCTGTCGCGGCACGCCGGGGCGGCCGAGGTGCTGCGGTACGGCGACGATCTGGCGGCCCGGGTGCGCGCGCTGACCGACGGCGAGGGGGTCGCGGCGGTCTACGACGGCGTGGGCGCCTCCACGTTCGACGCCAGCCTCGATTCGCTGCGCATCCGGGGCATGCTCGCGCTGTTCGGCGCGGCCAGCGGGCCGGTGCCGCCGATCGATCCGCAGCGCCTCAACCGGGGCGGCTCGCTGTTCCTGACCCGCCCGACACTGGTCCACTACACCCGCACCCGCGACGAATTGCTCTGGCGCGCAGGCGATATCTTCGACGCGTTGGCGGCGGGCGGGCTGCGGATCCGGATCGGCGCCGAATATCCGCTGGCGGACGCCGCACAGGCGCATCGCGATCTGGAGGCCCGTCGGACCACGGGCTCGATCGTGTTGCTGCCCTGAGCGTTTCAGTAGTCGCGGCCGGTGAGGCCGCGGTAGAAGAACCGGGTCAGGTCCTCGATCGCCTGTTCGTCGGTGAACTCCAGCGTGCCCTCGCGGGTCGCCTGGAGCAGGCCCTCGATGGCGGCGAACATCATGGTCAGCCCGGCCTCGGGCGAGGTCGGCAGCCGTAGTCCCGCTGCGGGCACGTAGGCCATGTGATCGAGGATGTCGGTGCGCTGACCGACGGCGAACTGCCGCATGATCGCCGCGAACTCGTCGTTCACCAGCGCCGCCTGGCTCATCGCGCGCAGCACCGGCCAGTTGCGGCGGGAGAACCGCCAGTACGCCTCGACGTGGTAGCGGATCGCGTCCGGATCGGTGAAGTCCTCCTTGTGCTCGGGCCGTGCGGCGTCCGCGTCCCCTTCGGCGGCGAGGTCGTCCAGCAGCGCACGCAGGAGGTCCTCCTTGCTCGCGAAGTGGTTGTAGAACGACCCGGCGGCCCGGCCCGCGGCGGCGGTGATGTCGGTGATCTTGGTGTTCAGATAGCCGCGTTCGGCGAACACCTCGCGCGCGGCATCCTTCAGCGCCTGCTCGGTCTCGGCCGACCGCTCCTTGCGGCGCCCGCGCCGGTCGCCACCCGCCTCCGCATCCGCGTGGGTCATCACCACCTCCTTGACAGCGGAGAGTAGCAACCAACATACTGAATTAACATTCACTGAATACAAATTCATTGCTGGAGGCACGGATATGTCACCCCAGGTCCTCATCGCCGGCGGCGGTCCCACCGGTGTCACGCTCGCCGTCGACCTCGCCCGCCGGGGCGTCGCGGTCCGCATCGTGGACCGCGCCGAGACGTTCTTCCAGGGCTCCCGCGGCGACGGGATCCAGCCCCGCACCCTCGAGGTGTTCGACGACCTGGGCGTACTCGACGCGGTGCTCGCCGCCGGTTCGAACCAGGCGCTGATGCGGGCCTATCTGGGCGGGCAGTTCGCCGGGGAGCAGCGGATGAGCGATCTGCGCGAGCCCACTCCGGCTGTGCCGTACCCGAATCCGTGGGTGCTCGGCCAGTCCGGCACCGAACGGATCCTGCGCGACCGGCTCGGCGAATACGGTGTCGTAGTCGAATTGTCCACGGCCGTCACCGGTTTCACCCAGGACGCGGACGGGGTGACGGTCGGGCTGGTCGGGCCGGACGGACCGGCCACCGTACGCGCCGACTACCTCGTCGGCGCCGACGGCGGCGGCAGCACCGTCCGCAAGGCGCTCGGCATCCCGTTCGAGGGTGAGACCGACGAATCCCTGCGCATCCTGCTCGGCGACCTCACCGCCGACGGACTGGATCACGACTACGGCTACTGGTTCGCCGAACCGGACGCGTTGACGGCCGGTATCGGCATGAGCCCGCTGCCGGGCGGGCAGTTGTTCCAATTCTTCGCTCCCCTGGCCGATTCCGTCGAACCGACCCGGGATGGATTGCAGCAGTTCCTGAATCGACTCTCGCATCGCGACGACATCGTGCTGGGCGAACCGGTGTGGTCGACGATCTGGCGGCCGAACATCCGTCTGGCGCAGCGCTTCCGGGTGGGGCGGGTGTTCCTCGCCGGGGATGCCGCGCACGTGCATCCGCCGACCGGCGGGCAGGGCATGAACACCGGCATCCAGGACGCGTACAACCTGGGCTGGAAGCTGGCCGCCGCCCTCGGTGGCGATCCCGGCCCCCTGGACAGTTACGAGCCGGAGCGGCGCACGGTCGCCGCCCGGGTACTGGGGATCGCCACCGGCCTGCTCGAAAAGGCCGTTGCCGGAGACGAAGACGCGATGCGCCGCGGCACCGAGACCCATCAACTCGACATCACCTACCGGGCTCCGGACGCCGACGGCGAATCGGTCGCGGGCGACCGCGCTCCGGACGCGCCGTTGCGCGGCGCCGACGGGTCCGAGTTGCGCCTGTTCGACCTGTTCCGCGGGCCGCACGCCACCCTGCTGGTCTTCGGCGCACCGGCCGAGATCCCGGCGGATCCCGGCGTCCGAGCGTTCTCGATCGGGTCCGCCACGGACCCGAATACCGATGGCCGCCTGGTTGCGGTGGACGATCACGCATTCGCCGCCTATGCCGCCGGCGCCGGCACCCGGGTCCTGGTGCGGCCCGACGGACATATCGCGTGGCGTACCGACGCACCCGTGACATCGCCTGCCGCACATCCCCATCCGGTCGGATGAGCCGGCGGCGTGCGGCGCCGCGCACCCCGGTCCCCGGCCGGATGTGTTGCGGCGCCGCATATCACCGTGTTGTCCGCCCCGGATGCTCGGTAGTTGCCCGGAATGCCGGATGATCTTGCTGCCGCACAAGCCGATTCGCCCGCTCGGTCGTTTTCGGCGTACGGTTGTCGACGGTGCCGGCGCAGGTAACCGGCGGAGGACGCATCCGGTCAGGGGTTGATCAGCATGTTGGTGAAGGTTCGCAACGACGATCCGGCACGGCTGTCCAGCACCGAGCGCACGGTGGTCGCCTGGCTGCAGACCTGGCGCGACGCCCGCGCCCTGGCCGGGATCGCGGTGTTCAAGGCGCGCGGTACCGATCTCATCGTGTTCACACCGGAAGCGTGCGTGGTGGTGGCGATCAAATCGTTCACCGAGCGGGCCACCGGCACCCTGCGTTGCGGCGCCGACCAGCCGTGGACCCTGGAGGGCCGGATCGCCCCCCTGGAGGGCGTGCAGACCGGCAACGAGCCGATCGAGGAGATCACCACCCGCACCGGCGAGATCACCCGCCTGCTGCGCTCGGCCCCCGGTCGCGAGCAACTGAACATCACCGGCGTCGTCCTGGTGGTCCCGCAGTTCGGCAGCCGCATCACCCTCGACCGCGGCGACCTGCCCGAGGGCATCGACGTGGTCCGCGGCGACGGGCCGTCCTCCCTGCGTTCGTACATCATGCGGGCATCGGCCGACAATCCCGGCTCCTGGGACGCCGCCCAGGTCGGCCAGGCACTCGGCGTCCTCGGCTTCGCCGCCGCGGCCACCTTCGCCGAACTCACCGACGAAGGATTCCCGGCCCCCGCCGCCAACCGCACCCCACTCCAACCCCAATCCCCCACCGGCACACCGGCATTCGCCCCCGCACCCCAACCCGCCTGGGCAGCTGCCCCCGCCGCCGGCCTCCAACCCGTACCCCCCGGCTACCCCACCGGCCAACCACAAGCCGCGGGCGGCCCACTACCCGAATCCGCGAATCCGGCCGGCGCACCACCACATCCGAGCGGAGCACCGGCACAGCCCTTCGGCCCCGGTGGTCAGCCCATCGGCCCGGGTGGCCAGCCGATCGGACCCGGCGGCCAGCCGATCGGACCCGGCGGCCAACCCGTCGGCCCCGGTGGTCAGCCCATCGGCCCCGGCGGCCAGCCATACGGTTCGGGCGGTCAACCCATCGGCCCAGGCGGTCAACCTCTCGGTCCGGGTGGTCAACCTGTCGGTCCCGGCGGCCAACCCATCGGAGCCAGCGGCCAACCAGTCGGTCCCGGCGGCCAGCCATACGGCCCGGGCGGTCAACCCATCGGCCCCGGTGGTCAACCAATCGGAGCCGGTGGTCAACCAATCGGTCCTGGGGGTCAGCCTGTTGGTCCCAGCGGCCAGCCATATGGCCCCGGCGGCCAACCGGTAGGTCCCGGTGGCCAACCGATCGGACCCGGCGGCCAACCGGTAGGTCCCGGTGGCCAACCGATCGGACCCGGCGGCCAGGCGATCGGCCCCGGCGGCCAACCGCTACCGCCGCACGGTTCCGGTGGCCAACAACAATCGCTCGGGTACAGCGGGCCACCACAACAACCGATCGGTCCCGCGGGTTCCGCATCGCAGCCGGTCGGCCCCGGTGGCGTACCACCACAAGCAACCGGGCCGGCGGGCCCGCAGCCGATCGAGACGCCACCGCACGGCGTCGCGGCGATGTCCCAGGGCGCTTCGCTACCACCGGCGGGTCCCGGCTCGCATGCCGCCCCGCCCTACGGTTCCGGACCCGGCGGCGCGCCGATTCCGACACCGGGCAGCCCGGTGCAGACGGCTACTCCACCCCAATACGACCAGCCCACAACGGAATTCGCGGGAGCGCCGAACGATCCCAACGCGGCGTACGCCGGGCAGGACTCGCAGCGTTACTCGATTCCGTTCGACCAGCGCCCGGCCGCCAGGCCACGTCGCCGCCTCGGCAGCATCGCTCCTCTGGTCCTGCTGGTATTCCTGGTGATCATCCTCGGTCTGGTCGCGATGTGCGGCGGCAGCGGTCACAAATCCACCGGCGGCAACACCGGCCCCACCGGCAATCACAGTCCGGGCCTCACCACAGCCCGTCCCACCGGCGCTCCCCCGCCACCGGCCACCCCGACCGAGATGACCATCCCGTCGACCAGCGCCGGACGCGCCTGTTTCCCCCTGCAACCGAACTGCTGATGCTCGATGCCCCGGGGATGGTCCCCGGGGCATCGTGTCGGTGCGATCACTGGCCGACCGGAAGTTGTTCACGGCGAAACGATTACGCGGATCCGTCTGCGAGGGGCTCGAAATCCCATGTCCTGCAACCGTAGACGATCCGGTCCGCACCGCCGGTGCCGCTGTCGTTGAGCACCCCGTACTCGGTGACGATCGCATCGGGATTGTTCTGCGCGATCGTCTGCAACGAGGCCGTCGACTGCTGCCCGCCGGCGAGCCCCTGGATCGCCTGCGTCGACCACCAATTTCCCGTGACGAGGTTGTCACTGGTCGCCCAGCCCGCCCCGCCTTCGTTGCCGTTGGCCGGTGGCCACCAGACGAGCGTGGTGAAGCCGCTGCGGTTCGTATCCGTGCGATCCGCCAGGCGGAGTCGCAACTGGAAGCTGACGTACTGGCCCTGGTGCATGAACCCGAGATTCTGCGGGTCGGCGGCCAGGTCCGACAGCCGTGTGTTGATGCCGGGGTGGAAGTAGTTCGTCCGGCCGCCCGGTGGCGCGTACATGTCCAGATATCCGGTGCCGGAGGCCTGAGTGCCCTCCGCATATCGCGGCGCCCTGCCGTCGATCGGGAACCACAGCCACGTGGACAGCGGAGACACCGTGGTGGTACCGCACGGAAACCCCGGCGGAAGGCCCTCGGCGGAGTCCGAACTGCCCTGTTCCGCCCATGCCGGAACGCCGAGTGCGATCAATGCCGCCACAGCGGCCAGGAGGGCAGCGCTGCTCGATCGGACACCACGAAGAAACATCGACGACTCCTCACACTGTTGTGCGGATGTCGCGTGCCCGCCACCTCCACACGCGAACAGCGCAGCGCTGCGGAGTGATTCGACGGCGGGCCCGAACAGCCGCAACCGATTGTTGTCGTGAGCACTCGAACGGCAGCCGGTCGGGTGCGGACCGGTGGCATCGACTCGGGTATACGGCCGGTATGTCCGGGTCGCGCAGCGCAGTCTCACCGGCGCGGACCGGGTGCCACAGCCACCGTGCCGATGGTTCGCCGATTCGTTATCGGCGGAAGCCGTGAGCGGCAACCTAGAGCAGCGGGTGCCAGCCCAGCACGGAATCGACCGCCAGCCCGCAGAACACGACGGCGAGGTAGTTGTTGGACTGCAGGAACAGTCGCAGCGGCTTGACCGACTCGCCCCGGCGGACACCGGAGTACAACTGGTGGGCCATCAGCAGGAACCACGCGCCCGCGACGATCGCCACGGCGGTGTAGATCACACCCGTGGCCGGGATCAGGGCCAGGGTGGCCGCGACGGTGAGCCAGGTGTAGATGACGATCTGCTTGGTCACGACCTGTTCGGTGGCGACCACCGGCAGCATCGGTACCCCTGCCGCGCGGTAGTCCTCCTTGTAGCGCATGGCCAGGGCCCAGGTGTGCGGCGGCGTCCAGAAGAAGATCACCAGGAACAGGACGAGGGCGGGCCAGCCGATGGTGCCCCGCACCGCCGCCCAGCCGACCAGGACCGGCATACACCCGGCCGCGCCGCCCCACACCACGTTCTGCGAGGTGCGGCGCTTCAGGCCCAGCGTGTACACGAAGACGTAGAACAGGATGGTCGCGATCACGAGCGCGCCGGAGAGCAGGTTCGCCTGCCACCACAGCCACGCGAACGAGCCGAGTCCGAGCACCACGCCGAAGACGAACGCGTGCGAGGTCGGTACCGCCTCGCGGGCCAGCGGCCGGCGCGACGTCCGCTTCATCACCTTGTCGATGTCGGCGTCGGCGACGCAGTTGAGCGTGTTGGCGCTCGCGGCGCCCATCCAGCCGCCGAACAGGGTGGCGAGGATCAGCCGGATGTCGACGTGGCCGCGATGCGCGAGCAGCATCGTGGGGATCGTGGCGACCAGCAGCAGCTCGATGACGCGCGGCTTGGTGAGCGCGATATACGCCAATATCCGGCGGGTCAGCGTGGCGATCGGGCCGGAGCCGGTGACACGGTCGCTCAGCACGGGAGCGGAGGAGCCATGTGCACCACCCGGCTGTTGCCCAATCCGCACTGTTTCTCCTCGCAGGTGGTGCCTCGATCCGGTATCAGGAACGAGCAGCGCGCACGCGACCGGCGCGGCTACTACTACAAGGGATGGTAGACCCACGCGTTCCGTGCTCCCGAATCGGCGGGGCCGTAACGGTTACATTGCGGACGACACGGGCAGTACGCATGGGCGGGTTCGGTTATCCCGCCGATCCGGCGCGCTCTAGGGTGGTAGGTGCACCCCCCAACCGCATAGACGTTGTCGAATAAGGTCAGGAGAACCCCGGTCGTGTCAGTCACAGACGACATCCGAGCCCTCACCCAGCCGCACCATCCGGTCGACTGGAGCGATCTGGACACCAGAGCAGTCGACACGGTGCGGGTGCTCGCCGCCGACTCGGTGCAGAAAGCCGGCAACGGTCATCCGGGTACCGCGATGAGCCTCGCGCCACTGGCGTACACGCTGTACCAGCGGGTGATGAACGTCGACCCGAGCGATCCGGACTGGACCGGTCGCGACCGGTTCGTCCTGTCCTGCGGTCACTCCAGCCTCACCCAGTACATCCAGCTGTACCTCGCCGGTTTCGGCCTGGAGCTGTCGGATCTGCAGAATCTGCGTCAGTGGGGTTCGCTCACCCCCGGCCACCCGGAGCACCGCCACACCAAGGGCGTCGAGATCACCACCGGCCCGCTGGGCCAGGGTCTGGCCTCCGCCGTCGGTATGGCCATGGCCGCCCGCCGCGAACGCGGCCTGTTCGACCCCGCCACCGCGCCAGGGCGCAGCCCGTTCGACCACTTCATCTACGTGATCGCCTCCGACGGCGATATCGAGGAGGGTGTCACCTCCGAGGCGTCGTCGCTGGCCGGCACCCAGCAGCTCGGCAATCTGGTCGTGGTCTACGACGACAACCGGATCTCCATCGAGGACGACACCCGCATCGCGCTCAGCGAGGACACCGCCGCGCGGTACCGCGCCTACGGCTGGCACGTCCAGGTGGTCGAGGGCGGCGAGAACGTGGCCGAGCTCGAGGCGGCGCTCGAGGCCGCCAAGGCCGTCACCGACAAGCCGTCGTTCATCCTGCTGCGCACCATCATCGGATATCCGGCGCCGAACAAGATGAACACCGGCGCGGCCCACGGCGCGGCGCTGGGCGCCGACGAGGTGGCCGCCGTCAAGACGGCGCTGGGCTTCGATCCGGCGCAGAGCTTCGAGGTGGACCCGGCCGTCATCGCGCACACCCGGGGTAACGCCGCGGCCCGCGCCGAGGCGTCCCGCGACGCCTGGCAGAAGCAGTTCGACGCCTGGGCGACGGCAAATCCGGAGAACAAGGAACTGTTCGACCGGCTGACCGCGCGCCGGCTGCCCGAGGGCTGGGCCGAGGCGCTGCCGTCCTGGGAGCCGGATCCGAAGGGCACCTCCACCCGGAAGGCGTCCGGCAAGGTGCTCGCCGCGCTGGCCCCGGTGCTGCCCGAATTGTGGGGCGGCTCGGCCGATCTCGCGGAATCCAACAACACCACGATGCCGGGCGTGCCCAGCTTCGGCCCGGAGTCCATCTCCACCGACAGCTGGAAGGCCGAACCCTACGGCCGCACACTGCATTTCGGGGTGCGCGAGCACGCGATGGGCTCGATCCTCAACGGCATCGCGCTGCACGGCCCGACCCGCCCGTACGGCGGCACCTTCCTGGTGTTCTCCGATTACATGCGCCCGGCGGTCCGGCTGGCCGCGCTGATGCGCATCCCGGCGGTCTACGTGTGGACGCACGATTCGATCGGCCTCGGCGAGGACGGTCCCACCCATCAGCCGATCGAGCATCTGGCCGCGCTGCGGGCCATCCCGGGCCTCAACGTGGTCCGGCCCGGCGACGCCAACGAGGCGGCCTACGCGTGGCGCACGATCCTGGAAATCGAGAGCGGCGACCATCATTCGCCGTATTCGGTCTCCGAGCTGCCGCACATCGACGGACCGTCCGCGCTGGCGCTGACCCGCCAGGACCTGCCGATCTTCGAGGGCACGAGTTTCGAGGGTGTCCGCCGCGGCGGCTACATCCTGGCCGAGTCCTCCACCGCCACACCGCAGATCATCCTGATCGCGACCGGTTCCGAGTTGCAGATCGCCGTGGAGGCGCGGACTAAGCTGGAGGAGCAGGGCATCGGCGCCCGCGTGGTATCCATGCCGTGTGTGGAGTGGTTCGACACCCAGGACCGCGCCTACCGCGAGCAGGTGTTGCCGCCGTCGGTCCGGGCTCGTGTCGTGGTCGAGGCAGGTATCGCGATGCCGTGGCACCGTTTCGCCGGAGACGCCGGCGAGATCGTGTCCATCGAGCATTTCGGCGCCTCGGCTCCCTACCAGGTCCTGTTCCGGGAGTTCGGCTTCACGACGGAACACGTCGTGGACGCCGCCCATCGCTCCCTCGACAACGTGAAGGGATAACCGATCATGGCTCAGAACGAGAACCTCGCCGCGCTTTCCGCGGCCGGGGTGTCGGTGTGGCTGGACGACCTGTCCCGCGACCGCATCCAGTCCGGCAACCTGGCCGACCTCATCGCGACCCGCAGCATCGTCGGCGTCACCACCAACCCGACGATCTTCCAGGGCGCGCTGAGCAAGGGCCACGCGTACGACGCGCAACTGCGGGACCTCACCGCGCAGGGCGCCGACGCCGACGCGGCGATCCGCACCATCACCACCGACGACGTGCGCGCCGCCTGCGATGTGTTCGCGAAGGTGTTCGCCGATACCGACGGCGTCGACGGCCGGGTCTCGATCGAGGTCGACCCGCGGCTGGCGTTCGACACCGACAAGACCGTGGCCCAGGCGGTCGAGCTGTGGAAGATCGTCGACCGCCCCAACCTGTTCATCAAGATCCCGGCCACCGAGGCGGGCCTGCCGGCCATCACCCGGGTGCTGTCCGAGGGCATCAGCGTCAACGTGACGCTGATCTTCTCGGTCGAGCGGTACCTGTCGGTGATGGGCGCCTACCTGGACGGCATCCGCAACGCCTCGCTCGGCGGCCACGATGTCGGCAAGATCCATTCGGTCGCTTCGTTCTTCGTGTCCCGGGTGGACACCGAGATCGACGCGCGGCTCGAGAAGATCGGCACCCCGGAGGCGCTGGAGCTGCGCGGTAAGGCCGGTCTGGCCAACGCCCGCCTCGCCTACGCCGCCTACCGGGACGTGTTCGTCGACGGTAAGCACATCTCGACGTACCAGTACCTGCACGCCAACGGCGGCGCGAACCGGCAGCGCCCGCTGTGGGCGTCCACCGGCGTGAAGAACCCGGACTATCCCGACACGCTGTACGTCATCGACCTGGCCGCGCCGAATACGGTGAACACCATGCCGGAGAAGACCCTCGACGCGGTCGCCGATCACGGCACCGTGCGCGGTGACGAGGTCAGCGACACCGGCGAGGAGTCGCAGCAGGTGTTCGACCGGCTCGCCGCCGTCGGCGTCGATCTCGCGGACGTGTTCGCGGTGCTGGAGCGCGAGGGCGTCGACAAGTTCGTGAAGTCCTGGGACGAACTGCTGCAGGCGACCACGACCGCGCTCTCCGACACCAGCGCTGGGAGCAAATAGCCCGATGGCCGGCGATCAGTCGACGGCCGTTCCGGTGAATCCGCTGCGCGAAGAGCGCGATCAGCGGCTTCCCCGGATCGCGGGGCCGTGCAGTGTGGTGATCTTCGGGGTCACCGGTGACCTGTCGCGCAAGAAGCTGATGCCGGCCATCTACGACCTCGTGAACCGGGGGCTGCTGCCCCCGGCCTTCGCGTTGGTCGGTTTCGCCCGGCGCGAGTACAGCGACGAGGATTTCGCCCAGGTGGTGCTGGAATCGGTGAAAGCGCACGCGCGCACCGAATTCCGGCAGGAGGTGTGGGACCAGCTGTCGGAGGGCATCCGGTTCGTCCAGGGCACCTTCGAGGACGACGCGGCGTTCTCCCAGCTGGCGACGACGTTGAAACAGCTGGACCACGATCGGGGCACCGGCGGTAATCACGCCTTCTACCTGTCGATTCCGCCGAACGCGTTTCCGGTTGTGCTGCAACAGCTTTCGCGCACCGGACTGGCGGACGCCGCGGAACCCGAACCGGGGCGGGCGAAGCCGTGGCGGCGGGTGGTGATCGAGAAGCCGTTCGGCCACGATCTGAAGAGCGCCAAGGAACTCAACGCTCTGGTGAACCGGACGTTCCCGGAGGAGACGGTGTTCCGCATCGATCACTATCTGGGCAAGGAGACGGTGCAGAACCTGCTGGCGCTGCGCTTCGCCAACGAGCTGTTCCAGCCGATCTGGAACTCCAACTACGTCGACCACGTCCAGATCACGATGGCCGAGGACATCGGATTGGGCGGCCGCGCAGGCTATTACGACGGTATCGGCGCCGCGCGCGACGTCATCCAGAACCACCTGTTGCAGTTGCTGGCGCTGACCACGATGGAGGATCCGGTCAGCTTCCAGCCCAAGCAGTTGCAGATCGAGAAGATCAAGGTGTTCTCGGCGCTGAAACTGGTCGAGCCGCTGGACGAGACCACCGCGCGCGGGCAGTACACCGAGGGCTGGCAGGGCAGCGAGCATGTGGTCGGGCTGCTCGACGAGGAGGGTTTCGACCCGCAGTCGCGCACCGAGACCTATGCCGCGATCACGCTCAACGTCGACACCCGGCGCTGGGCCGGCGTACCGTTCTACCTGCGCACGGGTAAGCGCCTGGGCCGTCGCGTCACCGAGATCGCGATCATGTTCAAGCGCGCCCCGCATCTGCCCTTCGATCACGTCATGACCGAGGAGCTGGGGCAGAACGCCCTGGTCATCCGGGTGCAGCCGGACGAGGGCATCACGCTGCGGTTCGGCTCCAAGGTGCCGGGCTCCAGCATGGAGGTCCGCGACGTGAACATGGACTTCAGCTACGGCGCCTCGTTCACCGAATCCTCGCCGGAGGCCTACGAACGGCTGATCCTGGACGTGCTGCTCGGGGTGCCGTCGCTGTTCCCGGTCAACGAGGAGGTCGAATTGTCCTGGCGGATACTGGATCCGGTGCTCGAGCACTGGGCCGCCGGCGGCAAGCCCGACCCGTACGAGTCGGGTACCTGGGGTCCGAAATCGGCCGACGAGATGCTCGCCCGGACCGGGCGCGAATGGCGGCGGCCGTGATCGTCGACATGCCCGACACCACGACTCAGGCGGTCGCCAAGCGCCTGGTCAGCCTGCGCGACGCCAACGGCGTCGTCACCCAGGGCCGGGTGCTGACCCTGGTGGTGTGCACCCTGGACAGTTCCGAGGCCGAGGACGCCATCGAGGCGGCCAACGACTCCAGCCGCGAACATCCCTCGCGGGTGATCGTGCTGGCCCGTGGCGATCGGTTCGCCGACACCAAACTCGACGCGCAGATCCGGGTCGGCGGCGACGCCGGCGCGGCCGAGGTGATCGTGCTGCGGTTGCAGGGTGAGCTGATCAACCACGAGAACAGCGTGGTGATCCCGTTCCTGCTGCCGGACGTGCCGGTGGTGGCCTGGTGGCCGCGCGGCGCGCCGAAGTATCCGGCCGAGGACGCGGTGGGCAAACTCGCCACCCGGCGCATCACCGACGCCACCTTCGCCACCGATCCGCAGGCGACCATCAAGAAGCGGCTGGCCTCGTACGCACCCGGCGATACGGATCTGGCGTGGAGCCGGATCACGTACTGGCGGGCGCTGCTGGCGGCGGCGCTGGACGATCCGCCGTACGACCCGGTGGAATCGGTGACGGTGTCCGGCCTCTACGAGGAACCGGCCCTGGATGTGCTGGCCGGTTGGCTCGCCGCCCGGCTGGAATGCCCGGTGCACCGCAAGACCGGCGATCTCAAGGTGGAGTTGCACCGCGGGTCGGTCTCCATCGCGATCGCCCGGCCGCAGACCGGCCGTACCGCGACGCTGGAACGCACCGGCGAACCCAACGCGCGGTTCGCGCTGGCCCGCCGCGAGACCAAGGACTGCCTGGCCGAGGAATTGCGCCGGCTCGACGCCGACGAGGTGTACGCCGAGGCCCTGGCCGGGATCGAGAAGGTGATCTATGACTGAGCGGATCGTCGAGATCCATTCCGGCACAGACGATCTGGTGGCGGCCGCGGCGGCCCGCCTCGTCGCGGTGGTCACCGCGGCCCAGCGGGCCCGCGGCTCCGCCTCGGTGGTGCTCACCGGCGGCGGCACCGGCATCGGCCTGCTCGAGGTGGTGCGCAAGTCGCCCGGCGATATCGACTGGTCCCGGCTGGACGTGTTCTGGGGCGACGAGCGGTTCGTCCCCGCCGGCGATGCCGAGCGCAACGATCTGCAGGCCCGGCAGGCGCTGCTGGATCATGTGCCGGTGGATCCGTCCCGGGTGCATCCGGTCGCGACCTCCGACGGGGAGTATCCGGATCCGATCGAGGCCGCCGCCGAGTACTCGGCGCTGGTGCACGCGCACCTGGCCGAGCACGGTGCGTTCGATCTGCATCTGCTCGGCATGGGCGGCGAGGGCCATGTGAACTCGCTGTTCCCGGACACCGATGCGACCCGCGAGGAGCACGAACTGGTGGTGGCGGTGACGAATTCGCCGAAGCCCCCGCCGGTCCGGGTCACCTTGACCCTGCCCGCCGTCCGCCGCACCCGGCACGTGGTGCTGGTGGTGGGTGGCGCGGCCAAGGCCGAGGCGGTCGCCGGTGCGCTGGCGGGTGCGGCCGCGGTCGACATTCCCGCGGCGGGTGCGGTCGGGAGCGAGACCACCACCTGGCTGCTGGACGAGGCCGCTGCCGCGCAGCTGTCCGGGTAGAGGCGACGGGCGCCAGTCGGCGACACCGGTGTGCCGCCTGCGCCTGCGTCACAGCGTCACGGGTGCAAATGGCGTCACGGGTGCGAATGCCGGGCACCGGGTGCGAATGCGGGGCGCCGGGTGCGCACAGGCGCGCCGACCGGCTCGGCCCAGGACGAATACCGCGGCCACTCAGGCGCCCGGTGGGCCCACCAGTTCGCCCAGCGCCGTGAGCAGGAAGTCGTTCACGGCACCGGTGCGTTCCAGTTGGACGAGATGTCCTGCGCCGGGCACCTTTTCGACGGCGCGTAGATCCGTGAGGTGGGCCCGCATGACGGCGAGCGGGTCCCGGCCGCTGAAACCCTCCATATCGGGATCGTTCTCGCCGTAGAGGAAGTGGACGGGCACGGGCACGGTGGTGGGCAGGTCGGCGGACAGCTCCCAGTTGCGGTCCATGGCGCGGTACCAGGCCAGTCCGCCGGTGAACCCGGTTCGCTCGAACTCGCCGCTCAGATAGTCGAATTCGGACTCGGTCAGCCAACTCCACGGCAGCGCGGGCGCTTTCGGCAGCACGTCCAGGTAGCCGAGACCGGGTGGGTTCTGCCAGGTGTCCAGATAGTGGTAGTCGGCGCTCAGCGCGTAGTACACGTTGGCGAGGAATTCCCGTGGGCGCGCGGCGAGTTCGACGTCGGCGACCCCGGGTTCCTGGAAGTACGACAGGTGCAGGAAGTGCCGTTCGGCGGCCTTGGTCCAATAGCTCGACGGCGGCTTCGGACTGCGCGGCGCGTACGGGTTGTTCAACACGATCACCCCGGCCACGCGGTCCGGGGCGCGCAGTGCGAGCTCCCACACCAGTTGTGCGCCGAAGTCCAGGCCGACGAACACCGCACGATCCGCGCCGAGTTCGTCGAGCAGGCCGAGCAGATCACCGATCACGGCCGCGTTGGTGTACGTATCCACCCCCTCCGGCACCTCGGTGCGGCCGTAACCGCGCAGGTCGGGCGCGACGGCGTGGTATCCGGCGGCCCCGATCGCCGCCAGCTGCCGGTGCCAGATGAACCAGCCGTGCGGGAACCCGTGACAGAAAATCACCGGATATCCGCGCCCCTGCTCGGCTATGTGCAACCGAATTCCGTTGGTGTCGACCATCCGATGCGTCGGGGTCACCGCGCCTCCCAGCACTAGAACGTGTTCTTATTTCACGGTAATGTCCCGGAGTCGTGAACGGAACACTTTCCGGCCGGGTCGCGGTCGTCACGGGGGCCAGTCGCGGCATCGGCAAGGGCATCGCACTGGAATTGGGGGCCGCGGGCGCGACCGTCTACGTCACCGGTCGCTCCGCCACCGCCGGCCGGTTGCCCGGCACCGTCCTCGACACGGCCGCGGCTGTCGGCGAACTCGGCGGCACGGGGGTGCCGTTCGTATGCGATCACCGCGACGACGAGGCCGTGGCCGGGCTTTTCGCGGCCATCCGCGCGGAGCACGAACGGCTGGACGTCCTGGTCAACAACGTCTACAACTCCCCCGCCTCCGCGCGCTGGCTGGGCCGGCCGTTCTGGGAGGTGCCGCCGCGGGCATGGGACGAGAGTTTCGACATCGGCGTCCGATCCCATTATGTGGCAGCGCATTTCGCCGCGCCGCTGCTGATCGAATCCGGCGGCCTGATCGTCAACGTCTCCTCCCCCGGCGCGGTGCACTACACACACAACACGGTCTACGGGGTGGCGAAGGCCGCCGTCGACCGGCTCACCGCCGATCTGGCCCACGATCTGCGCGACACCGGGGTGACCGCGGTGTCGCTCTGGCCCGGCATCGTGGACACCGAACTGCTGCAACTGGTTCCGGCCGACGCGACGGGACACCGGTCCATCACCCTCCCGGGCGAGGGCACCTTCGATCTGGCCGAGGCCCAGTCACCCCGCTTCGTCGGCCGCGCGGTGGCCGCGCTGGCCGCCGACCCGGACCGTCGCGCTCGCACCGGAAAACCCTGGCGGACAGCGGAACTCGCACGCGCCTACAACTTCACGGACCTGGACGGCACCATCCACGAGGCCGAACCGCTCGCAGGATGACCGCCCCGGAACCGACCGACATCCCCGCAATGCCGAAACCCCGTTGTTCGCGGCCCGTCTCGGTCCTGGACTGACGGAGGGAGGGAGCGCAGCGACTGACCGGAGGAGGGAAGGACCGAGACAAAGGGGGCCGCGAACCCCGCCGGAGCGAAGCGGAGGCTATATTGACACAGTGACTGCCGGGTCGGCCAATAGCCGCACACAGACAGGGTTCCCGGCCGCGCGTTGAGCGCGGCGCGGGCACGAGGCCCGCCTCTCCCGCATTCCCGAGCGTCAGAACGCTTCCAGGGACTGCGAAGGAGGTGAAATCAATGTCCTCTCATGAGGTGTCGCCTGCCCGTTGGCAGGAGTTCCAGGATCAGCACGGGGTCGGCGCACTCGTCGACGCGACCGTGGTGTCGGTGGTGCCGTTCGGCGCGTTCGTCGAGGTCGCGCCGGGAATCCACGCTCTGCTGCACCGGGATTCGTGGGTCGTGCCGCCGAATGTCGGTGATCGCCTGCCCGTACGGATCGCCGAATGGGGCCCGCCACGGCTGAGCGTCGTGCCGGCGCCGTGATCCGGTGATGCGGGTGTGGGGCCGGGTTCAGGCCGGCCCCACACTCGCTCGAGCGTAGTCGCCGCGGGTCAGGAGAACTTGATCTGGAAACCGATGCCGAGGATCGAGATGAGCCAGATCAGGCCCACGAAGACGGTGATCCGGTCGAGGTTCTTCTCCACCACGGTCGATCCGGAGAGGCTGGCCTGCACGCCGCCACCGAACAGGCTGGACAGGCCGCCGCCCTTCGCCCGGTGCAGCAGCACCAGCAGCACCAGCAGCACGCTGGTGATCACCAGCAGGATGTCCAGGAACATGCGCATGCCCGACAGTCTAAACGGCACCCGGCGGCGTTCCCGAATCACCCGTGACCGGGCGGCGGCGCGGCGGTCCGGTCGGCCTATCCGGCGATCGCTAGGATCGGTCCATGTCGGCTCCCGCGCTGCGCGTACTCCCCGTGATGGCCGTCGCGGCGCTGGCCGCCTGTGCCACCCACCACGCCGCCACCGCCGATCCGATGGGCCGCTCGTTCGTCTCCACCGGTATCAGCGGCACCCCGATACCCGGCGGCGGGCCGCTGACCCTGTCCTTCGCCGGCGGCCGGGTGACCGCCGACGCCGGATGCAACACCAGCAGCGGCGCGGCCCGGTTCGACGAGGACACCGTGGTGGTGTCCGACCTGACCACCACGCTGCTCGGCTGCACCTCCGACCGGGCCGGGGCCGACGCCTGGCAGACCGGGTTGCTGCAGTCCTCCCCCACCTGGAAGCTGGATCGCAACACCCTCACCCTCACCGGTAACAACAGCATCGTCATGCTGAAGGACAAGAAGATCGTGGAGCCCGACCGACCGCTGACCGGCACCACCTGGATCGTCACCACCCTGATCCAGCTGCAGGGCCTGGTGCGCACCGTGACCCTCGAGCAGGCGCGGCCGACGCTCACCATCGCCGCCGACGGCGCGGTCAGCGGTTCGGCCGGCTGCAATCGGGTCACCGGCACCGCGGACCTGCCCGAATCGGGCGGATCGGATCTCACCTTCCACCTCGCCACCACCCGGATGGCCTGCGCCGACGATGTGATGGCGCTGGAGGGCCAGGTGCTGCAGGCGCTGGACGGCCGCACCACCGCCACCGTCGACGGCAACACCCTCACCCTCCGCAATCCCGGTAACGGCACCGGCCTGGTGCTGCGAGCGGAATGAACACCGCGCCCCGCCGGTCCGGGCAGGCGTCATGACATCCGCTCCCGGCACCGCCCTCGATCACCGCTTCCGGGCCGCCGTCACCGCGGCGGTGCCCGGCCCGGCTGACGACCGACCGGGCGGCCCCGACTACCTCGCCCTGTTCGACGCCCAGGTCACCAGCCGGCAGCTCGACCTCGCCGCGCGTCGCCTGACCGCCGCGGGCCGCGGCTACTACAGCATCGGATCGTCCGGCCACGAGGGCAATGTCGCGCTCGCCGCCGCCCTGCGGGTCACCGATCCGGCGCTGCTGCACTACCGCTCCGGCGCGTTCTACGTGCACCGCTGTCATCGGATACCGGGCCTGGATCCGATCGGCGACGTACTGCGCGGGGTGGTCGCCGCGACCACGGACCCGATCTCCGGCGGCCGGCACAAGGTGTTCGGCAACGCCGCGGCGGCGGTCATCCCGCAGACCTCCACGATCGCCTCGCATCTGCCCCGCGCGATCGGCCTGGCCTTCGCAATGGACCGGGCCACCCGGCTGGGCCGCTTCACGCCGTGGCCGACGGATGCCGTGGTGCTGTGCAGCTTCGGCGACGCGTCCGCCAACCACAGCACCGCCACGGGCGCGATCAACACGGCGATTCACACGGCGTACCAGCGCCTGCCGATGCCGATCCTGTTCGTCTGCGAGGACAACGGTCTCGGCATCAGCGTGCCCACACCCCCGGGCTGGATCGAACAGACCTACGGAACCCGGCCGGGACTCCGGTATTTCACCGCGGACGGCTCGAATCTGGCGGAGGCGCTGGCAGTTTCGGCCGAGGCGGTGGACTGTGTGCGGGCCACCCGGCGCCCGGTCTTCCTGCGCCTGCGCACGGTCCGCCTGCTCGGGCACGCCGGATCGGACCTGGAATCCGCGTACCGGCGCGCCTCCGACATCGTCGACGACCTCGACCGAGATCCGGTGACGGCCACCGGCCGCCTCCTCGTGACCACCGGAATCGCCACCGCCACAGAGGTTCTCGCTCGCTACGACGCGATCGCCGACACGGTGGCCCGCACCGCCGACCAGGTCGTGACGGAGCCGAAACTCACCTCCGCCGCAGCCGTCGTCGCCCCCCTGGCACCGAGCCACCCCGACCTGGTCGACGCCGACGCCCGCCGACCGCACCCACTCCCCCGCACCATTCCCGAAATCGGCTCGGCCGCCACCCCTTCCGGCACCGACCGCCCGGCCGCGCAGGGCACACAGCAGCCCGAACGCCCCGCCGAACCCGGTGGGCGACAACCCGAACCAACCGCTGAACCCGGCGGACAGCGACCCGAACCGACTGCTGAAGCGGGCGGGCGGCATTCCGGGCCGGCCACCGAAGCACCCGGGCCACGATCCGGGCCGGACATCGAAGCCGGTGGGCCGCGGCCCGAACCAACTGCCGAACCCGGCGGGCGGCACTTCAAGCCGGACACCGAGACAGGCAAGCCACAATCCGGCCCGTCCACCGAAACAGGCCGGCGACGGCCTGAATCAACCGCCGAAGCCAGCGGGAGGCACTCGGGGCCGCTCTCCGGAGCAGGCGGTCCACGGTCGGGGCCGGACACCGAAGGCGTTGGGCCACAGTCGGGCCCGCATACCGAATCCAGTGGGCCACAGTTCAGCCCGCGTACCGAACCCCGTCGCCCACAGTCGGGGCCGGACACGAAAGTTGGTGGATCGCAGCCCGGCCCGCACACCGAACTCGCCGGGCCGCAACAAGGGTCGACGGTTGCCCAGGCGATCAACCGCACTCTCGGGGAGTTGCTGGCTCGGGACGACGACCTTCTCGTCTTCGGGGAGGATGTCGGGCGCAAGGGTGGCGTTTATGGGGTGACCAAAGGGTTGCAGAAGTCGTTCGGTGCGCGGAGGGTTTTCGATACGCTGCTGGACGAGCAGAGTCTGCTCGGGCTTGCGCTCGGGGCCGGGCTGACAGGGTTGGTGCCCATCGCGGAGATCCAGTATCTGGCCTACGTCCACAATGCGATGGATCAGATCCGCGGCGAGGCGGCCACGCTGGAGTTCTTCTCCTGCGGGCGGTTCCGTAATCCGATGGTGGTGCGCATCGCGGCGTACGGCTATCAGCGTGGCTTCGGCGGTCATTTCCACAACGACGATTCGGTGGCGGCGCTGCGGGACATTCCCGGCCTGCTGATCGCCTCGCCCGCCCGCGCCGACGACGCCGCGGCGATGCTGCGCACCTGTGTGTCGGCGGCCCGGGTCGACGGCCGGGTGTGCCTGTTCCTGGAGCCGATCGCCCTCTATCACACCCGCGATCTGCACGAATCCGGCGACGATGCGTGGCTCGCGCCGGTCGGCGCGGCGCCGGCGCCGCTGAATCGCGCCCGAATCCACGGCGCCGGAACCGATCTCACGATCGTCACGTTCGCCAACGGGGTGCCGATGAGCCTGCGCGTGGCCGCCCGCCTGGCCGACCGCGACCTTCATGCCCGGGTGCTGGATCTGCGCTGGCTGACTCCGTTGCCCGTCGACGACCTGCTGGCACATGCCAGTGCCACCGGCCGTGTGCTGATCGCCGACGAGACCCGGCGCAGCGGTGGGGTTTCCGAATCCGTGGCCGCGGTGTTGCTCGACGGCGGATTCACCGGTCCGATCGCTCGCGTCACCAGCGCCGACAGCTTCGTTCCGCTCGGGCCGGCGGCGAACACCGTCCTGTTGTCCGAATCGCAGATCGAGGCGGCTGCCGTACGGCTGGTCGACGGGCGATCTCGGGTCGAAAAACGCTGAGCTGTATGTTGTTTCGGTGGCGGGTGCGGGCGATCAGTCCAGGTTCAGTACGCGGCGGGCGTTGCCGCTCAGGAACTTCGGCCAGACCTCGTCGCGGAAGGGTACCTGCGGCATATCGGTGAAGATGCGCTCCAGCGACAGGCCCATCGGGAAGTAGCCGCCGTAGAGGATCTTGTCCGCGCCGCGGGTGTTGGCGTAGTCGAGGATGGCCTTCGGGTAGTACTTCGGGGCGAACGCGGAGGTGGAGTAGTACAGGTTCGGCCATTTCAGCATCAGTTTCACCGCCAGGTCCTCCCACGGCTCGCAGCCGTGCCGGGTGACGAACACCAGCTCGGGGAAGTCGTACATCACCACATCGATGCGCGACACCTCCTGCACCGCGTATTTCAGCCGGGGACCCGGGATTCCGGCCGTGCAGAAGATCGGGATACCGAGGTCCACGCAGGTCTGGTACACCGGGTACATCTTCGGGTCGTCGATCGCCACCTGTGGAAAGGTCCCGGCGGGAAAGACACTCGCGGCCCGGACCCCGAATTCCTCGTATTCCCGGCGCAATCGGCGCACGCTGCCGGAAACGTCGTTGGGGTCGTCGATGCTGCCGGTGGGCACGAACCGATCCGGATGCCGTTTCAGCGCGAGCCGGGACAGTTCGTCGCCGCAGCCGATCACACCGATCTCGATGCCGAACCGGTCCATCTCGCGCAGCGTCACCGACACCGGATCCACGGTCGGCAGATCCTTGGGCACCTCCTTGAACATGTACTCGACGGGGAATTCCATCGACTCCGAACCCTCGTCGCGGGTCTGCTTGCGGATGAAGTCGTACTGCCGGAACCCCTCGTGCGGGAAACCGATCATGGTGTCCACGATCGGCACGCCGGTCGGCATTGCCACGATGCCCTCTTCTCGTAATACGTTGTGCCCGGCGGCTTCTCAGGCCGGTCGACGGGTCGCGAGGAACCAGCCGTTGTCCTTCATCACGGTCTCGCACTGGGCCGGGGTGTAGTCGAAGTTCTGCAGATCCTTCAGATAGGTCGCCGGTTCGGCCAGGCCCTCGACGTGCGGATAGTCCGAGCCCATCAGGATGTGATCGGCGCCCAGCAGGTTCAGCAGCGCGCCGAGTTCCTCCTCGTAATAGGGTGAGACCCAGACGTGCCGCTTGAACGTCTCCCGCGGATCCTCCGGATACAGTTGCGGCACTTGGCCGTACGACTTGGTGAGCTTGTCGAACAGGTGGATCACCCATTCCGAACCGGTTTCGATGGTCGCGATGCGCAGATTGGGGAAGCGATGGAACAGTCCCAGCGCCAGATGGCTGGCGAGCGTGTCGTGGATCGGATTCGCCGAGACCAGGCTGCGGAAGGTGTTGGCGCGGAAGGCTTCCGTGAAATCGTTCTCACCCCAGTCGCGAAGGTACTTCGTGTACAGCGTCTCTCCGCCGTGGTACAGCACCGTGATGCCGGAATCGTTTGCCAGCCGCCAGAATTCGTCGAACATCGGATCCGCCGGGGCCCGGGAGCCCGCGGCGGTGGTGACCGGGCCGCTCACCATCACCACGAACCGGGCGTCGTGCTCCAGCGCCCAGGCCAGTTCCCGCGTCGCGTTGTCCGGGTCGGCGAGGGTGATGTACGGCGCGGCGAAGATCCGGTCCCGATAGGCGAATCCCCAGTCCTCGGCCAGCCAGCGGTTGAACGCGCGGAACGCGGCGAGCAGGGCGGGCCGATCGCCGGCCAGGGCCTGTTCCATCCCGACGCCGAGGGTGGGCAGGAAGATCGCCGCCGCCATCCCCTGCCGGTCCATCACCGCGAGCCGGGCGTCACGGTCGCGGTACTCCGGCCGGATCGGCTCCAGCGCGCCGAACAACGTCTTCGGATCCGTGCCCTGCGGATTGCGGCCACGGAAGTATTCGTCGAGCGCCCCCGGCGCGGCAACCGGATCGAAGGTCGGATTCGGGATGAACTTGTTGATCCGGCCGCCGACCAGCAGCCGCTGCTTCCCGTCGACCTGCGCCCACTGCATGGCACGCTTGCGATACTCCGGCTCCAGGTAGCGGGTGAACGCGTCCAGCGCCTCGTAGTAGTGGTTGTCGCAGTCGAAGTAGCGGAACGGCAGTTCGGTGCTCATGCACTAAAACTAGAACCCGATTCCTGTTCTTTCAAGAGTGCGCGGCAAACCGGAGACGAAAAAGGTTGCAGCCCAAGCAGTTCCGATCGATCATCGATCAGAGCGCGGCGCGCAGGCGTGGTTCGACCAGATCGATGAAGCGGTCGGCCAGCCGGTAGACATCGGCCATCGGCCGCCCGCCGTGGATCACCGCGTCCGACAGCATCGCGCTGATCACCGACCACAGCATGGCCGCGGTATCCCGGTCGTGGCCGGGGCCGAGGGCGGCGAAATCCGCGGTCAGCCAGCCCTGCGCGGTGCGGGCGAAGTCGGACAGCAGAGCCCGGGCCTGCGGATCGGTGGTGCCCTGCAACGACACCTGCACCTTGTACAGCCGCGGCTGCCGCTCGAACGCGCGGATCACCCGGCGCATCCGCACCCGGATCCGCTCCACCGGATCGAGTCCGGCCGACCGGGCGTCGAACGATCGGCTCGCGGGTTCCGCCCAGGATTGCAGGACCGCGGCGTACAGATGCTCCTTGGAGGAGAAGTAGCGGTAGAGGGTACCGAGCGCCACCCCCGCCGCCTGGGCCACATCGCGGATCTGGATCTGCTCGTACTCGGATTCGGCCAGCGCGGCCAGGGCGGCGTCGACGATGCGGCGCCGCCGGGCCAATTGCCAGGCCGGCATATCCTCCGGCGACCGGCCACCGGCCGTACCCTGTGCCTGCTGAACCATGCTCGCTTCCCGATCGGACGGCCGCGGCCCAAGCCGCATTGCCGCTGCGGAACACTACCCGGCCGTCGCGGACCCATCGTCACGGTACGGAATGCCGCCGCACCCGGAGACGGGTACGGCCCGGCACTGCGAAAGTGCCGGGCCGTGGCCGAAATATGCTGCCGCTCAGGGCAGCGGGCCGCCCGCGGCGATCGCCGAGAGGGTGGCGAACTCGTCGCCCTTCAGCGAGGCGCCACCGACGAGCGCGCCGTCGATATCGGTCCGGGTGACCAATTCGCCGACGTTCTTCGCGTTCACCGAGCCGCCGTAGAGGATGCGGACACCCCCGGCCACCGGCGCGCCGACCATTTCGGTGAGCTCCTTGCGCAGCGCGCCGCACACCTCCTGCGCGTCGGCGGGGGTCGCCACCCGGCCGGTGCCGATCGCCCAGACCGGCTCGTAGG